>CAZRIE010000067.1:0-23199 GCA_964600075.1 uncultured Flavobacteriaceae bacterium
ACATGTCAGTACGCTACCCCGAGGCAGAGCCTCGAGGAATTCTAATGATTAAAATTTGAAAAATCTATACTTTGCGTAAAGTTTTCGCTATCAAACCCTTAAATGCATTATCTTTTATCCTCACGGAAACATCCCCCCTAATGCAATCCTCTCAGTCGGAAGTCAAATGGGGAATCGCTTTTTTCAACCTGAAACTACAAACGACAGAAACCCTAAACAAAATTTAAGTCAAAAGGTCTTTTACCACATGTCCGTGCACATCGGTCAATCGATAGCGGCGGCCTTGGTGCTTAAAGGTCAATCTTTCGTGGTCAATACCGAATAAATGCATCATAGTTGCATGAAAATCATGAACGTGTACCGGATCTTTGACCACATTGTAACTGAAATCATCGGTCTCACCATAGGTAAATCCAGATTTTACCCCGGCTCCGGCCATCCACATCGTAAATGCTTTTGGATGGTGATCTCGGCCATAATTCTCCGGGGTCAACTGTCCCTGGGAATATACGGTACGTCCAAATTCACCACCCCAAACGACTAAGGTGTCCTCTAGCATACCACGTTGTTTTAAATCCTTTATCAGGGCTGCGTTGGCTTGATCTGTTCGTTTGCATTGCGCTTTGACACCACCGGGACAATTACTGTGCTGGTCCCATCCTTGATGATACAATTGAACAAATTTCACATCTTTTTCCAGTAATTTTCGAGCCATTAAACAATTGGCAGCATAAGTACCTGGATCTCTACTGTCTTCACCGTACATATCAAAAATATAATCAGGTTCGTCAGATATGTCGGTCACTTCTGGAACGGAAGTCTGCATACGGAATGCCATTTCGTACTGTGCCATACGGGCATTTATTTCCGGATCTCCATATGTATCGTGTTGTACCTCATTCAATTTTCCTAGGTAATTCAACATTTGTCTTCTATCTTCTCCATCATAATTTTCTGGGTCACTCAGATAGAGTACAGGGTCTTTACCGGATCGGAATTGAACCCCTTGATGTTCCGTAGGCAAAAAGCCATTGCCCCAAAGGCGGGAATATAACGGTTGACCTCCCATATTCTTGGTAATCAGGGTAATAAAGGTGGGAAGGTTTTCATTGTCAGAACCCAAACCGTAGCTTAACCAAGAGCCAATCGATGGCCGTCCAGCTAATTGATTTCCGGTCTGCATAAAGGTAATTGCCGGATCATGATTGATTTGGTCGGTTTGCATCGATTTGATAAAACAGAGTTCATCAACTACTTCCGAAGTATAAGGCAATAGTTCACTGGCCCAGGTTCCTGTTTCTCCATATTGTTTAAAATCAAAAATAGAGGGCGCCATGGGGAAGCTCGTTTGCTCGGCGCTCATGCCAGTAAGCCGTTGACCTTGACGAACGGAGTCGGGTAACTCTTGCCCGAACATATTCTTTAACTTGGGCTTATAATCCCACATTTCAAACTGTGACGGACCACCACTTTGAAAGAGGTATACGATTCGTTTGGCTTTTGGTAAATGATGTGGAAGCCCTAAACGATTTTTATTAAAGGACCTTAACAGCGCATCAGGGTTCGATGTATCAAGAGCACCGTTGTTGACCGCTGCCAAGGCTTTATCAGCGTTCAGCAACGAACCCAATGCAATTGCCCCAAGCCCCATTGAAGTCTTTGTCAAAAAGCTACGCCGATCCATTTGGCGTTCTACCTCTTGCAAATCTTTATTATTCGACCTTAAATTATCGTGATTGTGACACATAAAATTTGTTTAAAAGCCCCCACACTAGCCCTAGCCCTGCCAGAAGAGAGGGAACATGTATGGAGGGTTTATTTTCTGATATCTTCAATTAAACTTTTTTATCTCCCTTCTTGGGAAGGGGGTTTATGGGAGGCCTATCTTTTTGTAATAGCAGCATCCGAATTGATAATCGTGCTTGCTACAACGGCATTTGCAGCCACTAAGGCTTCATCATTATCATTTGAAATACGAAATTCACCAGAATTTAACCAACCTTGTGTCTTAGACTTCATTGACTTGAATTTTTCATATTCTTCCAATTGCAAATCGGCTAAAAGGTTTAATTCCTCATCTTGAATTGTTCTTCCCGTAAGTTTTTTGAAGGTATTTGCAATACCAGCTTTTGTGTCGGAATATTGTAACATCGCGTATCCTAATACCCGTGAGGCTTCTACATAAGTGGGGTCATTCATCAATACCAAAGCCTGTAATGGGGTGTTGGTTTCTTGACGACGTACAGCACAGAAAGACCTTTCGGGAGCATCAAAAGTGGCAATGGTTGGATGGGGTACAGAGCGTTTCCAAATGGTATACATACTTTTACGATACAATTTTTCTCCCTCATCTTCTTCATAGGTTGATCCGTTGATTTTCCAGAGTCCGGCTGGTTGATATGGATTTACGCTCATACCTCCAATTTTACGGTTTAGTAATCCGGAAGCTACTAAAGCATTGTTTCGTAACATTTCGCCGGTCAACCTGCCAGATGGTCCTCGTGCTAGAAGTCGATTTGCCTTATCACGAGCCATTAATTCTTCGGTTGCCAAAGAAGATTGTCGGTAGGTGTTTGACATCACCATAATTTTATGCAAGGCCTTCACGTTCCAACCCGATTCCATGAAATGAATTGCAAGCCAATCCAACAGGGCCGGGTGACTTGGTAACTCGCCTTGGTTTCCAAAATCTTCAACCGTTCGAACGATTCCTGTTCCGAATAAATTCTTCCAATACCGATTGACCGCCACACGTGCGGTTAACGGATTATCTTTGCTCGTCACCCATTTGGCCAAGCCAAAACGATTTTTCTCTAGACTGTCGGAAAAGGCAAATATCTTATCGGGAGTATTTGGATACACCTGTTCGCCATATTGGTCATATAAGCCACGCTGGAGTACAAAGGTCGCCCTAGGCTCTTCCATTTCTTTCATTACCGGAATATCTTTGATAAGCTCAATACTGTCCACATATGTTTTGCGCACTTTTTCCAATGCCCGTAGTGACGATTTATAGCTGGCAGATTCGGCAGACAAATAGTACTCTTTAAGCACTGCTTTCTCTTCGGTACTAAGCTGATGCTTATTTTTAGCAACGATTAACTTTACACGCTCTGGATTTCCTATTTGACTTACTTCGAGAGGCTTTAATTCTTTGTTGAATACCAAAATGTCGTCGACGGTCGCACCGCCAATACCCTTTCCTCTCCATCTGGCTCCAATTTGAAGTCCCGGATCATCAGGCACACCTTTCATACCATAGGCCTTGGAATTAAATACAATGTCTTTGTACAGATTGTCAATCTCTGTTTTGGTATCCAATTTCCGTCCATTTTGATATATATGTAGGCCATCTGAAGTACTTGAACCATCATAGGTCATGGTCAGTTGTATCCATTTTTCTTTAGGAACATTAGCTAAAGAATATTTTACGATGGCGTTACCCGGATGCTGATGTGCTAGTAAGGCCTCTAGCTTGTTATCATTTACAGCCAAATGATATCCTCTGAAATTATAAAGTTTTGCGCCAACTCCTTTGTGAAAAATAACGCCGTTCTCCAAGTCATTAGGAATGAAAACCCTAATACCGATACTGAAGGGTTGATGTCGTTGAAAAATTCCTGCTTTGCCTAAATTCAACCATGCGTCACCATCCATTTTTAATCCTTTACCCGAAAATCCTTTTGTAAAATTCGGATGTTGGCTGGTTGCACCTTGTCGTTCCATTTTTCCGCTTTGAAAGGGATTCACTTTATTTGTTAGCCTATTATTATTAAAATCAAAATAGGCAGAGAGCTTATTGGGAAGTTTTTTTAGTCTTAGGTTTTTATACTTTTCTTCTGATAACCACTGCTGCGCCTTATCATTTTCTATTTCAGCAGTGTTTTGAACCGCTTCTTTTTTCTCATCGATAAGTTTTTCTACAAAATCTAAAAACTGCGTTTGTTCCTTTTCAGGAAGCAATAAGGTGGGTGCAGGCATGGACCAATCAAAAGAAATTTGCCCTGATTCATGTACGTTATTAAAGAAACTATACATCTCATAATAGTTTTTTTGGGAAATAGGATCGTATTTATGATCGTGGCATTTGGCACAAGCCATCGTTAAACCTAAAAAACCTTCACTTACCACATTGGTTCGGTCAGACACATATTCTGAACGAAACTCTTCATCAATAATTCCACCTTCAGCGTTTTGTGGATGAAGTCGGTTAAAGGTCGTTGCCAAAATTTGTTCATCGGTGGCATTTTTTATCAGGTCACCAGCCATTTGCCAACGGATAAACTCATCATAGGGCATGTTTTCGTTAAATTCCTTAATGACCCAATCACGCCAAACGGAAACGTCGCGATAACGGTCAACGGTATAACCATGGGTATCGGCGTATCGAGAAAGGTCCATCCAATCCAACGTCATTTGCTCGCCATAATGGGGTGAAGCCAAGAGTCGATCTACCTGCTTCTCGTAAGCGTTTGGCAAATTGTCTTTTACAAAAGCTTCGATTTCATTCAAGGTCGGTGGAAGTCCAGTAAGGTCAAAACTCACACGACGTAATAAAAGTTCTTTGTCGGCCTTGGCACTCGGTTCTAGGTTTTCTTTTTCTAACTTGGCCAATACAAAATTGTCAATAGGGTTGGCGACCTTTTCTTTTAACTTGACCATTGGTGGCTTCTGCTCTTTCGGAGCTAAGAATGCCCAGTGGTCTTGATACTCGGCGCCATCTTCAATCCACCTCACGAGCATTGCTTTTTCGTAAGCGGAAAGCCTCAAGTGTGAAGAAGGTTCGGGCATTATAAGCTCGGGGTCGTCAGTTAATATTCGCCTTATGGCTTCGCTATTTCCAGGGTTTCCGGGGTCTATGGAATAGATTCCAGGTGAATTTGAAGATTCGGCATATGCCAATTCAGGTAGGTGCAACTGCAATCCAGCTTTTATTTTTGCCTTGTCCGGACCGTGGCAGATAAAACATTTATCGGACAAAATAGGTTTTACGTGCTGGTTAAAATCTATTTTTTCAGGAAGCTTTTCATAAGCAAGTGCTACATCTTCGGGCAAATCAGGACCGCCGCATGAAACCACAAGAAACAAGCCTAAGAGAATCGCTAAAATTTTAAAATCGAACATAAATATCTTGACAAATTACACTTTGTTCAAATTTAGGTTTTTTGTAGAGATTATTATTATCCAAATCAGGCAATGAATAGTACATTTCCGATATGAAAAATTTGTTACAGTGCGAAATTGCAAAATAAAAAAGCCTTAAACTACCCGTTAAAATAGTATTCAAAATGAATTTTATATCTTTAGAGGATAGTATAAAATCCGACGATCATGTTTTAATTCCATGAATAAAATTCTTCAATCTTTAAAGCTTAGTTTGCTTCATGTAGGTTATGCCAAACTAGATACTTCATGGGACTATGACAATGTAATTAGCCCATTTTCGCGATTGTATTTAGTTACCAAGGGTACGGCAAAAGTGTACCACAATTATAAAGAATTCGATTTTAAAGAGGGTTATTTATACTTAATCCCGAGTTTTACCTATAGTCGTTACCAGTTCAGCGCATAACATGAACAATTTTACATCAATTTTCTTGAAGAGGTGGGCGATGGTCTATCAATATACGACCTCAAAGATTTTAGTTACGAACTAGAGGCTACAAGACTTGATGTTGAACATTTTCGAAGACTTATGGAGCTGAATCCGAACCGAAATCTAATTAACGACAATCCCAAGGTTTATGACAAGCGTGGTGTAATCGCAAATGTGGCAAAAAAAAATAACACTTTATCGGCTCAGGCTTTCCTCGAAACGCAGGGGCTATTGCAGCTATTGTTTTCCCGTTTTATACGGAATAACAAAAGCTCTAAAATACATATTAGAAGTGATTTCTACGAGGTACTGAACTTTATAAAAGAACATCTTCACCAGCCATTGAGCGTATCGGATTTGGCGAAAAAATGTAACTTGAGTGCCGACCATTTCTCTAGGGTATTTCAGCAAAAGTTCGGCATACGCCCAAGTAAATACATTCAAACCGTACGTTTGGAACGTTCGGAAACATTATTACTGACCACCGAAAACACATTGGCAGAAATTGCCGAAAAAACAGGCTGGGATAGTGTGTCTTACTATACTAGGATGTTCAAAAAAAAGTCGAGAAAAACCCCAGGGGAGTTTCGGAAACAAAGGTCAGCGGTCTGACTTTTTGATTCTTACCCATGTTCATCAAATGGAAAGATAAAAAAGCCCTCCTCTTCATTTTTTAATAGGTCCAAAACGAAGAACCGCATTCAATATAGTGTATAGGCATATCTTTGACGAAATCGCCTAACCAATCAGCACAAAATTTCATGCCAAATTCTTCTGAGTTTATGTGTCCTATAAAAATAATAGCTTTTTTCCTTCCTTGTGATACGGCGTCGCGAACATACTCATAAGTTTCCCATTGAGGTACTTCACCGGCAACCACAACATCAACATCGCTTTTCTGTAGTTGGCCAATTTGGGCATTACTGCCTGATGCGCCAGGGACATATAAAACATTTGATAATAGCATTTCAGGGTCTCCGACTACATGAAAACCATTCTCGGAAAATGTACTCTTCAAGTTTTTTAATAGTCCAGTTAATGTAATTTGTGGGAAATGGAATCGGTACTGATCATCAGTTACTATATTGTTTTCCCAACCAAGTTTTTCAACCATTCCTGAAATAATACCATCTATTGCGATGCGATGAATATAGTCGTGGAACCGCCATACTACAAGTTTATTGTCGTCAATGAATTTCTTTTTTTCCAAGTAAATTGAATCATTTCGAAATTGTTCTGTATTATCTAAATGGTTATAATATAGTGGCTCATGAGTTATAATAAAATTGCAGTTTTTTTCAACTGCCTTTCTCAAAACGTCCATTGTCGCAAACATACAATTGGCAATGCCTTTTACGGGTGTTTCTGGAGCTCCCTCTTTAATAACATCTACTGTATTGGGTACTCTGGCCGAACCTGTATGTTGGATAATAGTTTCGATTAACTGTCCCGAAGAAACAACCACATTTGTTTGAGAACCTTGACCAAAAAGAAACATTGGGAATATGCTAGCAACAATAATGTTGAATACTATTTTCATCTGAGGGTACTTAATTTGAGATTTTCTATAAATCATAACAATAGACATCATAAAAGGGGGCAATTAGGGCTGATTTTTTCACGGCTTCAATTTTTCAATTTGCGTATAGTATGCCGGTATTGGTTTTCCGTCGGTTGTAATGAAATTACTTTTGAGCTTGTAGCTTCCTTTTTTTAGTTTCCCTTCTATAAGCGCAAAAGGCTCGTCTTGATCCACTCGAGTTTGCATCACTATGTCGCCCATTTTTATCACGGCCGTCGCTGGGTTTATTTTCCGTCCCTCTGGCAGTCCGTCAGCGAAGTTTGAGCTTGGAATCTCGTTTGTAGACGCATTCAACGCCAATCCTGATTCCGGTGGATAACGGTATAATTTGAATCCGTAGCTTCCGTCTTCCACAACTTTTATACTATAATATCCGTCAGGGTCAGCTTCGCCTTTTCTAATTTGTACTTGATTCCATGGCAGGTTATCTTCGGCATGAAGATCATGAACAGTTATCATTACAGGGTTAGCCTCGTTATTACCCAATGGTATTTCGGCATATCGAATATCCGGTTGAATAGATGCCCACCATTGCTCATAGAAGTCTTGCATTTTTTTGACCCGCTCTCGATGCATATTCGATATATCAGTTTGTTGCCCCGGATCATCGATGGTATTATATAGTTCAGTTCCATTAACTAAGCGCCATTCGGCCTGCATAACGCAAGGGTTTCGTCCTTTTTCAGGAAGTTGATTACGCTGTGTATCGACCACCAACATTCGTTCGGCATCGATATCTTGGCCACGTAAAGTTGCTGCCATACTTTTACCATCCAAAGTTTTTTTGGGTGTAAACGGAATACCGACAAGTTCAGCCAGGGTCGGTAAAATATCAACATGAGCGACCAAATCATTATTTTTTACTTTTTGTTTGATGTTTCCATCGGGCCAAGTTATAAAGAATGGCACCATATGGCCTCCATCATAATGACTTCCCTTGGTTCCCCTTAATCCAGCATTAAAACCAAAAACTTCATCACTACCTTCCACATTTTTAATACCGGCCGCGGTTCCATTATCTGTACTGAAAATAATGATGGTGTTATCAAATTGGTCTGTTTCTTTTAAGTGCGCGACCAATCTTCCAAAATTATCATCAATGTTGGAAATCATCCCATAAAATCTTTTTTGTATATCGGTAAGGGCTGCAGAGGCATAAATTTCGGCATACTTTTCGGGTACGTTAAAGGGACCGTGGGCAGCGTTCAAAGCAAGATACATAAAGAATGGTTTATCGCCTTTTTTCTGTGTATAGGTAATGGCCTCATCGAACCAGACATCGGTGCAATAGCCAGTGGCTTTTTCAGGAGTGCCGTTTCTAAAATACGTATCATCAAAATAATCATTATTCCAATAATCAGGAGTCTGTTGAATACCGCCTCCCCCATGATAAAAAGCACTTTGAAACCCTCTATCTTGAGGTCTGAATGGGTAATTGTCACCTAAATGCCATTTACCGAACATTGTCGTTTTATAACCGTTTCGCTTAAAAACTTGTGGCATAAGTTCTTCATCTTCAAGTAAAATGGAGCATCCGGCAATAGTGTGCCAGGCATTATTGCGATTTGCGTTTCTTCCTGTCATGAGTCCGGCCCTAGTTGGCGCACAAGTAGTGCCTACATGAAAGTTGGTCAACTCTAATGATTGTTCTGCAAATGCATCAAGATTTGGTGTTTTTACTATGGGATTGCCGTGGTAACCTAAATCGCCATACCCTTGATCATCTGTAAAAACGATAATTACATTCGGTTTTGCAATTACCGATCCCTCCTCACTAGTTTTGGTGTCTTTTTTTTGTCCGCAAGAGCTTAACACCAAAAGAATGGCTAATGCCAAAGAATATATCGCATGTTGTTTTTTTATAAACACTACATGGTTTGCTATTTTAAAATAAGCCATAGAATTATTTATCTAGTTAAAATTGAATTTCTTTCTTATCCTTTATTTGCCTAACATATTCACTAGGCACAACCCTGAACTGCTTCTTAAAACATTTTGAAAAATAGGAAGCGGTATTGAATCCTGTCTTGTACATAATCTCCTTAACCGATAAATCGCTCTTGTCAAAAAGTTGAATTGCTCGTTTTAGGCGAATATTCCTTATAAACTCACTTGAAGAAAGCCCCGTAATCTCCTTAAATTTCAAAAATAGATTGGTACGGCTATAGCCCATTTCTTTCACCATCATCTCTACGTTCAAGTCACTGTTCATCATATGTTTTTCGACTATCTCAATAGCCTGCTGCAAGAAAAGTTCATCGGCTGAGGTGACGGTCACTTCTTTGGGCTGTAAGTTAATCTCGCGATTGAAACGTTTGCGAAGATCATCTCGTTGCTTGATGATATTATTCAGCTTTAATTGTAACAATTCAATATCGAAAGGCTTTCTGATATAATCGTCAGCGCCGTGTTGTAGGCCTTGCAATTCACTCTCTTGAGACGATTTTGCTGTAATCATCAGGACAGGAATATGACTTGTAGCCGTTTTGGTCTTCACTTTTTGGCATAGTTCGATACCATCCATAACCGGCATTACCACGTCTGTTAAGATAATATTGGGGATAACTTTCAAAGCAATTTCTAATCCTTCGGCTCCATTTTCGGCCTCATGAACCGTATACTCGCCATCTAAAGTGGCATTTATAAAGGACCGTATATCTGGATTATCGTCGACGACCAATAAAACTGGGAATTTTTGTCTGTCGCGCGACAAAGCACTATCCACAATTTCATCATTAAACCCAATAGCAAAAGATTCGGCTTCTGAAGAGCGCATAGTAAAATCGCCATCGTTTGCTTCTTTTATGGTAATGACCTCACTATTTTCATATGCATTCCTGTACTTCGGAAGTGCCACGATAAAATTGGTCTCTTTATTGGGTTCACTGGTCACAGCAATGCTACCGAGATGCAGTTCGACCAAATTCTTTACAAAAGAAAGACCTATGCCCGCACCGCTAAGATTCTTTTGATTCTTATCCCGTTTTACATAAAATCGCTCGAAAATTTGTAGCAAACTATCCTCAGGAATGCCTGAACCCGAATCTTTCACCTGAATTATTACATAATTTGATATGTCGTAATGCAATTGCGGCAAATCGACCCCAGAATAATCTTTTCCTTTGGAAATATCTACACGTATTCTTCCTTGATTAGGAGTAAATTTAAAAGCATTGGAAAGCAAATTGTTTATGATTTTTTCAAGGGCATCATGATCAAAACATGTCAATAAACGTTTATCGGACGAACTAACTTCAAAATCTATGAAACGCTTATGCGCAAGAAACTGAAAGGGTTCACATACCTCTCTTATAAACTCGGTAATATTACTGTTGCGTACAACCAACCGCATTTTACCCTGCCCCATTATTCTGAAATCCAAAAGCTGATTTACGAGGCGCATGAGGTAATCGGCATTTTTTTGCATAAGGCCATATTGCTCTTTTACCTTGTCAAATTTTAAGACATCCCCTTTTTTCTGTAAATAATCTAATGGCCCCTTTAGCAAAGTGAGCGGCGTTCTAAACTCGTGTGAAATGTTGGTAAAAAACTCTAGTTTCATCCGTTGCATCTCTTCAGATTTTTCCTTTTCCAAATGCTCCAGTTCCAATTGATGTTTTTCTGTGGTACGAATGAACGTATACCTCCAGAAAAGCCAAAGCAGGCCCATAACAAAAAGACAATAAAGGGCATAGGCTATATTGGTTCTCCAAAATGGGGGTATGACCTCTATGGTTATTTCAGACGGTGTGGTATCCCAAACACCATCGTTGTTCGAGGCCTTAACCTTGAATGTGTATGATCCCGGCTCGAGATTGGTATAGGTGGCAAACCTTTTGTTCGAGGTGGTCTGAATCCAATCTTCGTCAAAACCCTGCAGGGTATAGGCAAATTTATTTTTAGAAGGTGCTGCATAGTGCAAAGCGGCAAATTCAAATGCAAAGCTATTCTCCTTATATTTCAACTTGAGTTTTTCGGTGGTATTGATACTTTGTTCTAAAATAGGACGGCCATGCAATTCTTTACCGATTTCAACAGGATTATTAAAAATCGAAAAATTGGTAACTACCGTCTCCGCTTCTATGGTATTTTCTACAATATTTTCAGGGTAGAAAGCGTTGAAACCATTGATGCCACCAAAAAGCATCTCACCATCTTCACGTTTGAAACATGCCAATTCTTGAAATTCGCTACTTTGAAGGCCGTCATAGACATCATAGTTTTTAAAATTCTTTTTCTCGACATCGAACCTTGAAAGCCCTTGGTTGGTAGAGAGCCAAAGATTGCCATTACTTTCTTCCAAAATGCCTTTGATGACGTTGTTGGGCAGCCCATCTTTGTCCGAATAAGAAACGAAACTCCCTGATGCCTCATTTTCACCAGGAATAAATTGGTTGATCCCGCCTCCAAAAGTACCCACCCAAAAATCTCCCTTTTCGCTCTCGAATAAGGATAGTATATAATTATGGCTTATTGAATTGATATCTTCCGTTCGATTTTTATAAATAGTAAATTTTGGCCACGTCTTAATACTTTCATTCTGGGAAAGTCTGCATAGTCCGTCGCCGGTTGCGAACCACATATTTCCGTTCTTATCCTCATAAATGTTTCTAATAATATCACTTGAAATTGAGTTGACATCTTCGGGAAGATGCATGAAAACATCTTTGTTGTATTTTCCAATGGTATCGTTCGGAATCCATCGATGCACACCACCTCCGTATGTGCCGATCCAAATGTTTTCCCTGGAATCTTTTAAAATACTGAAAACACTGTGCTTAATGTCTTCAAAAGTGGTAAGGCTTTTTTTGATATCGGTACTGGGGTTGGTTATATCCAATTGAAAAAGTCCAGGAGTACTTTCAGCACCTATCAAAAGTATTTTTTTGTTACCCTGCTCGACTTCATAAATAGCAAAGGCTCTTGAAATCTCTTGAAAATGTTCAAACCCAGAGTATTTACCATTGTCATTTTTTGCGGTGAGCATGTTGAGGCCGCCGCCCTCTGTACCTATCCATAAGGTTCCGTTACTATCCTCGTACATAGCCCTTATTTTGTCATAGCTCAAACTGTTGGGGTCTGATGTTTTCCGTAAATGACGGAATTGCTTTCCTACTGGGTCATATTTGTTAAGCCCACCACCATTGGTGCCGATCCAGATAATTCCCGTTCTATCCATATATATGGATTTTATAATATTTTTGCTGATGCTACCTGAATTTCTTGGGTCGTATGTAAAACGCTCGATTAATTTGGGAGCCTTTTGATTCGGAAAATTCTCGAATAAGTATAATCCGTTATTGGTACCTGCCCAAAGATGATTGTTCTTATCAAGTACTAGCGCATTGAAATGCCCATCTTCTAACTTATGGGCTTTCTCCGAACCTTTTTGGTAATAAAGTCCATCTTCAGTACCTATAAAGAGGCGACCTGATATGTCTTCTACTATACATCGTACGGTAACTTTCGGCAGACCGATACCCTCATTTACCAGCCTGAAATAGTTGTTGCCTTTCGGGTCTCGTGCTAATTTATACAGGCCTCCAGGCCCGCCTACCAGCAGTTGATTTCTCGAATCTTCATAAATTGCATAAATCGATTTTCCGTCCCACCCGGTAATAAAAGGTTCTTGTTCAGAGTTAAAGCGTTGAAATTCTAAATTTTGCGAACCCTTTTCTAGATCTAACATATTAAGACCTTCATTGGTTCCAATCCAAAGTCGATTCTTACTATCCTTGTAGAGAATGGAAATATGATCGTTATCCAAACTTTTGGTATTTCCTTTTTCGTACCTAAACGCAGTAAAGGTCTCGGTGGTACGATCAAAATAATTCAGCCCGCTTCCCGTGGTTCCAATCCAAAGATTGTCATCTTCGTCTCCGACAATAGTATAAATCAAATTGCTGTTAATATTCGATAATTTATTACTATCGGGATTGTATACCGTAAATTCGTATCCATCATATTTATTAAGACCATCGTGGGTGCCAAACCACATAAAACCCTGCTTATCTTGATATATACAATTGATATCACTCTGGGACAAACCTTCTTCAGCGGTGATATGATCGAATACTATATTTTCTTGGGAATAAGAAACACCACATGCAGCTAAAATTAGCATGAGATGAAGTATTGGTCTTGTCCGTTTAGGTATAAACAAAATAATTTTCAGTTGTCTATTAAATTACATTTGAAACATTGAACTCGTCTTGAGTTATTCTCTTACCTGTACCCAATACTTCGTGGTCCTATTTTTACGATTTATTTTCGTCTCATCATAGACCCAAATTCTCTCTAGACATGCAACTCTAAAAAAGCTATAGTTGAACCACCCCGAGGTAGTGTATAGAGGAATTCAATAATTGAAGATGGTATGTAAAAAAACATAAATATCTTAACTTTTATTCAAATATGTTCAAGTTTTTCGGATTATAAACAACCTGCGAAATTGATTATTCAAACAAGACAGGAACAAAGATGCAGCTTACTTAAAACATATAAAATCTTAGTTGTTCAGTTATGAAATAGGTTTATATGGCTATTGACCAACGAAATTCACCAAGGTTCCTATGCGATCAATACTGATATGAACTTCATCGCCGACATTTAGTGTAAACTCATCTGGAGGAATAATTCCTGTTCCTGTCATTAAAAAACAACCGTTCGGAAAATCGCACTCCCTAAAAAGATATTCGACCAATTCACTATGCTTTCGTTTCATCTGACTAATGGCAATTTTATCTTGAAATACTTGACTACCACCCCTTAAAATTTCAAGTTCGATAGCCGTATCGGGGCTTATCGGTTTACCTGGCACGTAGATACAGGGGCCGAGGCCAGCACAGCCTGTATAGGTTTTCGCCTGCGGAAGGTATAACGGATTTTCACCTTCTATACTTCGAGAACTCATATCGTTACCGATAGTATACCCTTCAATGGCACCTTTTGAGCTAATAAAAAGAGTGAGCTCGGGTTCAGGAACATCCCACCCAGAATCTTTTCGGATACGCACGGTTCCGCCCGGCCCTACCGTTCGTTGCGGGGTCGCCTTGAAAAATAACTCAGGGCGGTCAGCGTCATACACCCTATCGTAAAAAGTGCCTCCACCTGCTTTTTTCGATTCTTCCATACGAGCTTCTTTACTACGCATATAAGTTACGCCCGACGCCCAGATTTCTTGAGAACCCATAGGCACTACTAAATTATCGGAAATAACCTGGTCACCTGAAACGGCTAAATCTTTTATGTCATTTTGTAGGGCCTGGAAAAGATTTTCTCGATTAAGAAATGCATCCCAATTTTCAACATTCTTTATGTAGTTTTTTCCTTCGTCGCTTATAATTGCGCCTCGGGTGGTTCTATAGATTTTCATAATATAATCTTTGTCATTTTGTTAAGTTAAAAGTAAAGTTTTTTTATCGCTTTTTATACCCTATTCTTACTCCTTCAGTTTTAAACGATATTGTTTTATCTTCGGCCTTCAAACCATACGAATGAAAAATAGGTTCGGCATCGAAAATAAGGTTGCCATAATTACAGGCGCAAGCGGTTCTCTTGCGGGAAGCGTAGCAAAAAGTTTTGCGCGTGCAGGTGTCAAACTAGCCCTATTAAGTAGAAAAGAGTCTTCCCTGAACGAGCTATTATCTGAGATAGAAAGTATCGGAGGATATGCCAAAGCCTATGAGGCAGACATACTTGATGAGTCTTCTTTGAATATCACAAAAAGCAAAATTATAGCCGATTTTGGAAGGATTGACATTCTATTGAATATCGCCGGCGGTAATCTCTCAGGCGCCACGGTCCCCCTTGACAAAACACTTTTTGACCTTTCGATAGATGGCTTTAAAAAAGTAACGGATCTTAACCTGAACGGTACCGTGATTCCGTCACTGGTGTTCGGTAAAACCATGGCAGAACAAAAAGAAGGCGTTATCTTAAATTATTCTTCCATGGCCGTTGGCCGTGCTATCACCAGGGTGGCTGGTTATTCAGCCTCAAAGGCCGCGATGGAAAACTTCACAAGGTGGATGGCCGTAGAGATGGCGTTAAAATTTGGCGAAGGAATCCGGGTCAATGCGATAGCCCCCGGGTTTTTTATTGGCAAACAAAATAAAGCGCTGTTGACCAATGATAACGGCACATATACGGAGCGAGGTGAAAATATCATCAAAAACACCCCAATGGATCGCTTTGGAGACATATCGGAACTGAACGGAGCAATCCATTTTTTGTGCAGTGATGCGGCCAAATTTATCACGGGTGCGGTGCTACCCGTAGATGGTGGGTTTAGTGCGTTTAGTGGGGTTTGAGATTTGAGATTTCAAAAATCCAAACGCCATCTGCAACTATAAATATATAGCTATTTTAAACTATCAATTATTAGAATCCGATACTTATAATTTTGAATTTTCACGAAGTAAATTATGAAACATACATGGCGATGGTATGGGCCCAGTGATCCGGTGAGTCTGCAAGATATCAAGCAAACAGGTGCCACTGGAATCGTTACCGCTTTGCACCATATTGCAAACGGAGAGGTCTGGCCAGTCACCGAAATTGAAAAACGAAAAAAGCATCTCGAAGAAAACGGACTTATTTGGTCAGTAGTAGAGTCACTGCCTATTCACGAAGATATCAAGACGCAAAAGGGCGATTACAAGAGCCATATCGAAAATTATAAGCAAAGCCTTAGAAACCTTGCGGCCTGTAATGTCAATGTAGTTTGTTACAATTTTATGCCCGTTTTGGATTGGACACGCACCAGTCTCAATTATCAAGTCGCCGATGATTCAAAAGCCTTGGCATTTGAATTTAATGCCTTAGCAGCTTTTGACCTCTTTATTTTAAAGCGACCCAATGCCGAAAACACCTATTCTGATGTCGAAATCAAAACGGTTAAAGAGCGTTTCGACGGTATGTCGGAAAATGATATCTGGGAATTGGTCAAAACTATTATTGCGGGCCTTCCCGGCTCTTCAGAGGGCTATCCAGTGCCTGAAAAGGGATATGATTTAAGTAAATTTCAAAAAATACTAGATACGTACGACGGTATCGGGGAAGACGAAATGCGAAATAGTCTGGTATATTTTTTGCAGGAAGTTGTACCTGTGGCCGAAGAAAATGGTGTGTTACTATGCATCCATCCCGATGACCCACCGTTTTCTATTTTAGGATTGCCCCGTATTATGGGAACGGAAGCCGACTACGCGCATATTTTCGACCAGGTAAAATCTATTCACAACGGTTTTACTTTTTGTACCGGTTCTTTGGCGGCAAGAGCAGATAACAATATTGTTGGTATGTTCGAAAGATTTGCCGACCGAGTCCATTTTCTACATTTAAGAAGTACGAAACGTGATGGAAAGGGCAATTTTTATGAAGCCAATCATCTAGAGGGAGACGTGCCCATGTACAATCTACTAAGAAAAATACTAGAGGAACAAAAGAGGAGAAAGGAAACAGGTAGAAAAGATTTCATGATTCCGATGCGACCAGATCATGGGCATCAAATGTTGGATGACCTACATAAAAAAACAAACCCCGGTTATTCGGCTATTGGCCGCTTACGCGGTTTAGCAGAATTACGGGGATTGGAAATGGGAATTCGAAAATCGTTTTTCGAGTAGCTTCTAGCTTCTTAGTCTTTTAATCAGAGCCAAAGTGTCTTTGACCCGAGCTTCAAGACCTGCGTAGTCTTTATTTGCAAGTATATCTTTACTGATTAACTGTGAGCCCATACCTACGCACGTAACACCAGCGCCAAACCAACCTTTCAAATTTTCTTCCTCAGTACTAACGCCTCCGGTCGGCATAATGCTGGTCCACGGTTGTGGGCCTTTAATTGCCTTTACAAAACCGGGGCCATAGGTATCGCCAGGGAAGAGTTTTATGATTTCGCAGCCAAGTTCTTCCGCTCTATTAATTTCAGTTAAGGTACCGCAACCTGGTGACCAAAGCACTTTTCTTCGATTACAGGCAATAGCGATGTCTTCGCGCAAAGTGGGGGTTACGATAAAATTGGCACCCATTTGCATAAACATACTGGCCGCTCCCGCATCGGTAATAGAACCTACACCCATTATCATTCCGGGTAATTCTTTCAAGGAATATTTGTTCAGTTCTAAAAATACTTCGAAAGCGAAATCTCCGCGGGCAGTAAATTCAATCAACCTAGCACCGCCATCATAGCATGCCTTGAGTACTTTCTTGCCCAGCTCGATGTCCGCATGATAAAATAAGGGTACCATACCGGTTTCCTTCATTACTGCTGCTACTTCAATTCTTGAGTATTTGGCCATTTTATATTGTTTAAGATTTCTGTGGTTTCAGGTTCAAAGGAGAAGCCTTATTTTAGTTTCTAAATTGAAATTATCTAGCAACACGCCCGGAGGCATCGCCGCCCATGAGTTTTTCTACTTCGCTGACAGTCGCCAAATTGGCATCACCCATTATAGTGTGCTTTAAACAAGAAGCGGCCACTGCAAAATTTAATGCATTCTGGTCATCCTCTGGGTATTTTAGCAAACCGTATATTAATCCACCCATAAACGAATCGCCTCCCCCTACTCTATCTACAATATCGGTAATTTGATATTCTGGGGATTTGAACATGGTTTCGCCGTCGTAAAGTACACCGGCCCAAGTGTTATGGGATGCAGAAATTGAACCTCTTAAGGTGGTAATCACCTTTTTGGCGTTCGGGAATTTTTTCATCATTTGTTGGCAAACGGAAAGAAATGCCTCAGCTTTCACATGCTCGCCCTGAGTGGTAATATTCAATCCTTCGGGCTTGATTCCGAAATGTTTTTCTGCATCTTCTTCATTTCCCAGAATGACGTCGCAATAAGACGTTAATTCAGTCATGATACCCTCGGGTTCAACACCGTACTTCCATAATTTGGCGCGATAGTTCAAATCGGTCGAAATGGTTACGCCTTTTTTACTGGCAACCTTTACAGCTTCCAGACATACATCGGCGGCCCCTTGTGAAATTGCCGGGGTAATACCCGTCCAATGAAACCATTCAACTCCATCGAAAACGGAGTCCCAATCTATCATCCCTTTTTCTATTTCGGCAATTGCGGAATGTGCTCGATCGTAAACAACTTTACTACCGCGGCTTACGGCCCCGGTTTCCAAAAAATAGATACCCAATCGATCACCACCATAAACTATCTTGTCAGTGCCCACACCCCTTTTCCGCATTTCCATAAAGGCACATTCGCCAATATCATTTTTAGGTAGTCGCGTAACAAAATCTACCGGTACCCCATAGTTGGCCAATGAAACTGCTACATTGCTTTCTCCTCCACCATATACTACATCAAAACTTGTGGTTTGGGAAAACCTTAAAAATCCGGGAGGGGACAGACGCAACATGATTTCTCCGAAAGTGACTACTTTTTTCATCTTATGTTAAGTTGTTTATATTCTTAAAAGACTAAGATAATGGTTATTTTATGACACCTCCAAAATTAGGGTTTCCAATAAATTATAGCACAACAAAATATCCAAAAAAAAAGAACGAATGATGCGTGTAACAATATCTGTTTAATTTGGGATATTTCTCAGGAAGCTAACAGTATCGTAACTATTCGAAAAAAACAAAAAAAATGGTGCCGATTACAATAGTATGAGTGTCTAAATTTCAGGTTGTGGAATAACCACTTTCGTTTTCGGTGGTTTTTTGTGCCAGTAGGAAGCCAATATAGAACCCGTAATATTCATCAGCGGACCAAATACTGCCGGTGCCAGGCCCATTGTCGCAATCTTGCCCAATGAATTGGCTATACCTGAGGCAAGTCCACCATTTTGCATTCCAACTTCGATAGCTATAGTGCGGGCATCTTGCTCTGGCATCTTAAACAATTTGGCAAAGCTGTATCCAAGACTATAACCGAATAGATTATGAATTAAAACCAGAAGCATCAGAATACCGCCAATATCCAATAGACTGTCTCTACCTGCAGCAGTAATGATAGTAATAATAACCCCTATGGCCAACATGGAGACCAAAGGCATGGCCCTATCTAACCATTTGGCCCCATCACCTCGTAGCTTATTAAAAAGTAAGCCCGCACCAATTGGCAAGATTATCATTTTAATTATACTCCACATCATGGTCAAAACATCAATTTCAATAAATTCGCCTGCTAACAATTTCATAAGCAAAGGTGTCAAAAAGGGAGCGAGAAGCGTCGCTATCGAAGTAATTGTAATGGACAATGCTACATTAGCTTTTGCCAAATAGGCCATAACATTAGAGGCTACACCACTTGGCGAACAACCAATAAGTACAATACCCGCAGCTATTTCAGGAGGAAAATTACTTAGTTTGGCCAGTGCGAAACCAACAATCGGCATAATTAACAACTGAGCCGAGACACCAATGAGCACGCCCTTTGGGGTTTTAAATACCAAAGCAAAATCTTTTAAGCTCATCGCAGTACCCATACCGAACATTATGATCTGTATCAATGGTATGATTAATATCGTAAGCTTAAAACCACCTATTACTGTAAAAAGATCAGGGTAATAAAGTGCCGCCGATACTCCGGCGAAAATCATGGTGGTAAAAACTAGGCCATTCAGGTTCTCATAACCGCTAAAACCGAAAGCCAAAACAGCGAAGAATGCCAAAAAAACAATACCGGCCTGGTCAATGTTTCCCGTGGCTACCAAACCAATTATTGTAATTAACAAGAGGGCAGCAATACCCAACGAAACGGAATAAATAGTAATTTTTTTCAAGATATCAGTGGTTTGGTGTTATAGTTTGTAGGCCTGTCGGGCAAGTAAAATCCAGTTGCCCTTTTGTTTTTGCCATGTCATCATTACGCCGATTCGAACATCAGTGGGCGTTCCATCGTTTACCTTTGCCTCAAAAATATGGCGTACAATAGCAGTGTCACCCGAAATTTCGATGCTTTGGTCTACGGGCGTGATAGAAATGAATTCAAAAGACCCGGTCATTACAGCCGATACGTATTGGCCTTTGTTCTCAAGGGTTCCGCTTGAATGCCCGTAGGTGAGGTTTTTGGCAGTCAGGTTTTCTAAGCTAGTTTTGTCTTTTGAAACCATAGCCTCATAGAGCGAATCTACTCCGGCAGTTATTTGACCCTCATCGTTAGAAGAATTCTGGGCGCACGATACTAGACTAAAAAGACCAACCACGGCCCACATAACTATTTGATTTTTCATTTTATCGAATTTCGTAAATACTTTGCTATTATAAATTTTCAAAAAACATTAATTTTTGCTCGACTTCATATAGTCGTCAAGCTCTTTGCGGGTCATCGGAAGTTTAGCATCGGGATATTTTTTTAACCACTGCAAAAAATCGGCTTTAATGACTTCGGTCCATTTTGTATCGATTTGCCCTGGAGTATATGTTTTCTCACGTAACCTTTGAAAACCGAATTGATCACGAAGACCTACTACTTCTGATGACAACACCAATTTAGCTACAAAGTGAGACGGTATGAAAATTATACCATGTTGGTTAGCTAAGACAACATCACCAGGCAGTACGATGGCTCGACCTATTCGAATGGGCGTATTGATACTGGTCAACATTTGCTCTGCTAGGTACGAAGGGTCGTCTCCTCTATACCAACCATTAAACCCTTCAATATCCAATAAACCGGCCACATCGCGAACCCCACCATCAAAGATTACTCCGTTACTGGAATTCGCGTAAATCGCATTTCCCAAATTGGAGCCTATCAAGGTTCCATCAATTACACGCCCGTAGCCGTCGGCAACATACACGTCACCCTCCCTTAAGATTTCAATAGGCCATGAATTACTGCCCCCAATCGTATCTCGATTCTCTTTGGCGCCCTTCATTTTTACCAAATCTTTATAATCAGGACGCAAAGGCATGTACTGCGCCGTTAGAACACGCCCCGTCATAACACTTTCAGGATGAATTATTTTCCATTCGCCATCGTACTGATTATGATAACCCTTGCTGCGCAGATAGCCCCAAGCTTCTTCTATTTGTATGTTCTTCAATCGCTTCAAAAGGGCGTCGGAGACTTTGGGCCTTCCGTCATCAAAACGTTCGCCCTGCCAATCAGCTGTCAATTCTTCAATATAGTCAGGTGTGGCGGCTACGCCTTGAGCCGTTAGTGGAATGTTGGCAAATATAAAAAGTGCCGCTAAAAATAGTCTCATTTTCATTCGTAGTGTTTTGTTATTATGAAGGTTATTGTTTTTATTTCTTTCGACTAACAATGTAAGGAATTTTATGTTCGGATGCCAAAATAGTCAAACTTCCCCGAACGGAGAGTCCGGGAAGTTCAACTACAATCTAACCAACTCAAACAATTTTCGTTTTATATTTATAAGGAAATAAAATTCCGAACGGTCTTAACTATATGTTCTATCGTGCGAACGCAGGTCGTTCCATTTTGTCGTTGGGGCAAAGTAACTTTTATCCCTCGGGTCGATATGCTTTTTTAGGACATCTTCATTCAACTCTATACCCAATCCGGGAGCCGTTAGGGGTACGGTAGCAAAACCGTTGTCAATCATTTTATACCCACCGACAGTAGTCACGAGATCTTCCCACCACGGAATATCGACAGAATGATGTTCTAGGGCCAAAAAGTTTTGTGTGGCCGCGGCACAATGCACGTTAGCCATAAAAGAAACCGGCGTTCCTGCCTGGTGCATGGCCATCGCAATCCCAAATTCTTCCGCATAATCGGCAATGCGTTTCGTTTCCAAAAGTCCGCCTGAAGATGCTAAATCTGGATGGATAATATCAACCGCCCTTTGATGAATGAGGGGCTTGAAATCCTTTAACAAATAAATATCCTCACCTGTCGTCGTTGGTGTTTCAATGGCATCCGTTATTGTTTTCCATTGTTCAGTATACTGCCAAGGTACCATGTCTTCGAACCAGGCCAAACGATATTTTTCCAATGCTTTGGCCATTCGGATGTTGTTGTTCAAATCGAAATGTCCATAATGATCCGTGGAAATGGGAATTTCGTAACCCACCATATTTCGTACGTCCTCCACAACCTGCTGTAACGTTTCGAGACCCTTTTCGGTTATCTGAATTTGGGTGAACGGATGCATGGTATTACCGTAGGACATAAAATTTCTTCGATCGCCCCATTGGTTAAGATTTCCTTTTGCATCTTCCCAGAACTTGCCGTTTACTACGGTACCTTTTTTTCCTTTCAGCTCACCTATGGAAACATCCATTTTCAACCAAGTGTATCCTTGTTCTTTTACTCGAAAGTTAATAAGCCGTTTCTGTTCTTCGGGAGAGTTTGCTTCTGGCGTATCTGCGTAGAGTCGCACCTTATCTCGGTATCTTCCTCCCAATAGTTGCCAAGCGGGAACGTTATAAGCCTTACCACAAAGGTCCCATAATGCCATTTCGACCCCACAAACCCCACCTGCCTGTCGAGAGGGTCCGCCAAACTGTTTGATGCTCTTGAAGATTTTTTCTACATTACAGGGATTCTTACCCAGAATACGACTTTTTAACATAAGTGCGTAGCGTGCGTCAGCAGCATCACGCACCTCACCTAGACCATGTATGCCTTGGTTGGTCTCAATTTTAATGATAGGCGTGCCTCCCATAACATCGGTCAACACGTACCGCATATCAGTAATCTTCAACTCAGAGGGCGCGGATGCACGGTTTACTTTCGAGGTGGTCTGTGCTACGGTATCTTCAAAAGAATAACCCATGAAGCTGGATAAGGCGATACCGCCCAACGCCGTTTTTCTTAAAAAATTACGCCGGTCATCACCTGTTTTGGGGCTATCAATTTCCGCTTGACGTGACGCAACATATGCCTTCTCCTGTGCCTCGTTTTTTGCAATAAGTTCTTTTAATGTGTTCTTCATAAAATACGGTATAAGTTATTGTTTTTCAATTATTATTGATGAGGTCATCTTGAGTTTTTGATATTCTTGAATTTTTTGATTGCTATGACCATAAAAGCAAGGAAATTGAACCCTTTCCAGCTTGTTGCCGTAGTATCGAATCTGT
>CAZRIE010000068.1:0-10801 GCA_964600075.1 uncultured Flavobacteriaceae bacterium
CAAATATAACACAGCTTTTAGGGCGTATTTGGAAGAATTGGAAAGCATAAAAACAATTTTTTTGTAAAAATAGAAATCATTTTGATTTATACAATTAAGATTAAAAGATATTTTTATCCTTTATATGACTTCTATCATGTTTTATGTGTTCTCATGCCACTACTTTTGCCCTATAGAATTTGTAAATAACCTTAAAAATGAAAATAATGATTAAAAACTTGGCTATCATTTTTTCCTTGCTCTTAATGAGCTGTGGAGGAAAAGAAGATAAGAAGAAAGAAGGCTTTAGTGTAGACCGCACCAAGGCTACCGAAAAACCGGTTGAAGCTAATCCCGATGCAGATATGACACCTGCGTCGGCACGTATTGATTTATCTAGCAAAGGTGTTGGCCCGATTACCGCGGTTACTTTAGATGCTAAAATTGACGAGGCACTAGCTAAAAAAGGGGAAGAGGTCTATAATCAAATGTGTCTAGCCTGTCACCGGATCGGCAAAAAGTTCATCGGGCCCGCACCGAATAATATTTTAGAAAGACGTAGCCCTGAGTGGGTGATGAATATGATTTTGAACCCCGAAGGTATGGTTAAGGAAGATGCTTTAGCCAAAGATTTATTAATGGAGTTTAATGGGGCGCCGATGGCCAATCAAGGATTGACCGAAGAGCAGGCGCGTAGTGTATTAGAATTTTTTAGAACCTTAAAATAATAAATAATGAAAACAACCAATTTAAAACTAGTATTCGGTTCGTTTTTGATGCTGTTATTAATCACCAGCTGTAAAAACGAGAATAAGACCGAAAACACGACTACTCCCGCTGCAACTTCAACAGCCGATACTGAAAAAAATGGACAAGCGTTCATCGAAGATGACGGATCAACACCCAATGTGCTGCAAATCGCCATTGGTTCTCCAGATCACACTACTTTGGTAGCTGCGGTACAAGCAGCTGAATTGGAAAACGTTTTGGTAAATGCTGGACCGTTAATGGTATTTGCACCTACTAACGCAGCTTTCGATGCTTTACCAGCGGGCACCGTAGAAGATTTGCTTAAACCGGAGAACAAAGCGGCTTTGGCGAATATTCTTAAGCATCATGTTACCGCAGGCAATTATTCCAAAGAATTTTTAAAGAAGTTTAAAAAAATAGGGCAAGCCAATGACCAGAACGCAATTGTAGAGGTTAAAGGTGATGATGTCTATGTGGGCGGTGCTAAAATTCTGGCAAGTATCAAGGCCGGAAACGGAATCGTACATGTGGTCGATAAAGTGATTTTACCACCATCCGAATAAACAAACAATCTAGATAAACAATTAAAATAAATACAGATGAAAAAGCACAGTTATATATTAATGCTCTTGGGCTTCACCGCACTCTTAAGCAGTTGCGGTAACCAAGGCGATAGCAAGAGCTCTTCTAACGGAGCGCTCTCTTCAAATGCTGCTGAAAAAGTGTATGTAGCACCAGGCGAACATGATGAATTTTACGCCTTTATGTCCGGCGGATATAGTGGTAATATTACCGTTTACGGTTTGCCATCTGGCAGAATGTTTAAGGAAATTCCGGTGTTCTCACAGTTTCCTACTTCGGGTTACGGATATTCGGAAGAGACCAAACCTATGCTGAATACATCTTTCGGATTTGTTCCTTGGGATGACTCTCACCACCCTGATATTTCTCAAACCAATGGAGAATTGGATGGAAGATGGATTTTTATCAATGGTAACAATACCCCGCGTATCGCTAGGGTAAGTTTGAGCACTTTTGAAACTGAAGAAATCATAGAGATACCCAATAGCGCAGGTAACCATAGTTCTTCTTTCATTACCGAAAACACAGAGTACGTAGTTGCTGGAACACGTTTTTCCGTGCCCGTTCCTCAAAGAGATATGCCGATCAATGAATATAAAGGCAACTTCAAAGGTTCCTTGTCATTTATTAGCGTAGCTCCTGACAATGGTAGATTGAATCTTGAATTCCAATTGACTATGCCAGGTTTTAACTATGATCTTTCGCATCCGGGCCGGGGTAAATCGCATGGCTGGTTTTTCTTTACTACGTATAACACAGAGGAAGCTAACTCATTGATGGAAGTAAATTCTTCCCAGAATGATAAGGACTTTATCGCCGCTATAAACTGGAAGAAAGTAGAAGCTTACGTAAAAAATGGCGGTGGCACGATGATGCCTGCTGAATATGCACATAATGTATATGACGAGCATACGCATACCGCTACTTCTACTATGAAAAAAGAAGTGCTCACTGTAAACCCACTTGATGTACCAGGTGCTGTTTTTTTCTTACCAACGCCAAAATCTCCACATGGTTGTGATGTTGATCCAAGTGGTCAGTATATCATTGGTAATGGTAAATTATCTGCTGATTTGACAGTCCACTCATTTGATAAGATGATTGCAGCTATAGAAGGCAAAAAATTTGATGGCGAAGCTTACGGAATTCCTATTCTAAAGTTTGAAGATGTTTTAGCAGGAGTTGTAAAAAGTGGCGGTTTAGGTCCTTTACACACAGAATTTGATGGAAAAGGAAATGCCTACACCACCTTCTTTATTTCTTCGGAAGTTGTAAAATGGAAACTAGGCACTTGGGAAGTATTGGATAGACAACCTACTTTCTACTCTGTCGGTCACTTGATGATTCCGGGTGGAAATTCTGCCAAACCATTCGGTAAATATGTGGTTGCAATGAACAAGATTACCAAAGACCGGTATTTGCCAACAGGCCCTGAAATGGAGCACTCGGCTCAGATTTATGATATCTCGGGTGATAAGATGGAGTTGATCTATGATTTTCCAACGCATGGCGAACCCCATTATGCAGCAGGTATCCCAGCTGAATTATTAGCTCCGAAATCGAAAAAAATCTATCGGTTGGACGAAAACAAACATCCCTATGCCGTATTGACTCCGGCCGATGCCAGGGTTGAGCGAGATGGTAACGAGGTTCATGTATATATGTCCACAATTAGAAGTCACTTTACCCCTGATAATATTGAAGGTGTCAAGGTAGGCGACAAGGTATATTTCCATATCACGAACCACGAGCAAGATTTTGATGTACCCCATGGTTTTGCCATGATTGGTCAAAATACTTCAGAATTGCTAGTGATGCCAGGGCAAACCAAAACATCGCTTTGGGAACCTAAAAAACCAGGAGTATGGCCATTCTACTGTACCGATTTCTGCTCTGCATTGCACCAAGAGATGCAAGGTTATGTAAGGGTTTCCCCGGCAGGCTCTAATGTTCCGCTTACTTATAGCTTGGGTGAATAAAAATTGTAAGAATCACTTTTCAAACGAAAGCGGGTCGCGTCTAAGTACCGGCCCGCTTTTTTAAATATTCAATTGCAAGCCATTTCAAAGAAATAGAAGATGAAAAAAGCAAGTATTATAATGATTATAGGTCCTTTGTTCCTATTGGGTTTGTTTTTATTTCCCTTATGGAACATTATGTTGGGCGCACCGCAATATCCTGACCCCTTAGGCATGAACATTCATATTGACGGTATTCGTGATATGAACGAGTTCGATTTACAGAATATAGATGGCCTAAACCATTACATAGGCATGCGCACATTACCTAAACCAGAGGATATGTGGGAGTTTAGTACTTTTCCAATAGTGATAGGTAGTATGGTTGCATTAGGGGTCTTAATTGGTCTTTTGGGTTACTTTAAAAAGGTGAGCTATAAATGGTTTTTAGGCTGGTTCATTTTAATGAGTATTCTTGGCGTTTTAGGCATGTATGACTTTAATGCTTGGATGGTAGATTACGGCACCAATCTTGATCCAAATGCGATTATGAAACTCAGCAACCTTGATGGTACACCTATGACGTATAGTCCACCGCTTTTTGGTAAGGCCGATATGCTAAATTTTAAGGTTACGTCACTACCATCAACAGGAGCTTGGCTCATGTTCGTTGGAATGATGCTAACGATTGTTGCGTTTTTCGTTGGATGGAAAAGTAGCGCATCCATCGCAGTAGACACAACCAATAAACTTGCCGCATCATGAAGAAATATTCAATTATGGCACTTGTATTTTTTTTCATGCTTTTGGGATGCAACAATACTCCAAAACTGCTTTCTTACGCCTCGGACGGATGCCATTTTTGCAGCATGACCATAGTTGATAAGCAACATGCCGCGCAGTTCATGACTCAAAAAGGAAGAACCTATTCTTTTGATGCATCAGAATGTATGATGAATCATTTAAAGGAAATGGATACTATCGAAGTGAAAATGTTTTTAGTAAACAATTACAATGCTCCTGGAGAATTTATAGATGCTACGAAAGCAACCTATCTCATCAGTAAAAATATTCCCAGTCCCATGGGAGAATTTTTAACTGCTTTTGCTACATCTGACGCTGCGGAAAGAGCACAAAAAGCAAATAAAGGTGAGCTTTACACTTGGAGCGAGTTGCAATTGAGATTTAGGTAAATAAAATAAGAACAAGCAAACCATGCCCAAATAATTATCGAAAACCGAAAGTCTTCAGAAAATTAAGAAGTAAAAGCCTACGAGGCAAATAGATCAGTTTTCAAACATAAAGTTTTCAACGAAGCATCATATCGTATTAGAATTTCGGATATTACGGGTGGATATAGGGAATAAATAAAAAGATATGATTAAAGATTTAGAACATGAGAAACGTTTAGAAATTCTCGGCAATAACTACCTAGGACATTTGGGTTTTATTTCAGAAAAAAAACCTTTTGTTACCACTATTACTTACTTCTATGATGCCGTGGAAAAATGCCTGCTCAGTTACTCCGATAATGGACACAAAATAGATGCCATGCGGAAGTATGAAGATGTTTCATTACAGATAGAAAATATTCAATCTATTCAAGATTGGAGTTCTGTTCTGGTTCATGGAAAATTTGAGGAACTATTAGGGAGTGCCGCTAAAAAATACCTGCACAAGTTTGCACAAGGCGTACAAGATACCATTGAACGTTCAAAAGGTGAAAAGCCAAACTTCATAGGAGACTTTACAAGTAGGTTACAAGAAAGAGAAATGCCCATAGTGTATCGTATCAATATCAACGATATAACAGGAAAAATCAGAAAAACTTAAGAATAAAAAACACATAAAAATGTACATCATACGAAATACCATAAAATCACAAGCGTTCGATAAATTACAGGTTCAAAAATTGGCTAAAAACGATTCTTTTGAAATCTTGAGCATCAGTTTGGAAAAAGACGCCGTTTTTCCCACACACACCTCTCCCACCGATGCGCAATTGATACTATTGGAAGGTGATATTATTTTTCATATTCACGGCGAACCCTATCATATAATGGCACAGCAGAACTTCAGCTTTCCCAAGGAAACAGAGCATTGGGTAAGTGCCAATGAAAATTCAAAATTTTTAATCATAAGATAGTTCAAGTTGAAACCGATAAAAAAAACCTCGATACTCTTCCTATGCCTAATTTTCACGCAAACAAATTATGCACAGACGGTATCATGCACTCATTGCAAGATGGATGTCAAGGATGATGCATTTAAAGCGAGAGCATTAACCAATTCAGATAAAGCATTTCATTTTGATGCCATTGAATGTTTGGTCAACTATATAAAAACAAAAGATGCCGGTAATTTTAAAAAACTTCAGGTAACCGACTATAAAAGTGGACAATATTTTAATGCTCTAAATGCCTATTTTGTGAAGAGCGATGCTATTCGTAGTCCGATGGGTGCAAATCTGTCTGCTTATTCAACTGCTGCTGATGCGATTTCAGTTCAAAAAGAAGAAAGCGGTGAAATATATACCTGGGAGGAACTAAAAGAACGTTTTGTATCTTCAAGTTTTGGTGCTACAAACCATTCACATCAGCATGGCGCAAATACCTACGCACCAAGCGGTATCATGGGGGATCATTTACATCCAAAAGGCGGATGGATGGTTTCCTTGAGGTATATGAATATGGCCATGGACGGCAACCGTGAAGGAAGTGATAAAATTTCTGATGAAGCCATATACGAGCGATTTTTGGTCGCTCCACAAGAAATGACCATGCAGATGTATATGCTCGGGGTCATGTATGCGCCATCCGACAAACTGACCTTGATGCTCATGCAGAATTTTGCAGCAAAAAATATGGATTTGACAGCGCGAATGATGATGAACGGTATGCCCATGCTTCGCGATTTCTCAACATCGGCAAATGGATTGGGCGATATGAAAACTGGGATACTATATGGATTGTTGTCCAAGGAAAAAATCGACCTGCATGCAAACTTAGCGTTCAATATTCCTATAGGTGATATTGAAAACCGTGATACAACACCCATGATGCCCGATGCCAAACTACCCTATGCCATGCAATTGGGGTCTGGTACTTTTGACATAACTTTAGGCGGAACCCTTAAAGGTTATGTTGGTGATTTCACTTGGGGAATACAACAATTGAACACCTTCAGAACTGGCGAGAACAGCCAAGAATACCGATTCGGAAATATTCATGAGTTGCAGTCTTGGATGAGCTATGGCATTTCAAATTCCATCAGCACCTCCATTCGGCTAGGTGGAAGTAGCGAAGGTCAAATTCAGGGAGCCGACCCTGAGTTAAACCCGATGATGGTAACTACAGCCGACCCTAGCAATTATGGAGGTGAACTAGTTCGGGGCGCTATAGGAGTGAACATTGTATTGGCAAAAAACAAACTAATTTTTGGTGCTGAAATAGGTACACCCCTGTATCAGAATTATAATGGTATACAAATGAACGAAACGCTTAACCTAAATGGTTGCCTAAAGTATACGCTACTATAAACTATGCCTAAGATGAAATATTTGTCAGTGCTCATTTTGATTTGCAACCTCTTCTTCGGGTTTTCGCAACGGCCCACGACGATTTCTGTATGTGCTGACTGTGAAGTAAAATCCATTTCAGAAGCAATAAAAATGGCTTCAGATTTCGATACACTTTTAATCAAAAACGGCACGTATAAAGAATTCAATATCCTCATCGACAAACCATTGACGCTTCTGGGTGAAAACTACCCCATAATTGATGGCGAAGATCAAGGAGAAATCATACGCATTGTTTCGGACAATGTTACTGTTGACGGGCTTTTTATCATTAATGTGGGCACCAGCTATACAACTGATTATGCAGCAATTCGAGTGGTGAAAAGCGAACACTATTTAATACAGAACGTAGTACTTGAAAAGCTATTCTTCGGCATTTATCTTGAAAAATCGAATAACGGTAAAGTATATCATAACAAAATTATTGGCGATGCGGTAGATGAGTATAATTCCGGTAATGGTATTCAACTGTGGTATTGTAAAAATGTTGAAGTTGAAAAGAATATTGTACAACATGTACGCGACGGCATTTACCTAGAGTTTTCCGATAATATCACTATTAAAGACAATACAAGTTCAGACAATTTACGTTACGGCCTGCATTTTATGTTTTCCAATGATGATACATATACCAATAACACTTTTGAAAATAATGGCGCTGGAGTGGCTGTGATGTTCTCCAAACGGATAAAGATGATTGGTAATACCTTTAAGAAAAATTGGGGAACCGCCGCTTTTGGCATGCTTTTAAAAGAAATCAACGATGCTGAAATTAGTGGAAATACTTTTGAAGAAAACACTATAGGCATTAATATAGAGGGCTCTAACCGAATCGAATACAAGAACAATAGTTTCATAAAAAACGGATGGGCCGTAAAAATCCTAGGGGCTTGTTACACGAATACTTTTACAAATAATAATTTCCTATACAACTCTTTTGATATTTCATACAACAGCAAATTGAACGATAATGTGTTCGACCAGAACTATTGGAGTAATTACACAGGTTACGATTTAGATAAAAACGGTATTGGTGATGTACCTTATCGCCCTGTCAAGTTGTTTTCTTATATCGTAAACAAAACACCAGAGACCATCGTTCTTTTACGTAGTTTGTTTATGGATATCATTGATTTCTCTGAAAAAGTATCACCTGTTTTTACACCCGATAAACTTTTGGATGCCAAACCTTTAATGAAAAAAGTAAACAGTGGGCAGTTGCAGGTGGTAGTCAAGAGTTATAAGTTCTAATACTGTGAAATTAATTAGGAAGTTTAGAATTTGTAAAAGGTAAAAAGTTCCTCCCCTTTAAAATAAGGGGAGGAACTTTTTCTCCGCCAGTAGACTGATGGAAAAGCGGAGGGGTAAACCTAGGAACACGAATGGTTGAATTGAGAAAGAGGGTTAAAAAAGCTGGCAGTTTCGTAATGCCGAGTCGTAATATACATCAAATTGTTTGCCACGCTGCGCTCGTAATGACGAAAATAGCAAACAGATTCCTGTCGAAGTTTATCCTGAGTGGAGTCCTAGAAAGAAGAAGATAATAAAATGATCGAAATACAAAATCTATATAAAAAGTTCGGAAAGAACGAAGTGCTTTCCAGTCTTGACCTGAACATTGAGAAAAGTGGAATCTTCGCCATATTGGGTCCTAACGGGTCTGGAAAAACAACCTTGATTAAGAGTGTTTTGGGCATGGTGGTTCCGAATAAGGGTACGATTTCAGTCGGGGGAAAATCCATCAAAAAAAATTGGAAATACCGTCAAGACATCAATTACTTGCCACAGATAGCCAATTTTCCTGGAAACCTGAAAGTAAAGGAATTGATTCGTATGATTAAAGACCTTAGGCAAATGCCCAGCAATGCCGAAAAGCTTATCGCACTCTTTCAATTAGAGCCTTCTTTAGACAAAAAACTATCTACCCTTTCTGGTGGAACAAAACAGAAAGTAAATATTGTTTTGACCTTTATGTTCGATTGCCCTTTGTTGATTTTAGATGAACCCACTACCGGACTTGACCCTGCTTCATTGATTAAGTTGAAAGAACTAATACAACAAGAAAAAAACAGCGGAAAGACCATTTTAATCACTTCCCATATCATGCAATTCGTAGCCGAGGTTGCCGACACTATTGTGTATTTGTTAGAAGGTAAAATCTATTTTAAAGGTAGTATATCAGCATTAAAAATTAAGACCCAACAAACTGATCTCGAACACGCCATTGCGGCCATAGCAAACACACCAGCCGATGCTTAAAATACTGAAATATAGTTTTTACGACCTTATCCGCAGCCGATGGAGTTACGTCTATTTCTTGTTCTACCTTCTTCTAGGGTTTGTGCTGCTATTCTTGAATAATGACGTATCAAAAGCAGTCATTACCTTGATGAATATCATTATTGTACTCGTGCCACTTATCGGAACCATTTTTGGGGTCATGTATTATTATAATTCCAAGGAATTTACAGAGCTTTTATTGGCGCAACCCATTAAACGTTCTTCTATTTTCTTAGGGCAATATTTAGGCGTCGCCGGTTCATTGACGATGAGTTTGGTCTTAGGTCTGGGCATTCCGTTTGTACTTTATGGGCTTTTTAAAAGTGATGCCATATTTGATTTTTCACTACTCTTGATAACAGGCGCGTTCTTGACAATGATATTTACCGCTTTGTCCTTTAACATTGCCCTATCAAATGAGAATAAAATCAAAGGTTTTGGGTACGCCGTATTATTGTGGCTATTTATGGCTGTGATATATGACGGACTTTTTCTAATGTCGTTGCTTATTTTTAAGCAGTATCCGTTGGATAGTTTTTCATTGGCTGCAACCATGTTCAACCCTATAGATTTATCGCGGACCTTGATTCTTTTAAAGTTGGATATTTCGGCTTTATTGGGGTACACAGGGGCAGTCTTCAAACAATTCTTCGGAACAAATCAAGGATTAATTATCTCAATGTTTATGTTGATATTGTGGACAGTCTTACCTATTTGGCGATTAATACATAAATCCAAAAAGAAAGATTTCTAAATACAAACAAAAAATACACAAGATAAACCGCACGAATTATTTCAACAACAAATTGATTTTTGCTAAAAGCACTAATTCAGATTTATTCCTTCCTGAAAAGGCGTTGGCAATTGCATTGGCAGTCTTCCCTGTCAACGACTTAATCTCTTTGGTAAAGGCATGTGGGTGTGCTACATAAAATTCCTTGAATTCTTCAAAACATTCCTCGCTACTCTTTTCGTATTCTACAAGCCAACCGAATACAATCTCTATCTGGTTGGCGGCATCAGTACCATATCGATCTTTAAAATCATCTACATACAACCAATCTTCCTTTACGATTTCCTTTACTTTATCCCATTCCTTAACGTGTACGCTGCCATCGCTAATCGCCATGGCATAGAATAATTTGCCCAGATTTTGATAGAGCCCATTCATGGTTTTAGGTGTATTTCTCATTCTCAATAGCTTTATGTTAAACACTTTAAAAGTAGGATACGCAAGCCAAGATTTCTATGATAAAAATCAGTTTGAAAGGTTTATATTTGATTTATGCAGGTTTTCCAAAAAAATAGCAACATATTCAATTTGCTTTCAGAAGGGGTTTCCGAAGGTATACTTGTCGTTAACGAAAAACAGGTTATCGTTGCCACCAATTCTTCATCAGAAGAGATGTTCGGGTATGAAAAGAGCGAACTTATTGGAAAACCGCTGGATACCTTAATACCAAAAAGATATCATCACTCCCACGATTCACAGGTTGAAAACTTCATGGCAAAAAGTGGAAAGCGCCAAATGGGCCATGGCCTAGATCTCTATGGTATTCGTAAAGATGGTCATGAGTTTCCTCTTGAGGCAGGCCTAAATCCTTTTGAGCTATACGGAGCCACCTATGTGATGGCTTTAGTGATCGATATTACAGAGCGTAAAGAGAAAGAACAG
>CAZRIE010000068.1:10901-23191 GCA_964600075.1 uncultured Flavobacteriaceae bacterium
AAGGTTGAGTTTGAAACCACACATCGAAGAAAAGATGGTTCTTTCTATCCTGTAGAAGTACATCTGCAACTATCCACAATGGGAGAAAGCAAGGTTTATGTTGCCATAATCTTGGATATCACAGAACGCAAGAATTATACCCAAAAACTAGAAAAAAAGGTAAAAGAACGTACCAAACAATTGACCGAGGCCCTTGCAAAAGAAAAGGAACTGAACGAATTGAAAACCCGGTTTTTATCCTTGGTGTCCCACGAATTCAAAACACCATTGAGCAGTATTTTAACCTCAATCACCTTATTGGGAAAATATACCCAGACCGAGCAACAAGAAAAGCGGGACAAACACGTGACCACGATTAAAAATAAAGTGAAATATCTTGATGCTATTCTAAATGATTTTCTCTCTGTAGAACGGTTGGATTCCGGAAAGGTCAATTATAACGTAGTAAGCTTTCCATTGAGTAAAATCGTTAACGAAGTAGTTTATGATTCCAATATGCTGCTCAAAGCGGGACAAAAAATCCAGTATCCCGAGAACATTGATAACCTCATCATCCAATTTGATGAAAAGACCCTGCAACTAGTTTTGTCGAATTTAGTGCATAACGCCATTAAATATTCTCCGGAAGATTCCATTATTGATTTACAGGTAGAAATCGAGAAGAACAAGTTAATCTTGAAAGTAATCGATCAAGGAATCGGCATTCCCACAGACGAACAAAAGCATATTTTTAATCGCTACTTCAGGGCAGGGAATGCCCTTTTGACCCAAGGTACGGGCATTGGCTTGAACATTGCAAAACAGCATCTGGAGAATCTCGGAGCAAGCTTAGAATTCAACAGCAAAGAAAACAACGGATCAACATTTATAGTGCATATCCCCAGAGAACTTAATACCAACTAGAAAATGAAAACAATTTTATTAATTGAGGACGACCGGGCACTACGTGAAAACACCGAGGAGCTTTTAGAACTTTCTGGCTATAAGGTAATGACCGCCGCGAATGGAAAAATAGGAATCGAAGTTGCCAAGGAAAACCTGCCCGATGTTATTATATGCGATATTATGATGCCAGTTATAGATGGATATGGTGTTCTGGAAAACCTATCGGCTGATGAAAAAACCAAAAAAATTCCCTTTATCTTTCTATCCGCTAAAACGGAGCATAAAGAAATTCGGAAAGGTATGGATCTGGGCGCGGATGACTATTTGACCAAACCTTTCGAGGAAGAAGATCTTATCGGTGCCGTGGAGAGTCGATTGGCAAAGGCCGAACTCATGAGTCGTATGCTTGGCAAAACATCTAATGACCATGAAGTTTCAGAAGATGAAATGCGCACCTTGCACGAACTGAAGAACTTTTTTGACGATAATGGCGAAATCGCCAACTTCGCTCAGGGAGAAATTGTTTATCATGAGGGCTCACATTCCTATAAAGTATACCTCATCTTAAAAGGAGTCATCAAATGCCATAGTATGGATTCGGACGGCAAGGAACTAATTACCTCACTATATAGGGCCGATGACTTTTTGGGGTTTACGTCTTTTCTGAACAACATACCCTATCAAGAATCAGCGACGGCGATAGAACCTGTAGCCCTTGCGGGAATCTCCAAAAATAACCTCAAGGAAGTTCTAGAAAAAAACAAGAATATTTCTTTGGAACTGATGGAGCTTTTGACTGATAACATTACTGAATTCAAGGCACAACTATTACAAATGGCCTATAGTTCTGTTCGCAAGAAAACGGCGCAGACGCTACTACAGTTTGCCGAGATTATGAATACAAAAACCGAAGAACCCATCAAAATATCACGACATGATCTCGCGAGTGTCGCCGGTATTGCCACGGAAAGCCTCATACGTACGCTATCTGGATTTAAAAAAGAGGGACTCATAGCTATTGAGGGGCGGAACATCAGAATAAAAGAATTGAAGGCGCTGCAGTATGTGAATTAGATAGTACAAATTCGCAAATCAGAAAGCGGCACACCTGATATATATCATATTGCACGTGCAATCACAAGCTTATTTTTGTCTGCCAAGCCATGTGAATGAAGAACCTTTTAATACCCACAGATTTTTCAGCTAATTCTTGGAACGCCTTAGAATACGCCGTACGGTTCTTTATGAACGAGGCCTGTAATTTCTATATTTTGCATATTGGCGATTTAAAGGAATCATCTGTAAATAGCAATTCTTTTACGTTTCCCGTCGAAAAGATAAGTACTTCCATAAAGGAAAAATTGAACTCACTTTTTATACGAATCGAGGGGTTGCCCATTAACGAAAAACACCATTTTATTGCCCTTCAGGAGTACGGAAACTTCGTCGATATTATGCGTAAAACGGTCGAGGCAAAAAAAATAGACCTTATGGTCATGGGCACTAAAGGGGCATCGGGCATAAAGGCATCGATAGTAGGCAGTAATACGGGCGATGCCATTACCAAAGTGCCATGTAACGTGTTGGTAATTCCAGAGTATGCTAAGATTACAATACCAAAAAAAATCGTATTCCCTACCGACTATAACATATTCTATTCATACGCTATTTTAAAAGCTCTTACAGAAACCATTCGTATCACAAAAGCTAAACTAGAGGTTTTGAACGTTTTGACAAATAACAACCAACTAACAATTGAACAAGAAGAAAATAAGCGGTACTTACAGGACTATTTGGAAGAAACTTTTCAACACACGCATAGTTTCCATAATAGCGTCAATAAAAATATCAAGACGGCCATACAGCATTATGTAGCTTCCAATCATGGGAAAATGGTTGTCATGGTAGCGAAAAACCTGAACTTTCTTCAAAATCTGCTGTTCGATTCCTCCGTGGAAAAGGTGAGTTTTCATACCACAGTTCCGGTATTGGTAATGCATGAGTAGGATGCAGTATTTCAAATACGCACTTCATAACTGACCATTATCATACGTTCCATAAGGTAATCTCCAGAGAGGTAGAGAATGGTATTCGAATTTTTGCTAAGAGGATAAGTGCAGACCTTATCATCCTGATTTCATAAGATTTCGATCTTTTTCAAAAATTATTTTTAGACACTACGGTAGAGGAAGTAAGCTTCGATACAAGAATTCCGCTTATGTCCCTCCAGGGTTGATTAGTAATCCCGCTTTTTACGGGCACATTTTTCTTTCATCATATTATTGCTAATAAATACAAAGTCATTTGCTTACAAAATACGCTAATCAATCAAATAGCATATCGTAATTATCTTCTGAGCAACAAATATTTATACTCTTCAGAAGTAGTCTCACTACTTCTGAGAGATTAAGGAATGACTTTTTTATCCACTTTTCCTAATGATATATATCATAGTTATTGAGTTGTTATAGAAATATTTTTGGATAGTCATTTAAAACTAAGCTATGAGAAGAGTATTGATTCCTACCGATTTTTCTACAAACGCTATGCAGGCCATAGAATATGCTTTGCGGCTCTACAAATGTGAACGTACCAATTTCTATTTTTTACACGCCTATGCTGATGAAGTGTACGGACCCTTTAAAAAAAATGGTGGAAAATCAATGGAGGCACAAAAAACTACAATCCAAAAAAATGTAGATGAGTCCTTGAACAAAATAGTTACTGACCTTACCGAAAAACATCTCAATCCAAAACACAGTTTTGAAGGCGTTTCCGTCTTTGAGTCCTTGATAGATGCGGTCAACGATTTTGCCACTAAGATTAATGCTGATCTTGTAATTATGGGTACCCAAGGCCAGACGGCGAGCAAAAAAATTACGTTTGGCAGCCATACGGTTCAGGTATTCAAATATGTGCAATGTCCTGTTTTGGCTATTCCCGAGAACTTCGAGTATCAACAGCCAAAAAAAATAGTGTTCCCCACAGATTATATGTTGCCTTACAAGCGCAGAGAGCTAAAACTCTTGAACACTCTAGCCTCTGAGTTTAAATCTGAAGTCCATTGCCTATATATTTCAGATTTTGAAGATCTCAGCCATAGACAACTTGACAACAAGCGGTTCTTACAAGAATCCCTGTCCAATGCATACCTGTTTTTTGAACGTACACCCGTCAAAAATAAAGGCGAGGCCATTATGGAATACATTTTCGACAGCGATATCGACCTTCTGGTCATGGTCAATGCGCGGCATTCTTTTTTAGAAGATATGTTGTATCGATCCACGATTGATGAAATCGGTCTAAACCCAAAAATTCCGTTTTTGGTCATGCAGAACCTACCCAGATAATATTTAAACCTTGAAAAAATGAAAAAAATACTCTTGCCCACCGATTTCTCCGATAACGCTTGGAACGCTATTGTCTATGCGCTTGAATTTTTTAAAAACGAAGCATGCGAGTTTCATATACTGCATACCTATACACCTACCTTTTATAGGGCTGACTATATGATTGGAGGACCAATCTATACTGCCATTCCTGATGTGGGCGTTGATATTGCACAGGCCGGCCTGGACAAGACCTTGGTGGATATCAAATTAAAATTCAATAACCCCAAACATAAATTCAAGGCTTTTTCAGCCTTCAACACCTTGATCAATGAAGTGATCGAAATTACGGAAACCAAAGATTTTGATTTAATCGTTATGGGCACACAAGGGGCTACGGGTGCCAAAGAAATTTTCTTGGGAACGCATACGGTTCATGTGCTGAGAAAATCAAAAATACCGGTATTGGTGATACCCAAAGGATGTACGTCTCAAGAAATAAAATCTATTTTGTTTCCCACGGATTATGCCACACCCTATAAAAAAGAAGATTTACAATATATACTGGATGTAGCCAAAATGCACAACGCAAAATTGACCATCTTGAACGTAAAGGACGATTACAGTCCAACGGATGGCCAAATAGCAAACCAAAAGTCATTGGCGGATTATTTTGGAGCACTGGATCATGAATTCAAACAGATCAAAGGCCAATTGATGCCCGACGCTATTCACGAATTTGTTTCGCAGCACAACATCGCCCTTTTGGCGATGATGAACCGCAAGCACTCTTTCTTGGAAAGGTTACGGGTAAAACCGAATGTAGATTCGATTGGTTACCATACGAAGATTCCTTTCTTGGCCATTAGGGATACTTGGGAAGAACATGTGAAAAAATAGAAGTAATGAAAAAAATTCTGTTACCTACCGATTTCTCCGATAACGCTTGGAACGCCATTTTCACAGCTGTAAAATTATATGCAAATGTAGAATGCAGATTTTACCTTCTACATGGCTACGAACCCAAAGCCATGAATATGCTGGGTAGAAAAGGCCAACAACGATTAGGGCTCATTTACGATTCTTTATCGGAATACTCAAGACAGGAGATGGATAAGGTCATGGTATATCTTAAGGAAAACCACCATAATCCAAAGCATAGCTTTGAGACCATTTCAAAATCGGACACCTTGGAAGAGACAATACATCAGGTCTTAGCGGAAAAAGACATTGATTTGATATGCATGGGTACCCAAGGAGCGACAGGAGCCAAACAGGTCTTTATGGGAAGTAACACCGTTAAGGTATTAAAAAATATCAGTGACTGCCCAATCTTGGCGGTACCTGACGATTACGATTTTAAATCGTTGAAATCATTGGCTTTTCCCACCGATTTTTCAAAAAAATACGAAAAGCACCAACTGTTGCTTTTGACCGAATTGGCATCGCTTTGGAAAACCGATATTCAAGTAGTTCATGTAGCCGTAGAATTCGCCCTGAGCGACCAACAGCTGATAAATCAAAAGCTGTTGAAGAAGCGACTAAATGATTTGGCTGTGACGTTCTATAATATCGATTTCGAAGCTAACGTAGCTCATACCCTCGAAAAATTTATGGCCGATACCCAAGTGGAGATGATGGCCTTAATCCGGTACCGACATAGTTTTTGGGAAAAGATTATAGGAGAACCGGTCGTAAAAAAAATGACATTTCATACCAAAGTACCACTTTTGGTGCTTCCGGAATAGAGCCCTGTATGAATAATCTATAATTAAGAACGATGGGAACAAGGCACATTTTATTACCAACAGATTTTTCGACGAACGCACGCAACGCTATCGACTATGCCATTTACCTTTTTGAAAAGCAGGCATGCACGTTTTACATCTTGAATGCCTTTGAAGTCGGAGCATCAGGCCTAAGCAGTACTATGGGCAAGGCCAAAAACACCCGTTTATACCGCGCTGTAAAAGAGGAATCGAAACGTAATATTAAATCACTTTTAAACGAATTAAAAACTAAAAATGAAAATCCAATACACGAATTTGAAGGTCTGAGCATATCGAATTCCTTATTGAACGCAGTCGGAAAAACTGTAATCGACAACAACGTTAGTTATGTTTTCATGGGCACCAAGGGTTCCTCAGCGGCAAAAGAGGTCTTTATGGGCAGCAGTACGGTGAGCGTTATGAAAAACATCGATTTCTGTCGTTTGGTGGCCGTTCCCGAGGACTACAGTTTTGGTATACCTCATCAGATTGCCTTTGCCACTAATTTTGAACATGTGTATTCAGAAGTAGAACTGAGCCCATTAATCAATTTGGCAAAATTATGGGATTCCGAAATTGTTATCATGCATGTGGATACCGGCGAAAAGCTGACTTCACAACAAGAAACCTGTAAAAATCTATTGACGGAACGTTTAGGTAGTTTGTCTCATCGCTACGTAGAGTTCGAAGGGGTGTCGAAAATTTCAGATGCTATCAATTCTTTTACTTCTGAAAATACCAATGTAGGAATGATTGCAATGGTCAACTATTGGCATAGTTTTTTTGAGAGACTTACAAAGGAGAACGTCATCAATCGGGTCGCATTTCATACAGAAGTTCCCTTTTTGATATTTCCTCTTATTGACCCGTAAAGAAGTAGGTCTTTCTTGCCCGACCACTCAAAATAGCGGGATGATCCATAGTACGGTTCTTGGTCCTGAATTTTGAGTAGGCTCATAGATGCATTTCAGTATGGGATAGCCAATTCTACTCAGTTCTTTTTTTACATTCTCATAGGCCTTATGACCACTGTAAAGAAAGTGAAGAATCCCGTTTTCGACATCGATATCAATAATTCGAATGTCCAAGATTCGTTTCAGGTTTCGCACAATAATAAGCTTGCAAGGTTCTGAATCTACATTTTTAAGCGTGGCATGTGCTTTCATCCTATTTAATTTGGGTTCCATTGCAAAATATGAACGTACACCCAAATCTAAAATGACCTAGATCAGTTGAAACCAACTTTCTATTTTTTGTGCAAATGCAACATGTACTGATGTATTACTAGGTTTTGCTGAATTGGACTGGCAGAAACCGAAAAATACTCAGGTCGCATGACAATTGTCATTTCAAAGCTCTTTAAGCACGCTTACTTTTAGGTTTAAATTATACCAAAAATGAAAAATATACTGATACCCACAGATTTCTCAGATAATGCGTGGAATGCCATTACCTATGCTATGGCCTTTTTCAAAAAAACGCAATGTACTTTTTATCTCGTCAATGTAAATCCCATTGCCCCTTATTCGGGCGGTGAAGCGGCAATGTACATATCGCCTGAAGTTCTTGCGGAAACCGTTTTAAAGGAAAACAAAGAAAAATTGGAGAAATTACTTAAAGAGATTGAACTATTACCCATTAATACCAAACATACGTTTCATACTTCAGCTTTATATGGATATTTTACGGATCATATCAGGCAGGAAGTAAAGGACAAAAACATTGATATGATCATCATGGGAACTAAAGGGGCATCAGGTTTAAAGGCCGTTTCTATGGGAAGCAATACAGGCAATGTAATTACTAAGGTGCCTTGTGCGGTTTTGGCAGTTCCTGAAGATGCCGAATATGGTAGGCCCAAGGAAATAGGATTCCCAACGGACTTTCAATTGGGCTATGACATGAAGGTAATGGAAAACGTAAAAGAGCTCGTCATGCGACATAAATCTGCACTGAGGTTCTTATATGTCACTACCAAAGGAGATGACCTCAGTATACTTCAGACAAAGAACCGTGAATTTTTAAAAGACTATTTCACTGATACAGCATACTCTTTTCATACCCTAACGGGGAAAAAACTGGACGAGGCCGTTCAACATTTTGTTGAAAGCCGTGATTTAGATATGATCGTAATGGTAGCCAAGAACCTGAATTTCCTAGAACGCATCCTTTTTAGGCCCAAAGTTGAAAAAATCAGTTATCATACCAAGGTACCTTTTTTGGTGCTACATGAGTAAATTCATAATAACTGAATATGTAACTCTTGAACCATGCCAAGACCAAAAACAAAAAAAGAATTGTTAGCCCTAAGCCAGGGGAACTACCGCAAGCTAGTAGATTTTGTCGAGTCGTTTAACAAAATGGAACGCAATAAAGAATTTCCTAAAGGATATCTAAACCGAAATAGCACCGATGTACTTGCCCACCTTCACCATTGGCATCTCATGGTATTGGACTGGTACACTGTAGGGATGGCCGGAAAAAAGCCAGATATGCCGGCCAAAGGATATACTTGGAAAAACGTTCCCGACCTGAATCGAAACATATGGGCAAAATACAAGGATTTTAGCTACGTAGACGTGAAAAAATTATTAGATGCCTCGTATGCCGATATTCAAAAGCTAATCGAAAGACATTCAGACCAAGAACTTTTTGAAAAGAAAAAATACAAATGGACGGGTTCCACTTCATTGGGCGCCTACCTCGTCTCTGTAACTTCCAGTCACTACGATTGGGCCTATAAACTGATAAAAAAAGTCACAAAAGTTAAATAATCCGATAGAGATCAAGAATGAGATTTTACGATTTGGATAATATCGTTCTTCTGTAAAACCCCAGATTGTCGCCAAAGCTGTTTTCCATTCTTGAACAGTAGCATGGTAGGTACACCACGAACTTGATATGTTGATGCTATCGATTGGTTTTTGTCCACATCGATTTTTACGATTTTGATGTCTTCGCCTAGTTCGTCCTTTACCTGTTTTAGAATCGGGGCTAGCATTTTACATGGGCCACACCAATCGGCATAAAAATCCACGATAACTGGCGTTTTCGAATCAATAATTTTAGAAAAACTACTTTTCATGCGTTTATAATTTAGAAAAGGTAAAAATACCAAAAATAGGAATTCACGAACTGACCAATGTCATGGTTTTTGTATTTCTTCTCCCCTAGTTTTACGCTATAATCTAAATACGCGTTCATGACACGAATTCTTTTGCCCACCGACTTTTCTGACAACGCCTTCGAAGCGATACGATATGCGTTACTTGTTTACAAAGATGTTAAATGCACCTTTTATTTGGTGAATACCTACACCGCGCCCATGTATCATACGGAATATCTGATTGGCAGCCCAGGGCAGATCGGTCTGGGAGATATACTACATGATAGTTCTATGACCCAATTGGAAGACCTAAAAAATAGATTGGAAAATGAGCACAAGAATCCCAAGCACACATTAATGGTGCATACCGCCTTCAATACCCTTTTGGACGAAATTTCTGAAACAGTGGAAGCCGAAAACATAGATTTGATCGTGATGGGTACCAAGGGAGCTACTGGCGCAAAAGAAATATTCCTGGGTACAAATACCGTACATGTCATCCGAAAAGCCAAATGTCCCGTTATCGCTGTACCTCCGCATTTTGACTACGAGGCACCTAAAGAAATCTTGTTCCCTACCGATTATGAAATTGAATATGTAAAGGAAAACCTCTCCGGACTTATAGCTATCGAAGAACTGCATAAATCACGAATCAACGTAATGCATGTACGTGCCGGGTACGACCTTAATGTAGAACAGGAAAAACACAAAGGGCAACTGGAAAAACTATTGGGCGGCTCGTCCCTCTTTCACGACGTTCCGGATAATAGAATCATAACTGCTGTCAACGAATTCCAAATTAAGGTAAAGATAAATCTATTGGTCATGGTACAGAACAAACACACTTTTTTAGAGCGGCTTTTTATAGAGCCGATCATCAAGAAAATTGGGTTTCATGTTACCGTACCTTTTATGGTCATTCCACAATTATGAAATCATGGAAATACAAAATATTCTCGTTGCGACCGATTTTTCCAACAATGCATACTCTGCACTTTTTTACGCCACTAAGTTGTTAGAATCGAAAAAATGCACCTTTTACATTCTGAATACCTACTCTGAACTTACACCTTTAAAAGGGGAATTACTGCCCGGGTTCGGCGGAAAAAAAGTATTGCAACAACTGGAGGCCGAATCTAAGGAAAGGCTGGCCCAAATCTCCCATAAAATTGTCTTGGACAACGAAAACCCTCAACATACCTTCGAGACCATTTCAAAAAAAGGAGAGTTGGTAAAGGTTATCAACAAAAAATTGGAAGAACTGGATATAGATTTAGTAGTAATGGGCAACAAAGGACTTACCGACACTGCGGATATATTTTTTGGAAGCAATACTATACAAACTGTAAAGCATATCACGAAATGTCCGGTTCTGGGGATTCCGGGTGAAATGGGTTTCAAACCTCCAAAGGAGATAGCCTTTGTTACCGACTTTAAAAAAGGCTGTACTAAAGAGACCATTGCACTTCTGCTGTATACGGCCTCACTTTCGGAATCTTCGGTTAGAGTGATGCACATTACAGAGGAAGATGTCTTGAACAAGGCACAAGAATCTCAGCGAAAACTATTGGAACTCTGTCTAAAGGGTATAGACCACAGTTTTCATTGGGTGCAGGAGTTCTCTGATAAGGCCATGGTCATCGATTCTTTTCTGAAAGAATTCAAAATAGATATGTTCGCCATGGTGCATCAGAAGCGAAGTTTTTTTGAAAAGCTGGTGCGTGAACCCGTAATCAAGGATATTAGTATGTATTCCGATATTCCATTTTTGATACTTCCGACCCATGACTGAAGCTTATTATAGACAAGCTATAACCACCTTTACATCTACACTATCTCTAAAACAAAAGATGGACAAAAATAAGCCCACAGCCATGACTGTTTTTTTGGTAGTTTCCTACGATACAAAATACTGATACGATGCAAAATATCCTGGTTCCCACAGATTTTTCCAACAACGCTTTTCACGCCCTTAACTACGCAAGCGAACTTTTAAAAAATAAGGAATGCAATTTTTTTCTTTTGAACGTATTTACTGAGAAGAAAGGTTTCAAAACCAAACAAATCAAAGGGAATAGCGAAAAGTTTTCGGAAAAATCGGAGGAAGATTCTAATGCCAGTTTGCAACGTATGCTTCTTAGGGTCAAAAAGCAAAAAGACAACCAAAAGCATACCTATCGCCTAATTTCAGAGAGGAAGGAATTGATTCAGGTCATAAATTCACTCACCGATGAACATGGCATAGATTTGATTGTGATGGGCAACAAGGGCAAAAAGAGCAGTATCCCCATTTTTTTGGGTAGTACCGCTACCAAGACAATACATTCTGTGAAAAAATGTCCGGTTTTGACCGTTCCAAAAAATATGGAATTTTCAATGCTAAAAGAAATTGCGTTCGTTACGGATTTCAAAAAATCCGTTACTGCAAAAGTCATAGACCCATTGCTATATATAGCCTTACTTTATGGGGCATCCATTCGAATAGTGCATATTGGTGACGAGGGACCGCTAGATAAAATACGGCAATCCAATCTCGACGCGCTCGTGGCATATTTTAGGCACGTACCACATTCCTTTCACCAGATACCCAATTTTATCAGCAAAACAAAAATTATACAGGTATTTCTAGAGGATTCCGGCATCGATATGCTCGCCATGATAAACAATGAGCATGGCCTTTTAGAAAAAATGTTGCGCGAACCCATCATTGAGAAGATGGTATTTAATATAGATATACCTTTTTTCGTTATTCCTGAAACTTCTTGATACCTAACCCGTATCAGCTGAATTTTGCTCAGTTTTCTTTATAGTTAAAGTTGTATTTCCAGTTAAGTCAGCAGCCCTTCACACTGCTTCGGATATGCTACGCAAACGGCTTCAAAGTATAAATCACAATTTTCAACGTTACAACTATTAATTCTAAGATCGCACTTCATACCTGCTAGTCAACATGTTGTTTTCGTACACTCAACTGATATTCGTCATAGGTAAAATTAAAAGTTGCCTTTATATTTATGTTACTACTAAAACGAAATATCATGGACAAAAGAATATTAGTACCTACGGATTTTTCGAAAAGTGCCCTTAACGCTGTACGATACGCACTAGACTTGTATGCAAAATTGAACTGTGAGTTTTATTTTCTTAATGTTTTTCGACTCGACAGTTATGTAACTGACACTCTTATTATTCCAGAACCTG
>CAZRIE010000069.1:0-23025 GCA_964600075.1 uncultured Flavobacteriaceae bacterium
AGTAGATAGAACTAAAGTTAGGACCAATAACAGGTCAGTAGATAGAACTAAAGTTAGGACCAACAACAGGCAATAGAATCAGTAAGCAAAACTAAAATCGATTAATTGTAGCTGTGGACTAATTGCGATGTCCAGCATAGGTATGGCAGAAGCTTTCAGAACATTTTGAAATTTTTAAAAAGGGTAATCAATAAATTACCCTTTTTTTCGTTACTGATGTAATACCAGATTTCTTTATTGATGAAAAAGCACCCTCAGAACAAAAAAAAAATAAGAACACGCTTTGTAATAGAGTCAATTGCGTTATTTATTATTGTTAGTTCGCCGTTCATTTTCAAACTACATGAATATTTGCCTCAAGACCCAGAGGCTACAATTAATCTTTTTGGCTTCAAAATAGATAGTAATGGTTTCTTAGATTTGAATACCTATGGTTGGTTTTTGTTAGGAAAAATAGTTCCACTTATCTTACTATTCATTTGGTTTTTGACATGCAAACATTGGTGGTATCATATAATCTTGATTCCGATTATGATGTATGCCTTTCAAATTTTTGAAGTGCTCTACACTAGTGATAAGTTTGTTGATACCAGAAATCTACTATGGCTACTACCTGTTTGTATGGTAGTTATTCCATTCGTTTATTTTATTAGGATTAAACTGTACGACAAATATGTTCATGGTATTGATTTGGAAGCCATGGAAACGGAGTTGAATACCCTCAAAGAAAAACAAGTTATTCAAAATATCAAAACCGAGTCCGAAGCAACATTCACAAATACTTCAAAAGAGGCTAAAGAATACCTTACCCTTTCCGAAAAAATTGACCAAAAACTTTCAACTGATAACTTAGAATCGATATTCAGACAGTTTCAAACCCAGCTGAACAATTGGATACGTCTAAGATTCTAATTCTTCGCCCACAAAATGTAAATAGGCTTCCTATCTGAACACCTATTTTTAGTTCAACAAAATATCGTATTTTTACTGTTAATCGAAACCGCTACGGTTAGAAGTAATCTCTATGAACCAACCGGCCTCTCCCTTTAGTAAACAACAGTTACTTCCGCAAGAAGAAACCTTAGAAATACTTCGGCAGAAAAGGGAACTTTATATCGGTATCCCAAAAGAAAACCAATATCAAGAACAACGTATTTGTCTGACACCAGATGCCGTAAACGCTATTACTTCAAACGGTCATCAGGTCTTGATTGAATCTGGTGCAGGAGAAGGGGCAAATTATTCCGATTTGGATTATACCAATGCAGGCGGAGAAATAACAAGAGATACAAAAAAGGTATTCGCTTGCCCGCTATTGCTGAAAGTAGAACCTCCTTCTCTTTCAGAAATTGAATTGATAAACCCACAGACGACAGTCATATCGGCCTTACAGTTAAAAACACAGAGCAAGGCATACTTCGAAAAAATGGCCAAAAAGCGTATTACGGCCATTGCATTCGAATACATTCGCGATGACGATGGAAAATACCCTGCAGTGCGTTCTTTGAGCGAAATCGCGGGAATTTCATCTGTTCTTATTGCCTCTGAAATTATGGCGGCTACCAACGATGGCAACGGACTTATGTTTGGAAACATCAGTGGCGTACCGCCTGTAGAAGTTGTGATTATCGGAGCTGGCACCGTCGGGGAATTTGCTGCGCGATCGGCCTTGGGCCTTGGGGCAAATGTGAAAATCTTTGACAATTCCATTACTAAATTACGTAATATTCAGGCCAACTTACGGCAAACGGTCTACACTTCTACCATACAACCAAAGAATCTATTGAAATCGTTGAAACGATGTGATGTTGCCATTGGAGCGACCCGGGGTAAAGATCGATCTCCGGTCGTGGTTTCGAGTACGATGGTAGAGCATATGAAAAAAGGGGCTGTCATTATGGATGTCAGCATCGATATGGGAGGTTGTTTTGAAACTAGTGAAATAACCACTCATGCCAAACCCACTATTGAAAAATTTGGGGTAATCCATTATTGCGTTCCGAATATTCCTTCACGCTATCCAAAGACTGCTACGCTATCAATCAGTAATATTTTTACCCCCTATTTACTCGAACTCGGCGAAAACGGTGGTATGGAAAATTCGTTGCGCTTTGACAAAGGCCTTCGTAACGGACTCTACATGTACCACGGTATACTGACCAATAAATCGGTTGGAGAATGGTTCGATCTGCAGTACAGCGATATTAATTTTCTGATATTTTAGAAAAGTTCAACCACATATGCGCGTATGAAGTTCAAATTCCGACTATTTTGAAATTTATAATTTCAGTGTTTAGAATTTTGGTTTTGGTTACTTTTGCATGAACTTTCTATACCACACCTTAAACTTCTAACTTTCTTGCTTTTTAACCCGCTAACTTAGTAACTAAAAAATGGCCTTCCTTAAACGTTTGGGTTTTTATCTAGTCGGATTGTCTATCGGAATCGTATTTCTAACCGTGTTTCTAAAGAAAAAAACGGAAGAGACGGGAACGGAATTCTGTTACTTTCCAAATTGTAGAACCTTGAAAGACCTTCGTTCGAAACCGATATCCTATTCCGACGAAATCAAGCGATTGATGGAAGAAAAAAAATTGGACACCCTAGATATCGCCTATTTTCTAAGAAAAGGAGAAGTAGATTTCGGAAAAAGCGATACCAAATCCAAACCTTGTAAAACCTATTTTATCGAAGGACTGGTAAAAGATAAGGAGGCACTAATGAAAGTCATTAATTGTACGGAAAAAGTAAGGTTAGAGGAGGTTTGTATCGAATAGTGGTTTGATTTTTTAACCGCAAAAATTACAAAGAATGCGAAAAGTTCGCTATGCGTGTTTGTAAAATAGACTGCTAACTTGCCTTCGATAGCAAGTACGGAATTTGGCCATAATCTCGCAGAATACCACCAAAATTAACCTCCAGCTGAAATTACAGGCTAAACTTTAGATTTTCCTCCGCTTCCGTTCTTTTTTTAATAAAGTCAGTTCGCGCGTAGTTTGCCCTGCAACCGATGTGTTTTCCTCGGCACGACGAATCAAATAGGGCATGACATCTCGAACAGGTCCGAAAGGGAGATATTTTGCCACATTATAGTCCTTATCGGCCAAATTGAAAGAGATGTGGTCGCTCATTCCATAAAGCTGTCCAAACCAAATACGACTGTCGTTGTTTGAAATCCCTTTTTCTTCCATGAGTTTTATTAAACGATAACTACTGTTTTCGTTATGTGTTCCTGCAAAAATCCCGATAGCATCCACATGGTTCACTATATATTCTACTGCAGTGTCAAAATTATCATCAGTTTCCTTTTTCGAAGCACAGATCGGTGTGGGGTATCCTTTTTTTTCGGCCCTTTCGTTCTCTTTCTCCATGTACGCACCGCGCACTACTTTAATTCCAATTTTAAAATTTTCTGATTTGGCCTTTTCATACAGGTTTTTTAGGTAATCCATGCGATCCCATCGGTACATCTGCAGGGTGTTGAATACGATGGGTTTTTCTTTGTTGTACTTGCGCATCATATCTTCTATCAATTGATCGGCTGCATCTTGCATCCAACTCTCCTCGGCATCGATTAACAGTAAAACATCGAGATCATGGGCTTTTTTACACGTTTTCTCGAAACGGGCAATCACTCTTTTCCACTCTTCCTGTTCTTTTGCTGTCAAGGTTTTACCTTCGCTTATTTTATTGAAAAGTGAAAAACGTCCGTATCCGGTAGGTTTAAAAACGGCAAAGGGAATAGCATCCTTCTCCTTTACGAAATCCAAAACCTTTAAAATCATGGCCAGGGCATCATCAAAAGGATCTTCAGTGTCTTTACCTTCAACGGAATAATCCAATACAGAGCATACATTTTTCTCATACATCTTATCGACATTGGGCAAGCAATCCAATTCACTGACCCCACCGCAGAAGTGGTCAAATACTGTTGCACGGATCAATCCTTCTACCGGAAGGTGTGCTTTGATGGCAAAATTGGTCATGGCAGTACCGATACGCACCAAAGGTTCGTTGGCAATCATCTTGAACAAAAAATAGGCACGTTCCAATTCGGCGTCTGTTTTAAGGGTAAAGGCCGTGGCGGTATCTTCAAAAATTCGATTCATTTTATATAGTTTCTAGCGGAATCAAATATAAAGACAGAAATTGTATTCTTTAGGTAAAAAATATCCTTTATTTTGCAAGTCAATTTAGAGGTTTACTTCCTTTAAAGTAATCACAAAAGCAAATAACTAAAGAATGGTGCCAGCTTTTGTCTCCTTTATAATTGGAACAATAAATTGGAAAGATTCGTGCCTTCGCAGGAATGATAAATAAAAATACTATTTGATGGAGTCGATTACCACATCTTCTTACGCAGTTCATTTTAATCAAAGGGCCTATGATGCCATTAATAGCCATCTTTCCCAGAAATCATACTCCAAGATTTTTATTTTGGTCGATGAAAACACCCATCAATTTTGTTTACCAGATTTTATGGCCAGGTTACAGGGCGACCATGATTTTGAGATTATTGAAATCGAATCGGGCGAAATCAATAAGAACATAGCAACCTGCACTCAAGTTTGGGAAGTACTTTCAGAACTTGATGCCGACCGCAAGAGCCTTGTCATCAACCTCGGAGGAGGTGTAATCACAGATTTGGGGGGCTTTGTGGCATCAACCTTTAAAAGAGGTATCGCGTTCATAAACGTGCCCACTACCCTATTGTCGATGGTTGATGCATCCGTTGGTGGTAAGACGGGTGTGGATCTTGGGGCTTTAAAAAATCAGATAGGCGTAATCAACCAACCTGAAATGGTAGTCATCGTTTCCGGTTTTCTGAAAACCTTGGAAGAACGGCAGCTACAAAGTGGCTTTGCCGAAATGTTGAAACATGGTCTTATTCAAAGCGCTTCATATTGGAAGGCGTTGAAAAATGTAGAGAACTTTTCGTTAATTGACGATTTGATATACGAATCTGTTGTCATTAAAAATAAAGTAGTATTACAAGACCCTACGGAACAAAACTTGCGTAAAATATTAAATTTCGGCCATACATTGGGTCATGCCATCGAATCGTATTTTTTGGAACGCCCAGATAAAGAAACGTTACTTCATGGTGAAGCGATTGCCATCGGCATGATTTTGGAAGCCTTTCTTTCGAAAGAACTAACGGAACTTTCGCGGGCTGAACTTCATGATATTAAAAATACCTTTCTTCAGCGCTATCAAAAAACCGTATTCTCAGACGAAGATATCAGCACCATTGTTTCCCTTTTAAAGTTCGACAAGAAAAATTCACATGGTAATATCAATTTTGTGCTCCTTCAAAGTATCGGAAAGCCTATTATCGATGTTCAGATTCCTGATGAATTATTCAAGACCGCATTCGCATACTACGCCGAACACTAACTTCATATACTAAATATTGCAATTGACAACTCTTTGGGAATACCAAAGAAAGAAATGTATAGCTTAGGTAAAAGTTTTAAACCTATTTTATAAATATCTCCCTATATCCCAAGGGCAAAAACCGACCTACTTATGTTACGTAAATTAGTTGATTACAAAAAACTGGACCATGCGCTTGCCGCACTCCTAATCGAAAATTATCCAGATGGTTATGGAGACGACGACATTGTCGTTTTCAAAAATGCACATGGTGAAACTATCGAAGCTGTTGAGTTAAAAACTTCGGATATTATTTATTTAGTGAAAATATCTAAAAGTCTGGCCAATTTTATTTCCAATTTTGACGATACCATTGAAAAAGAACTGGTATCAAAATCAGAACCCGTTTTAGAAGGGGTCGAATCACAGGAATTTGAGGCGGAAACGGAAGTAGACTTCGAACAAGAGGATGACATAGACTAAATCGAATTTTATTATCGACCTAAGGAGCTATTAAACAATATATTACGTTTCATTAGCCAAGATCAAAAGTGATTTTTTTAATCACCCCAAATAGCGTTCGCGTAGTATATTTCTGTGGTATTTTTGGTGCCCGCAGATTACGAAACCCAAAGCACCAACACTCCACTCCATATTACTGGCGTTGCCTATCTTATCAAGCGTTTCACGGTCAAGATTTGCGAAAATTGCGATAGTAGACTTGCGAACGACTTTATATTCTTCCATAATACTCTCCTTCGACCTTCTATCGGCCATAGAATGAACAGCGTAAATATCTTGATCAAAACCCGGCAAAGGGGTGCTATCTCCGCGTGAAAAGCAAAGTGCACGATATTGAAAAACCCGTTCCGTATCTATAATATGAACAAGTACTTGAGCAATGGTCCATTTATCGACCTGATAACTATACAAAAGTCCATCGTCAGGAATACTTTCAATAAACTCTTGAAAATTGCCTAGTTGGCGCTTTAACATATCGAGCAACTCTACATCGCCCAAAACATCGATATAGGTTTTATAAAAAGGAAAGGGCTCAGAGATTTGTAGTTCAGAAGTTCTCATAGTACATGAAGCTATAAAAAAATCCCGAACGGAAAATGTTCGGGATTCAGATTATTGAAATCGCCGAATACCTACAATTCGTTAAAGATTGTATGCATCAGCCGTTTTTTATCGTTAAAACTTTCTTCTAAAGAAATCATGGTCTCGGTTCTACTTATACCATCAATGTCATCAATTTTGAAAATAATATTCTTGGCGTGCGTGGTGTCTTTTGCGCGAATCTTACAAAAGAGATTGAATTTTCCAGTTGTGATGTGTGCTATAGTGACATTAGGTATTTCTCCAAGCCGTTCAATTACAAATTTGGTTTGGTGCGTTCTTTCTAAAAATATGCCCACGAATGCGATAAAAGCATACCCAAGTTTCACATAATCAAGAGTAAGCGACGAGCCTCTTATAATACCCGCCTCTTCCATTTTTTTTACCCTGACATGCACAGTCCCGGCAGAAATCAACAATTTTTTGGCAATATCGGTAAAAGGGGTTCTGGTATTGTCTATCAACATATCCAGAATCTGGTGGTCAATTTCGTCTAATTTTGATTTTCCCATAATTTTTATATTTCAGTCAAAAATAAAAAATTAAGAAATAATATGCATCAAAAGTTTGTTTTTTTTAACAAAAATGTAATGATTTCCTCTTTTTTGGAAAAATTATTCAAATTTTGGATTTAATTATCCTATAAAAAAGCTGTTGTTGCAATTGTTTCAAATCGCTAATAATTGAACAGTTATACACGCTATGACCATAGTATTGCTGCAAGTCTCCTTTTTTTTCAATTTTTGGGATAAATTGAACGGTATTATCTTTCAAAATTTCCTTGAATAACAGACCTATTGCACTGCCATTCTCCAAAGAGGGATTCACAAGGTCGGCATTCATAATCAAAACATCGAAGAAACGTTTTTGGTTTTCGGGTATGTCAAAATACCTTTCTTGTGCATAATTCTGGACTTCATTTTTTGAAATAGAATTTAGTGCCGCTAAAAGTGCGTGAAAAATATATTCCCTAGTCCGTTCGCGTTCATAGTCATTGGGGTAATGTCCGGCCTCGAATAATAAGGTCGGTGTATTTAACATTTGAAATGTGTCACCAACACAATTGGCATTAAAGCCGTCATCATACCTCCCTACCTGTCCAGGAATCATTTGTTGCAAGACTGTGTTCATGGCAACTATCAGCTTCATGCTCATGGAGCGCGTTTCTGAAATCGTTCGTTCTTCATCATGCGCAGGTGCCAGAAAAGATACTGTAGCCGGCTTAGAAGTACGGCCAACATTAAATATCGTACGCTGATCATGTAGATTAAAGCAGTAGTCAGGCCGAAATTCATCGAAAACCGTTCGGAGTACAACACTTTCTGGTTGGGTTCTTTGTTGCGCATCTCTGTTCAAGTCGATTTCGTTTGCATTTACACGGGTGTATGCGACAGCACCATCAGGGTTTAACATGGGTATGATTACAATCGTACAACGTTTTAGAATTGTTTCGGCAAGATTAAGTCTGGAATCAAGAAATTTAATCAAATCTAGTGCGGCCTTGGTGGTAGTCGACTCGTTACCATGCATTTGTGACCACATCATAATCTTAGTTGGTCCTGTTCCCAAAACTATACTTTTGATAAGACGGTTTTCAACAGATTTACCAATTGTTTTCACCAAGAACTTCTGGCCTTTATTTTTAAGAAATTCTAATATATGTTCATTGGTTACATAGCGACCTTGAACTGTAATTTCTTTTATGGAAACATATTCGGAATGCGCAATCTTCATTAGACATTAAATTTATACAACAAAAGTAATAGCTAAATAATTTACACCTGTAAACATCATAATTTACTTTTGTAAACTGTTTATTCTGAGGTTTGGATATGATTTATATACATTTGTAACACAATATTTGTATTGCTTACTCGTCTGTACATAAAATATTTTAGATATCTCTAAACCAGTTATATAGAAACTATTACTTGTAGAAAAGTTAAGCCAAATAAGTAGATAATTTAATATATTTCTACTAAAATGAGTCTTTTTTACTACATTTATGTCTATAAAATTTACAATGGTAAACACATCTGATTTCATTGAACGTCTTGAGCATCTTCTTCAATATTACAGCTTATCGGCTTCTAGTTTTGCGGATAAAGTGAACGTACAGCGTTCAAGTATCTCCCATTTGTTATCTGGGCGCAACAAGCCAAGCCTTGAATTCGTACTGAAAGTTGTAAAGGCGTTTCCTGAAGTAAATTTATATTGGTTATTGAATGGGAAAGGTAATTTCCCTGCTGAAACTAAAAAAGAAGTTGCCCCTACCCTAGCACTTGAATCTCCGGCCTTAGAAGGGAAAAAACACCCCAAGCTATCAGCTAAGAATCTAAAAAAGGTAATCGACAAAATTGTGATTTTTTATTCTGATGGAAGCTTTAAAGCCTATACCGATGTATAAGTTCTAAATATCTTTTGGAAATGACTACGGAACTTAAAAAAGATAAAATCAAGAAGAAAAAAAGTAATTCGCACATAAAAGAGAGCGTTTAAACCACTTCATTCTCTAGAATTCAATCATACATTTCAAAACTGTCCCTTAATTTCTTTATTTTGCAGGGATGGTCAAAAAAGCAATTTTCTGTTTACCCTTACTTGTATTTATGTCTTCATGTTATCAGCCGGAAAGGGACTGTAAAACCTTTAAAAACGGGGAGTTCTCTTTTACATCGTCTTTAAACGAAAAAGAGATGACTACTACATTTGTTCGCAATGGCGCTCTCGAAATTGATTATTTCAATGGGAAAGCCGATTCGTCTTCCGTCCGTTGGATAAACGACTGCGAGTATATCGTAAAAAAGCTGAATCCAATGAATAAAGCCGAAGAAAAGTCCGTCCACATGAAAATATTGTCCACTACAGATAAATCCTATACATTTGAATACAACATTGTCGGCCAAAGCCAAAAATCTAGAGGAACCGCTATAAGAGTAAACAGTAAATAATGAGCAGTTGGCAATTGCAGTAGCTCCAAAACTACTTTCATCCTAGTTTTATGGGAGACTCGAACTTATTTTAAACCTTTAAAGCCACCATATTATGTTTGAAATCTTTGCTGGCCCAGATGCATGGATAGCACTTTTGACACTTACTTTTCTTGAAATCGTCTTGGGTATCGACAATATTATCTTTATTTCAATTGCGGCAGCCAAACTACAGAAAGACCAGCGGAAGAAAGCGACCAATATCGGCTTGGTACTGGCAATGGTCATGCGGATTGTTCTTTTATTCGGTATTACTTGGTTAACGGCAGCGAGTAAACCGTTCTGGGTGTTCGATAGTGGTTGGATTTCGGGAGGCATAAGTGGTCAAGCCATTATCCTATTCGCGGGAGGACTTTTTCTGCTCTATAAAAGTACTCGAGAAATACATGAGAAAGTAGAGCACAAAGGCCACGACGAAGCCGAAGTAAAGAAATCGCAATCTACCTCACTATCGAAGGCAATCGTGCAGATTACCCTTATCAACATTGTATTCTCCTTCGATTCCATTTTGACCGCAATCGGTATGACCAACGGTATTTCACCTAATCCGAATGACGCTTTGGTTTTAATGATCGTTGCCGTTGTTATTTCTGTGGTTATAATGATGTTGTTCGCTAATCCCGTTGGAGAGTTCGTTAACAAGCATCCTTCCATTCAAATACTTGGCCTCTCTTTTCTTATACTTATCGGGTTTATGCTTATCGCCGAGGCTGCCCATATAGGCCATTTAATCGTGTTCCACAATGAAGTGGGTATTATACCAAAGGGGTATCTGTATTTTGCCATTACCTTCTCCTTATTAGTAGAGTTCTTAGACCTTCGGAGGGAAAAGAATACGAAGTCCGAGATAAAAGAAGTGTCATCAGAGAATTGAAAACAGGAAAATCTTTTGAAAAGAGATATATCTTTCGGAATAAAAGTTATAAGAACCTTAGGTGTAAACAAGGGAACAAATAGCACTCTTTAGCAGCTTAACTGTGGAATTGTGCATGAACCCGATAATCAATTAGGCCGACTGTATACCATTTCAGGGTTTTTCTTCTTATGCTCCTGAAACACTCGCTGTTGCTGCTTTACCGTTAAGGTACTTCCATCATGACTCCACCCGGGAGGGCCAAAAATATACATGAATTTATGGTGTAGTTTTGGAGATTTTTTTACGTCTGCCCAAATATCCTTGAACTCATGTGTTAGAATTACTAATGGATTGTAGGATTTCGGAGCGTGAATCACACCGAACTTTACATCAACATCGTCATCAAGCTCTTTCCATGTGCCAAATATCTTATCGAAGAAATTCAAGAAACCTCCATGGTTCTTGTCCAAATATTGGACATTTTGTGAATGATGCACCTGGTGCATGGTATGGGTATTAAAAATTTTCTCGATCCATCCCATCTTTGGCACATATTTCGAATGCAACTGAAATTGCCAAAATGACTCAATAGCCAAGGCGAAAATCACGACTTCAACAGGAAAACCTATGGCCGGCATCCACATGTAAAAGAAAGGCTTATACAATAGGGTGAACCATCCATTTCGAATAGCGGTACCTAGATTGAAATTATCTGATGAGTGATGTACGATGTGTGCCGCCCAGAGTAATCGTATTTCGTGATTGGCGCGATGAAACCAATAATACGTAAAATCATCAGCCAATTGACAAAACAAAAATACATACCAGGCATAACCGAAAGACTCGTATCCCATTATATTCGTTCGAACCCCATCGACTATTGGGTTAAAAAATTCATACGTATAAGTAAAAACAGTAATTAGAACGGTTATTTTAAGCAGAGGTCCTAAAATTGCCGAACCAACACCCATTGCCCCACTTGCCATTAAATCTTTCCATACATATAGGTCTTCATCTCCGTGGGTATGGCTGTAGGTAATTTCCAATAAAATAAAGGCAATAAAGCAGGGGACTCCGTAAATCAGGGGGTTTGTTAAATCCATCTAAAGAAAGAAATTTTAACAAAGATAGGTATATTCATATCTAATCGACAAATTGTTAAACGTTTTGAGATATTCAAGTATAGTTGTTGTCTATTGTTAAACAAACTGGGATTATTTTTTTTCCCGTAGGATGGAATTCTGTTCTTTCATCAATTTTTCAAGATTCGATAGCAATTGAATATTTTTCGGGGTTTCTACTTCTACGTCATCGGGATCTTCGGCCTTATTTTTTAACTTGTTTATTCCCTTGATTACCATAAATATGGTCAATGCGATAATCAAAAAGTCAATAAGCACTTCGAACATCTCACCATAATCTAGAGCAACTTCTTCCAATCCCTCGGTAGCCTGTCTTAAAATATATTTTCGGTTTGAAAAGTTAACACCATCTGTCAATAATGACAATGGAGGCATGATGATTTTTTTGACCAAGGTATTGATAACGTTATTGAAAGCCGTACCGATAATAATACCGATGGCCATATCAATCATGTTACCCTTAATCGCAAAATTCTTGAACTCTTGAATGAAATTTTTCAAAGTAATATATTAACGTTAAAATTTAATTTTCAATAAGTTGTATAAGATTATATAAACTAAATTTTTGCTACTAAATGTAGTATAATAAGTTTTTGATTTTATCGGAAAAATTGGTTATCCGCTTTAATCGAAAAGCGTCGGTTGATCATCACCTTTATCTTTTTTGGTATTATCCGGAAGGTTTTTAGCAGGATTTTTTTCGGTCTTCCCATTGGGCTCTTTTACATCCGAATGTGTTGAATCTTCAATATTTTCTTCATCAACAACTTCCATTTCCTCTACTTTAGGCGGTTCGGGCTCTTCATATGGTAAAGGTGTCAGCCCGTTAATTTCAAGAACTTTATCTTTCGTCAATTGGTTGCCCATTGCGGACATGCCCTTAATCGAAATAAACTCTTCTAGGTTCACAACCCAATTTTCTTTTCGATCTTGTCCTCGTTTTTTACCAAAGACTACCTCTACCATCGGCTTATAATCCGTAGCTATTCTCTCCAGATACGATTTAGGGTGATCGGTAAGCACGTTCTCTTCCCTATCGGGGCTTTCGATTAAAAAGCGTTTTACATAAAATAGCTCCTTTTCACCTTCCCAATAAATTACTGATAAAGGCTTGTTCGGAACCCATTTCTCAAGCACTACAACATCACTATCAAAATGAAGCGTAAGTTCGGGTATCACAGTTTTCACCAAACCATTTTGATTGACAATCAATAGACGATCCTCACTCGTGAATTCACCCATAAACTCGCCTCTTTCATCAATATTCAAACGCTGAACGGCATCGTCGAACCAAAGTTTACGAGGTTTTAATGTAGAAAGGCCTTTTTCCTTTAGTTCGATGCGCTTCACGGAATACTTGGTTACAATGTTGCCCTTTGAGGCCCGACCCTTAATCGTGACATCTGCAAAGTCAATATCCCATTTCAGTTTTTTTATGCTACCTACCTGCCTCAGGTTTACGGCAACAACTTCAGCTTCTCCATTTGGGTTTCCTGAAAAATAGTAAACAACGGTACCTGCCTTACCACTTCCCATATCATAGGCCCTATCGCGTGTCATACTCGTTACATTGAAACGTTTGATGTACGTGGAGCCACCCTTTCCGTCCCTATAGATCATATTGTAGATAGTCCGCTTGTCCTTTTTCTTAAAGACGGCAATATAGATGATACCCTTACCAACAAAAGTCTTCGAATCTACTTTGAAAACCATCATTTTGCCATCTTTGGTAAAAGCAATAATATCGTCAATATCACTACAATCAGTAACATATTCGTCCCTTCGTAACGAGGTGCCTACAAACCCCTCATCACGGTTAACGTAAAGCTTGGTATTTCGGATAACGACTTTTGTAGCTTCGATATCATCGAATGTGCGTATTTCTGATTTCCGCGCTCTCCCTGCCCCATACGTATCTTTCAAATTCTTGAAATAATTGACGGTATATTCGATGAGATGCTCTAAATGATGCTTGACCTGGGCGATTTTTTGTTCGAGATTGTCCAGATTCTGTTGGGCCTTGTCAAGGTCGAACTTAGATATTCGTTTAATACGAATTTCCGTCAACCGCACGATATCATCTTCGGTAACGGCCCTTTTCAAACTTTTGGTAAAAGGTTTTAATCCTTTGTCTATGGCCTCGATTACACCCTTCCACGTCTCTTCGTCCTCAATGTCGCGATAGATGCGGTTCTCAATAAAAATTCGCTCCAAGGAAGCAAAATGCCATTGTTCTTCAAGTTCCGATAATTGTATCTCAAGCTCTTGTTTTAAGAGTTCAACAGTAGCTTCGGTAGAACGTCGTAGCATTTCGGTCACACCGATAAAAAGAGGTTTATTGTCCTCGATAATGCACCCTAAAGGTGAAATAGATGATTCACATGCGGTAAACGCATACAGGGCATCAATGGTTCTGTCCGGGGATATTCCCGATGGAAGATGCACCAAAATTTCGACTTCGGCCGCCGTATTATCTTCGATTTTTTTGATTTTTATCTTGCCCTTATCATTTGCTTTAAGGATAGAATCTATTAAAGAAGAAGTGTTGGTTCCGTAGGGTATCTCACTTATAATCAGTGTGCTTTTTGTATGCTGTGCGATTTTTGCCCGTACGCGAATTTTACCACCGCGCAACCCTTCGTTGTAGTTGGTCACATCAATAATACCAGCCGTAGGAAAGTCGGGAAAAAGCTTGAACCGCTTTCCTTCTAGATGCTTTATGGAGGCATCGATCAGCTCAATGAAGTTATGGGGCATTATTTTGGTGGAAAGACCCACGGCAATACCCTCGGCGCCTTGGGCCAAAAGCAAAGGAAACTTAACTGGAAGGTTTACGGGCTCTTTTTTCCTCCCGTCATATGAAAATTGCCATTCTGTAATTTTTGGGCTAAAAACAACTTCAAGGGCAAATTTTGATAGCCGAGCCTCTATATATCTTGAAGCGGCAGCACGATCTCCGGTTAAAATGTTGCCCCAGTTTCCCTGAGTATCGATCAATAATTCCTTTTGACCGATTTGCACCATGGCATCGGCAATACTCGCATCACCATGCGGATGATACTGCATAGTATGTCCGACCACATTGGCCACCTTATTGTAACGGCCATCATCCAAATCTTTGAGCGAATGCATAATTCTACGTTGCACCGGCTTAAACCCATCTTCGATAGCAGGCACGGCCCGTTCTAAAATTACATAGGAAGCATAATCTAAAAACCAATCTTTATACATGCCCGACACCCGAGTGAGCGCATCATCTTGTGGGTTTTCTTCGCTTGCAGCGGCCACAGACTCATCGGTATTTTGTTCCGGTCCGTCACCATTGGTATTCGAAGCATCGTCGGCAGCTAGGCTTTGTTCACCAGTATCGTTCGCCTCATTATCGGGCAAACCATCCTCGCCGGCCGGTAAATTCAGATCGTCATTTTCTTCCATTTAGAAAGACTCGTGTTTATTAGGCCTGCCTACCGGCAGACAAGTTTATATTTGGTTTTCTTCTATTAAATCGACCTCTACTTTAAGGTTTTCTATAATAAACTCTTGTCTATCGGGCGTGTTCTTGCCCATATAGAACTTCAATAATTGTTCAATCGACATTGCCTTATCGAGCATAACAGGCTCTAAACGGATATCGTCACCAATAAAGTGTTGGAACTCATCAGGCGAGATTTCACCCAAACCTTTAAAACGTGTTATTTCAGGTTTGCCCGAAAGGTTTTTGATGGCATTTCTACGCTCTTCTTCGCTGTAACAGTATATAGTTTCCTTTTTGTTTCGAACCCGGAACAAAGGCGTTTGCAAAATATACAAATGGTTTTCTTTAATCAATTCGGGGAAAAATTGCAGAAAGAAGGTTATCAACAAAAGCCGTATGTGCATACCGTCTACATCGGCATCCGTAGCAATCACGACATTGTTATAGCGTAGGGCTTCCATAGATTCCTCGATATTCAAGGCAGCCTGCAACAAATTGAACTCTTCGTTTTCGTATACGATTTTTTTTGACATCCCATAAGAGTTCAATGGCTTACCGCGTAAACTAAAAACTGCTTGGGTGTTCACATCACGTGATTTTGTGATGGAGCCGGAAGCGGAATCTCCCTCGGTAATAAACAGGGTACTTTCCAAACGTCTGTCGTTTTTCATATCCTCCAAATGAACACGGCAGTCACGCAATTTTTTATTGTGCAGATTTGCCTTTTTAGCTCGATCACGGGCTAACTTACGTATGCCGGAAAGTTCTTTGCGTTCTTTTTCCGCCATCATAATCTTGCGTTGTAATTTATCGGCAGTTCCAGGATTCTTATGTAGGTAATTATCTAAATACTTTCCAACAAAATCATTAATATAGCTTCGTACAGTCGGAAATTTACCTCCCATATCCGTGGAGCCGAGCTTGGTCTTGGTCTGGCTCTCGAAAACAGGCTCCATCACTTTTATCGCAATGGCCGAAATTATAGATTTCCGAACGTCAGATGCATCATAATTTTTTCCATAAAAATCACGGATAGTCTTAACGAGCGCTTCGCGGAAGGCCGACTGATGCGTGCCGCCCTGTGTCGTATGCTGCCCGTTTACAAAAGAATGATACTCTTCGCTGTATTGGGTTTTGCTGTGTGTAATCGCCACTTCGATGTCATCTCCTTTTAAATGGATGACCGGATAAAGCATGTCTTCTATATTGTTATTGTCTTCAAGAAGGTCTTTAAGTCCGTTTTCAGAGTGAAATTTTTCGCCATTAAATATAATAGTCAGTCCAGGGTTGAGATAAACGTAGTTTTTGAGCATCCGCTCTATATACTCGTTGCGGTATTTATACTTTTTGAAGATAGCCTCATCGGGAATGAAGGTCACTTTAGTGCCGCGTCGTCTTGTGGTCTCATCGAGAAGCTCTTCGTTTTTGAGCACTCCGATTTCAAATTCAGCAGATTTCGATTTCCCGTCTCGCGTCGATTCTACCCTAAAAAAAGAGGAAAGCGCATTGACCGCTTTCGTACCAACGCCGTTAAGCCCCACTGATTTTTTAAAAGCCCGAGAATCATACTTTCCGCCCGTGTTCATTTTAGAAACCACATCGACTACTTTCCCTAACGGTATGCCCCGGCCATAGTCACGTACGATAACACGCTCGCCTTGTACCGAAATTTCGATGGTCTTACCCGCTCCCATCACAAATTCATCAATGCAGTTATCGATGGTTTCTTTTAAAAGAATGTAGATGCCGTCGTCTGCTGAGGAACCATCTCCCAATTTTCCGATATACATGCCCGGACGAAGACGGATGTGTTCTTTCCAGTCAAGCGAGCGAATGTTATCTTCGGTATATTGGGAATTATCGGACATATCTCAGGGGTTTCAAAAAAACGTATCGCTAAAGATAATACGACAATTAAGAAGATAAAACCCCTAAAAGTTAAAGTAATTAACAATAAAATGGGCGGTATTGTTGATAGTCCCCTAACTCGCAAATAGGCGAATTAAATATAAGAACGGCGAATCTTGAATATTATGACGACGAAAAGCTAAACCCCGTTTGGGGGTTAGGGCGCGTCATACATTGAACCTAAAGTGCATTACATCGCCATCTTTAACGATGTAATCCTTGCCTTCGACCCGCATCTTACCAGCCTCTTTTACTTTCGTCTCACTACCGAAACTCACATAATCGTCATATGCAATGACCTCGGCCCGTATAAAGCCCTTTTCAAAATCGGTATGGATAACACCGGCCGATTGTGGGGCTGTTGCTCCAACAGGAATCGTCCATGCCCTTACTTCCTTTACCCCAGCGGTAAAATAGGTTTCTAAGTTTAATAGTTTATATGCCCCACGAATGAGTTTTGCAGAACCGGGTTCGTCGAGACCAAGGTCTTCCAAAAACATTAGTCGTTCTTCGTACGTTTCCAATTCGGTAATATCGGCTTCGGTGCCGACTGCCAAAACGACTACCTCCGCGCTCTCGTCGGTTACTGCGGCTTTCACCTTTTCAACATAATCATTTCCTGATACAGCGGATTCCTCATCCACGTTACAGACGTACATTACAGGTTTGTCGGTAATCAATTGCAAAGGTTTTACGAATTCAATTCGTTCATTATTAGTTAATTCGATAGCCCGAACTGAAGTGCCACTTTCTAGTCCGGTTTTAATCTTATTCAAAGTGGCCTCCTCTTTTTGGGCGTCTTTATTGCCCGTTTTCGCAGCACGTTTTACTTTATCAAATTTTTTCTCTACCGTTTCCAAATCTTTTAACTGCAATTCCATGTCTATAGTTTCCTTGTCGCGAATAGGGTCTACAGAACCGTCTACATGAACGATATTATCATTATCAAAGCAGCGCAAGACATGGAGAATGGCATCGGTTTCGCGGATATTCCCCAAAAATTGATTCCCCAGTCCTTCGCCTTTACTTGCTCCTTTAACCAGCCCTGCAATGTCAACGATTTCAACTGTGGCCGGTAACACTCGCTCAGGGTTTACTAGCGATTCAAGTTTCTGTAATCTCGCATCTGGCACGTTGACGACCCCGATATTAGGTTCGATAGTACAAAACGGAAAATTGGCACTTTGTGCCTTGGCATTTGAGAGACAATTAAAAAGAGTGGATTTACCAACGTTGGGCAGTCCTACGATACCTGCTTTCATTATTAGATTTTAGTCGTTGAACAATAGATTTTGGATTTCTCTAATTTGCGTGCAAAGATAGTTTTTACAATTGTAATTAATGATGGACATGCTCTATACCTTTAAATGGTACGAATTCGGCATGCTTATTATAATTTGAGCAATAAATACGTGGATTACGTAATATTTTGATACTTTTTTAACACTTCTATAGATTTATATTATATTTGCCACATTCCAAACTGGAATAAAATGGATATGATTCTGACAAAACCCCAATGGCAGTTATCCAAGTAGATGGATATTGAGCCTATCTTGCCCGGTTCAGAATGTAGTACCACCTTTCTTCTTAAAGGATAATAATCTCCATAGTACGCACTGCATAACACCATCTGTCTTACAACAGATGTGAAGGTGAAAAAGCACCTTTAAAAGACTAAACTCAAATACCCGTTACCGGGTTATTTCTCAAAATGAATATTAACTCAAAATTTTAGTATGAAAAAGAATACAATTACGAATTCCCTACTGGCAACCCTATTATTATGTGGCTATTCAGAAGCTAGGGCAGAGAACACAGAGAAGCCGAACATTGGCTTGCATAAAGAATTATCGATTACACAAAGTGTCGTTACAGGTAATGTAACTGACCAAGACGGATTAGCCCTTGCCGGCGTAAATATTGTTGAAAAAGGTACAACCAACGGAACGACTACCGATTTCGACGGCAACTACGAAATAACTGTGCCTGCCGATGCAACATTAGTATTCAGTTATATAGGCTTCGGCAACGTTGAGGAAAAAGTTTCCGATCGCTCGGTAATCAACGCCACACTCTCTGAAGGTGTACAATTAGAAGAATTTATTGTAGTAGGTTCGCGTACGGCACCGAGAAGTAATGCCGACACGCCGTTACCGGTTGATGTTGTAGGCGTTAAAGAGCTTCAATCTACTGGTCAAGTAACGTTTGACAAAGCTTTACAATATAGAATCCCATCTTTTAATACGGTTCAAACTCCTGTAAACGATGCTACTTCTTTATTAGACCCTTACGAAATACGTAATATGGGTCCGAGTAGAACATTGATATTAATAAACGGGAAGAGAAAGAACTTAAGTGCACTTCTCTATACACAGACTTCTCCCGGTCGCGGTGAAACGGGCGCCGACATTTCTGCCATTCCAACGGATGCCATCAAGAGAGTTGAAATTCTTCGTGATGGAGCTTCTGCGCAGTATGGTTCAGATGCAATTGCCGGTGTTATGAATATTATTTTAAAAGATTCTCCGAACGAAGGTTCAGCGACTCTTCGCTCAGGCATTACTTCTGAAGGAGATGGTGAAATGTTTGGCGTTACTGTAAACAATGGTAGTACTATTGGTGATGATAAGGGCTTTGTGAACTATACCATTGATTTATCAAAAGTAAACCAAGCTAACCGACCAGGTACGGTAAATGCTGCTGGTGAAGCCGCAGATTTCGGGGCCGATATTGCCGATGTGCAAGAATTTTTATCGAGAAGACCCGATGCTGGAAACATAAATGGTTCTCCCGAAACGGCATCAGCAAAATTTTCTTTAAACTTTGGACATGACCTAAGCGAGAATACAACTTTATATGCAAATGCAGCTTATGTTTATAAGGCAGTAAATAGCTTTGCCAATTATAGAACTCCCTATTGGAGAACTGTAGAGGATTTCCCTTACTTAGCGGACTTCTTTCCCGGAAACAATCCGAATAACGCAGGAGGCTATGATGGTTACGTACCTACCTTTGAAGGTTTGTTGAGCGATTATAACGGCACCCTTGGTTTTAAATCTACCATCAACGACTGGAATATCGATGCGAGTTTCACAACCGGTGGGAACACTCAAACATACAAAGTTAACAATACGCACAATCGAAATGTAGTTTATTCTCCTTCAACTTGGGTAGACGCCAATGGTAATGGCGTTATCGATAATGGCGAGGTAACCGAAGGCTCACAGTTGTACAGAGAAAATAGTCAGCAATCATTCGATCCGGGTGGAACTAAATTTTCTCATAACGTTGGCAATATTGATATCTCAAGACTATTATCCGATAAGATTAGTATTGGTTTTGGAGCAGAGTTTAGAACAGAAACTTTTGAAGTAATCGAAGGTGAACTAGCATCGTATGATGGTGGTGGCGCCGATTCATTTGCTGGCGCTTCTCCTCAAAACTCAGGTAAATTCAACCGGTATAATATTGGTGGGTATTTAAGTTTAGATTATGATGTGACTGAAGCTTTTTTATTAAGTGGCACAATAAGAACGGAGAACTACTCTGATTTTGGTAATGCATTTGTATACAAGTTCAGTTCGCGCTACAAAATTAGCGATGCCTTTACGCTAAGAGGATCTATTTCTTCCGGTTTCAGGGCTCCTACCCTACACCAAATTTATACTCAAAAAGCACAGTATAGCTTTGTGCCTGGACAAGGAATACAGGTAGGTGGTTTAATTAATAATGTTTCTACACAGGCAAAATTGTTAGGTATTCCACAATTAGATGCCGAAACCTCGAATAACTTTACAGTAGGTTTTGGGGGTAAAATTGCAAATAAATTCAGCTATACTTTTGATTATTATAACATTGCTGTTAAGGATCGTATTGTATTGAGTACAGAGATTGGCCCTACGGATGCTGGAAATACACCTTTGGATGATATATTGACAAGTAATAATCTTTCTGATGTTAGTTTCTTTGTGAACGCAATCGACACAAAAACTTCAGGTGTGGATGTTGTTCTTAGTTATAAGGGTGTTTCTTTAGGTGCGGGTACTCTTAATTTTAACTTATCAGGGAATTATACCATACAGAATGAACGTGATGGTGCTGTGAAAAACCCCGAACTGGTAGAACAAGCAGGGCAATCAGTTGTGAATGATACACAAGAAGCTTTGTTCTTTACATCGAGACCAAAAACAAAATGGATCTTAGGCATAAACTATGATATCAACAAATTTGGTTTTTCATTGAACAATACGTATTTCGGAAAAACTATGTTTCAACAACAAGGTATGAGTGCTGATTTATTTACAGAATTCACACCAAAAACTGTTACTGATTTGGGTATTAACTATAACGCAACAGAGAAGTTCACAATAGCACTGAATGTAAACAACTTATTTAACGTATTGCCCGAGTGGAGTTTTCAATCTAAAAACGCTGCCGGAAATGCTATTTTAGCCGATCCAGCGCAAGTTCAAAACCAATCAAATTTAATTACGTTCAATCAACGGTATTCGCAAATGACCTATGATGGCTATCACTTTAGCCAATTAGGAACTATGTTTAACCTATCATTGAACTATAAGTTTTAAGATAAATTCAAGAACGATTTGTAAAAAAAGCTGCCTATTTCTAGGCAGCTTTTTTTAGTACTTTAGGTCAATGGAAGATAAAATAGTATTACAAGGAATTATATATGATAAAAAATCATCCTTTCTTAGAGGTACGAGTTTGGCACCCCCATTGATTCGGAAAGCGTACCAAAGTGACTCGGCTAATTACTTTGCTGAAACAGGTATGGAACTACGTCCAGAAATATTCAATGATGTCGGTGATTTTACGATTGACGAATATTTCGACATTGAAAAAATAACCGCTAAGAATTTAGTTATAGACCAACCGTTAATTACTTTGGGGGGTGATCATTCCATCACCTATCCCATCGTGAAGGCATTCCATCAGGTAAATGGGCCAATACAAATACTACATATTGACGCCCATGCAGACCTCTATGAAGAATTTGAAGGAGATAAATATTCCCATGCCTGTCCATTTGCAAGAATCATGGAAAATAAACTGGCCTCCCGACTGGTACAAGTCGGAGTACGGACACTATCTGCACATCAAAGGGAGCAGGCTAAAAAGCTAAATGTTGAGAGTATTGAAATGAAGGATTTTGATATTACCGATCTCCCGGAATTCAGTAATCCTATCTATATATCTCTTGATATCGACGCACTGGATCCCGCATATGCTCCAGGAGTGTCTCACCACGAACCCGGTGGTTTGAGCACAAGACAGGTCATTGACATTATTCAGAAGATTAAGGCTCCCATTATAGGGGCCGATATTGTGGAGTATAACCCGACTAGGGATATTAATGATATGACCGCGATGGTCTGCGCAAAGTTATTAAAGGAGATAAGCGCGACTATTTTGAAAAATAAAAGTAGATTATAAGTACAAGAATAGCCTTATGAACAATTTAATTGGTGAGCAACTATCAAAAGTTTTTGATAAGATGTACCAAGGCTTTATAGATTATGGTGAGGAATATAAATTCTATGCGGCGCTATGTAAATCAAAAAACGCCCAGAACATTCTCGAAATTGGATGTGGAACCGGAAATTTGGCAGCAAGATTCTCCAAAGATTTTCAAGAATACCTTGGTTTGGACTATAGCGAAAATATGCTCGCTTTGGCAAGGCAAAAAAATCCCGAATCAAGTTTCGTTCAAGGCGATATGCGTAATTTTAGTCTTACGAAGAAATTTGATGCAGCGCTTATTACCGGAAGGTCAATAAATTACATATTGACTAATTCCGACTTGCATAGCACCTTTTCCAGCATATTCGGGGCGCTTCATTCAAAAGGGTGTATCATTTTTGATTTCATAGATGCCATACGTTTTATACCTTATATTTCTATAAATCAATGGGTTAAACACGAATCTTTTGTCGAAGGTTCTCATTATAGTAGAGAATCCATTTGGTATTTGGAAAAAGGTATGGAGAACATAATTAACTGGTCGGCCGACTACTACTTAAACGAAGACAACGGCAAAGTGCTTTTGGGAAATGATAGTTCGCTATTCAGGGTTTTTGGAAAGTCGGAAATAACATCTTACCTAGAAGAAAGCGGTTTTAAAGTTTTGAGCGT
>CAZRIE010000070.1:0-18105 GCA_964600075.1 uncultured Flavobacteriaceae bacterium
TTTTCGACAAATCTACGATGTGATTATTTTAAAAGTATCGAATATTAAAAAAAAGCACCATTTTTGCCGGAAACCGATTTGAATTGAGCGAGTACAACAAAAAATGGCTATACCTGATTCTGTTATCACTGGTCTGGGGTTCTTCTTTTATACTTATTAAAAGGGCTCTTTTAGGGTTGACCCCCATACAAGTAGGTGGACTTCGAATCGTTTTCGCTTCCCTTTTTTTGTTTCTCTTCGGATTTAAAAGTCTAAAAATAATTAGTGCCAAAGATTGGAAGTGGATAACAGTGGTAGGATTGTTGAGTTCGTTCTTTCCTCCTTTTTTGTTCGCTTTGGCCCAGACCGAGATCGATAGCGGGGTGACCTCTATTTTTAACTCTGTAGTGCCTTTACTTACCACTGTTGTGGGTATCACCCTTTTTGGAGTGCTAATTACCAAACGACAGATTTTAGGGGTTTTTATTGGTTTGCTGGGTACTCTGGCCCTGATTTTAGCAGGTATGGAATTCAACCCTAACCAAAACTATTGGTATGCCATTTTTATCTTGCTTTCAGCCTTGGGTTATGCCTTTAACATCAATATTACTAAAAAGCATTTGACGCACCTGACCCCGTTGGCGATAACCACGGCAAGCTTTTCGGTAGCCTTCATACCTGCTTTGCTACTGGTGTTTTCTTCAGGATTTTTCGGTGCCTTTGAAAATAATCCTGAAATGCATACGGCTCTTTGGTACTTGATCGCCTTGGCCGTTTTGGGTACTTCAATAGCAAATATCTTTTTTAACAGACTTATCTATATATCGAGCCCAGTGTTTGCGGCTTCAGTGACTTACATTGTTCCGTTGGTCGCCATTTTTTGGGCCGTTTGGGATGGGGAGACCATTAATCTTTACCAATTGGGGGGAGGGGCGATTATTCTTTTTGGGGTTTGGCTGGTGAATAAAAAGAAAAAAGTAATCTAAAATTTACTTCATTATCTGTAAAAACTTAGTGGTGAAGTTCATGAATCAGCTTTGACCATATGCTCTCTTTTAAGGTAAGGTGTCAAAATAGTATACACTTTTTGTAAATATTTGTTACATTACAAAAAATAGAATCTACACAAATAATATTTAATTATCTGATTAATACCATGTTGTATTATTGGCATGGTATAAGCTTATCTATTCTGGTTAGTTCTCGTAATAGTTCAAATATAAGCAAAATCACATTTACTGTAACAAAAGCAATGTATAGTCATCTTTAAAACAATACTATAAAACTTAAAATTTAGAAACATGAAAAAATTATTTCTTTCGGGTAGCATGCTCATAATAGTTCTTTGCTCAGCAATCAGTTTATCGGCCCAATCAAAATCCATTTCCGTAGACCATTTTGATAAGATTATCGTAAGCCCGCATATTGAGGTGAACCTTGTTGAGGGTACTGAAGAATCAGTACTGATAGAAAACGCTAGACTCTCTGAAGATAAAATCAATGTTGAGGTCGAGGGTAAGACCTTAAGAATTTATCTGGATGGTGCTAAAACGGTAACCAAATCTGAAAAACATGACAATGGAGAATGGAAAGGGAAGAAATCCATATACAACGGAACCATGGCGACCGCAACCATTACCTATAAAAATCTGGAAGTATTATCGGTAAGAGGCGAAGAGGTAATTAATTGTGAAAGTGCTATCGAACAAGATGATTTTAAATTACGCATTTACGGTGAATCGAAAGTCTATTTTAATTCTGTTTCGGTAGATAAACTAAATGTTTCCATCTACGGTGAAAGCTATTTAGAAATCCAGGACGGTTCCGTAAATCACCAGGTCTATCGTGCTTATGGCGAAAGTGAGGTCAATACTTTGGATATGGGGAATACCTACACGAAGATAACCGCTTACGGGGAGAGCAATTTTAGGGTCAACGTTTCCAACAAGCTAAAGGTCACCTGTTACGGAGAGGCCTCAATTAACTATAAAGGGGACGCATCGGTAGATAAAGGAATTGTTATCGGCGAAGCTTCAATTCGCAAGATCGGGTAAACCTAGATTACGAGCGAAGTGCAGCAATCTGCTGCCGATGTCGACCAAGTTTGGTTTGTGTGCATGCGCAGCAGATTGTGGCGTAACGGCCTTCTACGAAAGCGTTGCTCGCAATTGGGGTTTTACTCAAAATCGGCATCCGAGACACCTTCGTTGACTTTTACTTCCGAGACGATAAATTCAAGACTTTGTGGACCGACTGTCTGCGCCAATACGAAAGGAAACAGAATACCCGCCACTTCTTTGTAATCCTTATAATTTGTGACGCTGGTAATTTGCTGTCCGCCCATTTCAGACTTAGTTATCTCTTGTACTTTTAGCCCAGTTTCTATATCGTAAAAAGCGGATTTATCTTCTGATATTTTGAGTTTGTATGCCTTTTTACCATCAACATTTTCGACCCCTTCAAGAGAAATAGTACTATCGGTATAGTTGAGTTCCGGAAAGAGAGCTGATTCTTCCTTGACCTTGGCAAGTTCTTCTGCACCCATATCTTTACGCTGCCCTTGCATGACCATATAGCCTTTGTCGCCATTAAAAACTTGTAAGCTCATTGAGTTGCCGGCCACTTTCATGTCTTGCATAAACTGGTCTTTTGAAGTCTTCTTCATTTGAAGATTCAGTTTCATACCCTGCATTTCGGCCTCTGCCAACATAGAATATGATTCCACACTCATTAATTTATTCTTGCCACCGATGGCTTCTAGGTATTTGTTTAGTACGTCGTTGGTGCTAACATCTACAGGCAAGCTTGCTTCGTAATCTGGTTTTTCAGTACCGTTCGCATATTTGTCAAAATATTTTACCTGTAGCGGTTTTCCCTTAAACGGCACTTTTTCCAAATTTTCCAATACTTCGCTGCCCTTGCCAGTAACTACGATACGCAGGTTCTCGGGCTTGATATACTTCTGCGCGGCTTGCTGCACGTTTTCGATAGTAATTGCATTGATTTTTTCAAGGTAGGTTTTGTAAAAATCTTTGGGTAGGTTTTCCGTTTTAACATCTAGTGCATATCCCGCAATTGTTGCTGGATCTTCTAGGGCCATTACAAATCTCCCGGTGTATTTTGCCTTGGTATTTTCTAGCTCTTCGTGTGTCACTGGTTCCATTGTAATTCTGTCGACTTCCTTTAATAGTTCAACGACGGCGCTGTCGGTAACGGCATTACGTACGCTGGCCGTAGCCCTAAAACGAGAGGGTGCATATTTGTCGTTGCCTAATCTGGAATACGACCCGTACGTGTAGGCTTTGTCTTCCCTTAGGTTAAGGAACAACCGACCTTCGCCACCACCACCTAAAATTTCGTTGGCCATAAGTGCCGACAGATAATCGGGGTCTTTTTTCTGAAGGTTCACGAGGTTTTCGACGGTAATTTCAGATTGGACGGCATTGGGCATATCGACAAAATTGATCTGTGTGTATAGCGCATCCGAAGGTCTTGAAAATTGAAATGACGGTGGTACTGATTTCATCCATGGGGTGAACCGTTGTTCTACCATTGTTTTCACCTCATCAAATTTAATATCGCCGACTACTACCAAATAGGCATTTGCTGGAACAAAATAGTCTTCATAGAATTGAATGACATCCGTTAGTGATATAGTGTTCACGGTCTCTTCGGTGACAAATTCACCATAAGGGTGTTTTTTGGTAAAAGCCAATGCCATACCGACCCTTCGCGCAATGGCCGGAACGTTTTTTTCATCGGCTTTAAGAGCTGTCAAAAGCTTTTGTTTCTCCTTATCGAATTCATCTTTTGTAAAGTTCGGATTGATGGCGGCATCGGCCATCAGTTCCAATACTCTAGGAAAATATTTCGACAAAGAACTGGCGAAGGCACTTTGCGAACCGAAGTTTATACGGGCGCCTATAAAATCGACCTCTTCGTTGAACTCGTCTTTGGGAATGTTCTTCGAGCCCTTGCCCAAAAGACTGGCTGTTAAACTCGAAACCCCGGCCCTTTCGCCTTCCAGTACTGGTGGATTATCAATACGTAACTGAATGGATACCCTAGGCAGTTTATGGTTTTCGACCACTAAGACTTTCAGGCCGTTCGGCAGTTCAAATGTCTGTGGGTCTTGCAAATTAATTTCGGGGGCAGGCCCAGGTTTGGGCATTTTACTACGATCTATTTGTGCCTGAGCTCCAACGCCCAAAAAGGCCAAAAGCAACGTGATGTACAATTTTTTCATAATTAGGACTTTTTATCTGTCATTCTCGCAATACTGACTGTATACAGACAGGAGCGGGAATCTTTATTCTTTATCAAGTTTATTACTGTACTAGTTTAGATGTTTGGTTTTTTTCTAACGGCTACTGTTCCTTTGCTTCTTCGGGTAAATAATCGATGATTACCCGTTGATTTGGCTTCAGGTATTTGTTCGCCACTTCTTTTATTTCGTCACGGGTTACAGAGCGGTATATTTCAATTTCCTTATTGATCAATTCGGTATCGCCGTAAAGCAAATAATTTCGGGCCAAAGAATTGGCAATGCCCGAAACACTTGAATTGGAGTTCACGAACCGGTTTTCGAATTTATTCAATAGTTTTTGATGGTCTCTTTCGGAAATGAGACTGTCTCGAACCTTGGCGATTTCCTCTTCCATTTCAGTGAGAAGTGTTTCCGAACTAGTTTCCCCAACCGGAAGCGCAAAAACAAGATACATGCCATAATCTTCTTGGGCAACGTTAAAAGCACCTACTTGCAAGGCCTGTTTTTGGTCATCGACCATTTTCTTGTAGAGTTTCGAACTGTTTCCGTCACTTAAATAGGTAGAGATCATATCGAGCACATAGGCATCCCGTTCTCTAAAGCCAGGGGTACGGTATGAAATGACCGACGCGGGAATCTGAATATTCTGGTCGAAAGCCTTAGTTCTTACTTCTTGTGAAATTGGGTCTTCTTTCGGGTAGTTTCGTATTACCGGCTCTCCTTTAGGTATAGTTCCGAAATAATCCTCCACCATTTTTTTACTTTCCGAGATCTCTATGTCACCTGCTACAACTAACACAGCATTATTGGGTACGTAGTACTTTTTATTATAAGCAACAACATCCTCCAAGGTAGCTGCATCAAGATCTTTCATGTAGCCGATGTTGGGATCTTTATACGGATGTAACTTAAAGAGATTTTCACCTACGACCTGTAATAGTTTACCATAAGGAGAGTTGTCGACGCGTAGGCGTTTTTCTTCTTTGACCACTTCTTGTTGCGTATCTATACCTTTTTGATCGATAACGGGATGTAGCATACGTTCTGATTCAAGCCAAAGCCCAAGTTCTAGATTATTTGACGGAAAGACTTCATAATAGTAGGTACGGTCTTGAGAGGTATTTGCGTTGTTCTGGCCGCCGTTAGAAGAGACGATCTCGAACCATTTACCGCGTTCGATATTCTTCGTTCCCTCGAACAATAGATGTTCGAAAAAATGGGCAAAACCTGTGCGGCCTTCGGTACGGTCTTTACCACCAACGTGATACATTACAGATGTGGTGACCACTGGGGCCGTATTGTCTTGGTGAAGAATAACATGTAGGCCGTTATCAAGTTCATATTCTTCATACGTCACTTCTTGGGCGTTAAGGGCAGTCGTCAATAAGAGCAGACAAGCCCCAAAAAGTAGTTTTTGTTTCATTTTTTCAGTGTTTCGATAGTAATACGTAGCCGAAGTAGCTGTATTGTTACACGAATATAATTTTTTATGGATGATAAAGGTCCTATACCGTCTTGCTTTAACAAGATTTTTAAACCATAACTTGTAAATTTTATGTATTTTGAAGCAATCAAACCAATACTTTAAGAAAATGAAATGAGCCGTGGCAATTTTGGATGGCTATTTAAATTTGATTGGCGAATTAAACACGACCTTAATAAAATAAAACTACTGTCAGATGAAAGAATACGCCCTGCCCATCCGATTCGGCATAGCAACAAGCGGTTGCTTGATCGCCTATTTTTTAATTCTTTCCCTATTTAATCTGCATACAAACGTATTATATAGTCTTTTCAATGGGGTAATTACCGGTTTTGGTATTTACGAAGCGATAAAGTATTTGAAATTAAGCGACAAAGAAACATTCAATTATGGCAAGGGGTTCACTGGCGGTGTTGTTACAGGCTTTATAGCTACTTTGATCTTCACCCTCTTTTTTGCGATTTATTCAACGGAGATAAACCCTGATTTTTTGGCCACACTTTCCGATGTATGGTTTAAGAATTTTAATTTTGAAAGTATTGTTTTCTTTACCGTTGCCATTATGGGTTTCGCCACTTCTTTGGTGTTAACGCTTTCTTTTATGCAGTTGTTCAAATCAAGTCGTAATCTTAAAAGAAAATCCGTTTAAAAACTCCAAAAATCACTTGTACATTAATGATTTAGCAGTATATTTGCATCCGCTTATTGAAAAAATGAGCGATACAATAAACTAATTATATACACATTATGTACGCAATCGTAGAGATGGCAGGGCAGCAATTTAAAGTTGCGAAAGACCAAAAAGTGTATGTTCACCGTTTGCAGACCGAAGAAGGAAAAAAGGTAACTTTTGACAATGTACTTCTTTTGGCAGATGGATCGAACATTACCGTTGGCGCCCCGGCTATAGACGGCGCGGCTGTTGAGGCCAAAGTCGTTAAGCACCTAAAAGGTGACAAGGTAATTGTCTTTAAGAAAAAGAGACGTAAAGGCTATCGTAAGAAAAACGGTCATCGTCAATCGCTTACGGAAATCGTTATCGAAAGTATCGTTGTTAAAGGTGCGAAGAAAACAGCCAAGAAGGAAGAGCCCAAAAAGGTCGCCCCTAAAAAAGAGGCTAAGCCGGCACCATCTGAAGCGAAAGGAAAAGATGTCCCCGTAGAAGTAGCGGCAGTATCAAAACCTAAGACTGAAAAAGTCACAGCAAAGAAAGAAGCCAACGTCGATTTGAGCAAGAATACTGTTGCTGAATTGAAAGAGATGGCAAAGGCCAAAGGAATCGAAGGCATTTCTTCAATGAAGAAAGGCGAGTTGATTGCCGCATTGGGCAAATAATAATTAAGAAATTTAATTGAACGCTGTCTGTCAATGATCGGTTAAACACGACGACGACAGATTTTTTAAAAATAAATATCATGGCACACAAAAAAGGTGTAGGTAGTTCGAAAAACGGAAGGGAATCGGAATCAAAACGCTTGGGCGTTAAGATTTTCGGAGGCCAAGCTGCTATTGCGGGTAACATTATTGTAAGACAACGTGGTACTCGGCACAACCCTGGTCAAAATGTGTATGCTGGTAAAGATCATACGCTACATGCCCGTGTTGATGGACTCGTAAAATTCGAAAAGAAATCCGGTGGAAAGTCTTATGTTTCCATTGAGCCTTTTGAGGCTTAGGTAATACTTTCTTTTATCATATTGAAACCCTTTCCCATCTTGGTAGTTGTCCGGACGTGAAAGGGTTTTTTTGTTTGATGTAACTAACCCGGTTACCCTATTACTTTGACTAGCTCTCTTCTTCTCCCACTTCTTCACCTTGAGTAGTCACTGAACCTGTACTTGCATTGCCGTAAACCGGTTCTTCGTTTCGAAGAATATCAATAACTCGTGCAAAGTTTTCAGAGGTCATATATGGGGTCTCTTCCCGATTACCTCGAACTGTTGTAAAATAGAATTTACCCAGATCAATTTTCGGATCCCAAAGGGCTTGATATCCTTTTAATTTTGTCCATCCTCTTGTTCCTTGTGCATAATGTGGCATAATTTCTATGTTTTAGTTTATAAATTGTTTAAATATTCTTTTAGTCATAAGTAAAATGAGCTTGAATCAAGTGTATTGACCACAAACAGAAATACCTATTTGACCTTGTCTGAAGATTATTAAACCTTCGAAAAATATATAAGATATAGTGATTTACTGTAGCAAAAAGTAGTGATGTTCTATATTGTTTAACACGAAAAATGTATGTTTAGACATTAATTTTGTATACTCGGTATACATTTTAGCCTTGAACGCTATTCACTATAGTTAAATATCGATTAACTGGATGCTGATTTAGTGTTTAGGCCGACGAAAAAGAAGGGGGGGGGTCTGGTCTGGTATAACCCAAATATTTCCGTCTTTTTGGAGTTTTACATGCAAACTGTTTAAAATGGTTGTTCGCTCATCTGATGCGGAGAAGATTTTGGAATCTAAATGCAGTGATAACTTGTTTTTTCCTTCTTCTTTTGATTGAAACTCAAAAAAAATGACTTGAGTATAACAGAAATTCATGTGCTTTCTGGGTACAAAGGTCTGTAAATAGTACATGCTCCTTTGGATGAAATCTAAATTGGCCTTATCTTGATAGGAGAAATAATAACTTCACCTTTAAATCAATTACAATGGAATGTTCAAACCTTTTGGAAGCAGCACTCAATAAGGGAGACGTGAGCGTACGCTTGTCCCAAAATTCTTCGGACAAAGAATTGATTACAGACCTTCAACGGATTCTTTTTGAATTAGGTTTTCGTACCGAATTGAAGTGGGGTGCTTATCAGGCCGATGGAGATTATGGTAAGGCCACAACTACTGCCGTAAAGGCCTTTGCAAGAAAAAACGACCATGAATCTAACGGTACTTCAGTTTCAAATACACTGGCCGAACTGATTTTGCAACGACACGATTTTCTTCCCGAAATGTATATTTTATGGGACATACATCAATCAGACCTTAGAACAAAAAAATATATTTCCAGAGGAACCCGCATGAGTGTTACCGCTATTCAGGTGCTACTGAATACTATGGGGTATGGCAAGTTGATGAATTACGCGAAATATGGTGCTGATGGCATCTACGGGGCGGGCACCCGTAAGGCAGTCGTTAGCTTTGCGAAAGGCAATGGGATATCATCCGATGGCGATTTGCTTAAAAGGCCATTGATAAACTTGATGCTCAAATATATCAATTCTTACTATGGAAAAAATTGGAGCGACTTGGCAAAAAATAATCTGCCAAGAAAAAAATCCCCTTTGGTGCTCTTTCAAGGGTCTAGGTTTATGGGTAATCCCTGTAGGGCAGATATACAGTTCGTGCCTATGCTCAAAAAGATCAACGCATATGCTGAGCAGGCCAATGTCTTTGTATATGTTACCAGCTCCTTTCGAACCACTACCAATGTGAAAGGTGCAATTGTAAAGCCTGCTACCTTTTCCAATCATCTTGCTGGGCATGGTATCGATATGAACCTGCGCTACGGTAATGATGAAATGGCCAATTCTAGGGTTTTGGTCAAGTACCCAATAGTGCCCGAACCGGTAAAACAATTTCTTAAATCGATCATTGACGATTCCGACCTTCGTTGGGGCGGCCTGTTCCGAACCACCGACCCCGTGCATATCGATGACCACCTTAATAAGGACATGGTGTTATGGAATAAAAGATATAAGGCAATGCAGCGGGCCGTACAGCTGGGAAAATAGGATGACAAACCATATAAAACCATAAGAACGTATTCAAAGAATGTGGTATATTTCAACACATTATTATCGCAATAGGTGTTTCACATGAAATCGAAGGAAAATATAATTATGGTTTTTATTGTCGGTTATCTTTTTTTCTCCTGCGGCAGAGAACCGAAAAAAAATGCGTTAGGCCCTTCCGAAAAAGAAATTGAAATACAAATAGAAGATCAGTCAGAAAAAACAAATAAGGAAAAAAAAGATAGTATTACTATTTACGAGGATCGTATCGGGAATATACCACTCCCTTTTCCCAAACGGGAAATGTTAGACGAATTAAAACAGTCTTTTAAAACATTTACGATCGTAAAAGAGATGGGGCAACAAGATGGACCGGATTTTCCGCTATACGCTTTAAAAAGAGGGGACAAGGAGTTGGGTTATTTTTCAATGGATTACGAAGACAGTTTGAAATTAAATGAAGTATACATTCAAGACGCGATGGCAAAGGACGAATATGGGTTAAGGGTCGGTGACGGGTATCAAAAAATCAAGAAGTTGAGAGGTGGTGAAATCAAGACATATACCAATTATCATCAGCATACCTTTGCTTATATTGAAAACTCACATATTTTCTACGAGATTTTTGGAGATGCGCTGATTGATGACACTATCGATGTGGAAGAAATAGAATTTACAGAAGCACAACTAAAAGATTGGAAAATCGAATACATAATATGGAGAGAATAAGGTTAAAAGGAATAACCGGGACCTCAAAGAATTAAAACCAAATAAACGATTAAAAAATGGCTAAAATTGAAATTAAGGGTACGCCTGAAAAATTGGAGAGAGTTTCCATTTTTTTAAAGGCCAACAACATTCAGCACACTATTATCGACGATTTTGGGAACCACTCAAAAGAGGATTCGGAAAGGTATAGGGAGCTAATGGTGAAATACAACCAGTTAAGCTCCAACAACGATTGATATACTTCAGATGCTTTAGCTGAAGGTGTCTAGGTATGGAATCCCTAAAGAACCAATATTATGTTTCGTTTCGATGTCTCTTTCAGGATAAAGAAACCAGATATCAATCGATTATAAGATTAAACGGATTGGATTAAACAGTAAGGTTATGAATGAAAAAAATGAATCAAAACTAGAGAAGATATATGCTTCTTTAAAGCGGACAACTATTAACTGGGAAGAAGTGCTTTCCGAGATTATTTCATCCTTTGATTGCACAACGGGTACCATCCATTTTTTGGAGGCAAAAACATCTTTATTGAAGTTAAAGGCCCAAATCGGTATTCCGCCATTTTTAATTCCGAAACTATCGGAGATTCCCATTGGAAAGGGTATGGCCGGCATTGCGGCAGAACGTCGCGAACCGGTAGAAATGTGCAACCTACAAACGGATAGCTCCGGAGTTGCCCGCCCAGCTGCCAAAGAAACCAAGGTAGAAGGTTCGATAGCTTTGCCAATGATGCTTGATGGCACCTTATTTGGCACTCTGGGTATCGCGAAACCCGTTCCATATGATTTTACCGAAGAAGAGGTGAACGATCTTTTGAAAATCGGTGAAGAAATGAGCCGGTATACACCTTCCGGTTCGGCATAGTCTATAATAAAGTTCAAGAGGCTATTTAAATAATCAAAACCCCCACATCACTGCGAGGGTTTTGATTATTATTGAAAAACGTGCTTTTTTAATGTCTATTAATACCGATAATACTCTGGCTTAAAAGGCCCTTTTACCGTTACCCCTATATACTCCGCCTGCTCTTGTTTTAACTCGGTAAGTTCTGCGCCCAAACGTGATAGGTGTAAAGCCGCTACTTTTTCGTCAAGATATTTGGGCAACATATAGACCTCGTTTTTATAATTATCGCTGTTTTTCCAAAGTTCAATCTGTGCTAAAGTCTGGTTGGTAAACGAGTTGCTCATCACAAAACTCGGGTGACCTGTAGCACATCCTAAATTTACCAATCGACCTTCGGCCAAAAGGATAATGTCTTTGCCATCAATAGTATATTTATCGACTTGAGGCTTGATTTCATCTTTGGTATTGCCATAGGTGCCGTTCAACCACGCCATATCGATTTCATTATCGAAATGTCCGATATTACACACAATCGCTTTGTCTTTCATTGCCTTAAAATGTTCGGGGCGAATAATGTCTTTGTTTCCCGTGGTGGTGATAATTATATCGGCATTGCCGACAACAGTTTCCAATTTTTTCACTTCATAACCGTCCATACAGGCCTGTAGGGCACAAATCGGGTCGATTTCGGTAACGGTTACAATAGCACCCGCTCCCTTGAAAGATAAGGCAGTACCTTTACCGACATCACCGTATCCGGCGACCACTATTCTTTTTCCGGCAAGCATAGTATCGGTAGCACGACGAATCGCATCTACAGCACTTTCACGACATCCATATTTGTTATCAAATTTTGATTTGGTTACCGAATCGTTTACGTTGATAGCAGGCATGGGAAGTGTTCCGTTCTTGACGCGTTCGTACAAACGGTGAACCCCTGTAGTGGTTTCTTCAGAAAGGCCTTTGATTGCAGAGGCCAATTCGGGATAATCATCTAAAACCATATTCGTTAAATCGCCACCATCGTCCAAAATCATGTTCAATGGTTCGCGGTCTTCACCGAAAAACAACGTTTGTTCGATACACCAGTTGAATTCTTCTTCGTTCATGCCCTTCCATGCATAAACAGGAATGCCTGCAGCGGCAATAGCCGCAGCAGCATGGTCTTGGGTAGAAAAAATATTACACGAACTCCAAGTAACTTCGGCACCAAGCGCCACCAACGTTTCTATGAGAACAGCGGTCTGTATGGTCATATGAAGGCATCCGGCAATACGTGCGCCTTTTAAGGGCTGCTCATTTCCATATTCTTTACGGAGAGCCATCAATCCGGGCATTTCGGCCTCAGCCAGTTCGATTTCTTTTCTTCCCCAATCTGCCAAGGAAATATCTTTTACTTTGTACGGTACATAAGAAACAGTTTCGGTGCTCATATTCTTTTTATTTTTTACTTTCGTGAAACGCAGATAATTTGCTTTTTGTGGATGCGAAGTTACAAAAACAGTACATAAACCCATGCCTCTTTACAAGACATTAACGATACGCCCCTCGATCAGGGTTTATATTTGGAAGGTCACCGAATCGGAGTCAGAACTTTCTAAGGGTATTGCCTTAACTGCGCATTGCCAAACTCGTATGGATGGCATGAAATCGGAATTGCACCGCAGGGCTTTTCTGAGTATAAGACATTTAATGGCCGAGGCTGGTTATGTCGATGCCGACCTCTACTACGACGAAGTTGGGAAACCACACCTGAAGGATGGCAAAAAGATTTCGATTACGCATTCAAATAATTTTACGGGAATCATCGTCGGCGAAACTGAAGAAGTTGGTATCGATATCGAAAAGCAGCGTGATAAAATTTTGCGAATTGCGCACAAGTTCACTCCAATCGAAGAATATCGTACCATCGCCAACACCGATGCCCTGATACGTAAATTGACGATTGTCTGGGGCTGTAAAGAATCGCTCTATAAAATCTATGCCGAACCGGGACTCAGTTTTATACACCATATTATTGTAAAGGATTTTGCATTAGATGAATCTGCTACCACTGCTGAGATTTTATACCAAGGCGCTTCGTCTTTTTATGAGATCGAATTCTTAGAATTTGAGAACTTTACTTGCGTGTATGCGGTTAGAAGGTAAAAAGCAGAAGAATTTCAAATTCCATTTTATAGTTTTTAACCCTTAACCTTTATCAATGAACATATCAGTAGAACTTACCTTTTCGCCCCTTCAAGACGACTTCGAGGAGCATATCATCAATTTTATTAAAAAGCTTCGCGCTTCGGGCCTCACCATTTTAGAGAATCCGTTAAGCACTCAGGTCTTTGGCGACTATGATGCCGTGATGAACCTATTGAAAAACGAAATCAAAGAAGCCTTTGAACTAATGGATAAGGGGTTATTGTTCATGAAAGTGGTAAAATCAGATCGCAGCGCATATGAGCCACATTTTTGATTTTTTCCTAGATAGCTATCGAGGTAAGGAACTGTACACCATAGTTCTGGAGGCCATTGTATTCGTTACCGGAATACTAAGCGTCTGGTATGCCAAAAAAGAAAATATTCTAGTATACCCAACAGGTTTAATCGCAACGGTAATTACCGTATATCTTTTTTATAAGGATGGATTGCTTGGTGATATGATGATGAATTTTTATTGGTCGGCAATGAGTATCTACGGGTGGTGGAATTGGTCTCGGAAAAAGAACGACAAGAATGTTGTGCAAATTTCTAGGACTAGCGTAAAGGAAAAATTAATCGGAATAGGCCTGTTCTTGGCAACTATGTGTATAAATTATGTGCTCTACAAAGTTTTCGGTTACAAAGTAGAAACATCAAACTATGTCGATATTTTTACCTCGGGCATATTTTTTACGGCCATGTGGTACATGGCACTTAAAAAATTGGAGAACTGGACACTTTGGATATTTGCCGACCTCATAACAATTCCATTATATGCATACCGTGGCTGGGGCATGCTCTCCCTACAATATATTATATTTACCGTTTTGGCCGTTCAGGCCTATTTCGCATGGAAGAAAAGTTTAGACAAGAACCCTCAGATATCATTAAGATAGTTTTGTTCGGTCCGGAATCAACGGGCAAGACAACGTTGTCGGAGCAGTTGGCCAGACATTACAATACTGTTTGGGCACCTGAATATGCGAGGGAGTATCTACAAAATAAATGGAACGACGAACGCAAGACCTGTGAGCCCGAAGACCTGCTGCCAATTGCCGAAGGACAAATGAAGCTGGAGAACGCGCTAACCAAAAAAGCTATGAATGTTCTCATTTGCGATACCGACCTGTTGGAAACCAAAGTATATTCCGAGGCATATTACGTAGGCCATTGTAACCCGCTTTTAGAAAAATACGCTCTGCGGAATTCGTACGACCTATATCTCTTGACCTATATCGACATTCCCTGGGTTGGTGACGACCTTCGTGACAAACCCAATGAAAGAAAAAGAATGTTCGCATATTTCAAGGAAACCTTAGAGCGATATAATCGTAATTTTATTATCTTGAAAGGTGATAAAAAAAACCGCTTGGCCACGGCTATTGCGAATATTGATAAGCTGATTGAAAAAGGAATGCGAAACACCAAAGTTAAGAAGTAAGAATTCCGATTTTATTTTTTAAAAGCCAAACACCAAAACTTTGAACTTGAATTAGACACATCAATTATGATACTTACAGAAAACGACTTGACATTACTTTCCGAAAAAGGAATTTCCGAAAAAAAAGTACACGACCAAATTGAGACCTTTAAAGAAGGTATTCCCTTCGTGCGACTTGAAAAGGCCGTAACGGTAGGCGAGGGAATTTCAAAGTTTACGCAAGGCGAAGAAAAGGAATTGATTGAGAGATTCAATGCTTCACAAAATGGGCTGATACTTTTGAAGTTCGTGCCCGCTTCAGGGGCGGCATCGCGTATGTTCAAGGCCTTGTTCAATTTTTTGGATAACTATGACCCATCCGCAGAAAGCCTTGATAGCTATTTCGACAGAACTAATGATGGGGCCATAAAGACCTTTTCCGAAGGCCTTACCGATTTTGCTTTTTGTAAGCTTGTTAGGCAAAGAATTTCAGGTAAAGCTTCTTCAAAAGACGAAGAGGTGTTTCTCTTTGTTAAGGAGATGATGTCTGAAGATGCATTGAACTATGGTTTTTTTCCAAAGGGGTTATTGCCCTTCCACAATTATGGCAATCATACCGCTACTCCTTTTGAAGAGCATTTGAAAGAAGCATCTGTTTATGCTAAGTCAGGTGATACCGCAGAACTTCACTTTACTATTTCAGAACAGCATGGTGAAATGTTCAATAGCGAACTTGGTACGATTAAAGATAGAGTTTCAACTGCTGCACAGACCTCTTTTAAAGTAAGCTATTCCTATCAAAAATCCTCTAGCGACACGATTGCGGTGGATATGCAGAACAAACCTTTTCGCAATAGCGACGGATCTGTATTGTTTCGACCTGGCGGCCACGGAGCACTTATTGAAAATTTGAATGAACAGGAAGCCGACATCATATTTATAAAGAATATCGATAATGTGACCGTACCAAGATTCGCAGGTGATGTCTCTGACAGTAAAAAAGTATTGGCGGGCGTATTGCTAGAGGTACAGGAAAAAGCATTTGCCTATGCAAAACTTTTAGTCGACAACAATTTGAACGCCGACCAACTAAATGATATCAAAGATTTTTTGGAGCATGAACTGAACGTCCGTTTTTCCATTAAATTTTCTGGCTTTAGTATCGGTCAGCAAATCGAAGTCTTAAAAGATAAAATCAATAGGCCCATACGAATATGTGGTATGGTAAAGAATGAGGGCGAACCTGGTGGTGGTCCGTTTTGGATCAAAGACGCAAAGGGCAATGTTTCGTTACAGATCATTGAATCGGCTCAAATAGATATGGATAAAACTGAACAAGCCGATATTCTGAAAAATTCCACTCACTTTAATCCAGTAGATTTGGTATGTGGGGTAAGAAACCACGAAGGTGAAAAATATAATTTGATGAATTTTGTCGACCCAAAACAGGGTTTCATTACCGGAAAGACAAAAGAAGGTAGAGAATTGAAGGCGCTTGAACTACCGGGACTATGGAACGGCGCAATGGCCTTTTGGAACACCATTTTCGTAGAAGTGCCTTCGTCAACTTTTAATCCCGTAAAAACAGTAAACGATCTCTTAAGACCTGCACATCAAGTGAAATAAGGGCCACTAAGAGATTCATGTAAATTTAAATTACCCAAAAAGTGTATAAATCTTACACACTTTTTTATTTTTTACACACTGCTACCCATTTTATGATTTGGTTTAAAATTTTTATTCATTTGATAATCAGTTTATTACGTAAATAAACGGCGGCAATCTACACTTGGCACTATTTTCCTATTACCCAAAATGATTATCAAAACAAATAATTAATAATTTTAACACACTCACAATGAAAAATTTAATGTTTGCAGCAGTATTGTCTTTAGGAACTATGACTGCTTTTGCTCAAGAAGAAGTAACAGCAGTAGAAGAAGTAGCTACTGAAGAAGTAGTCGAGGAGTCTCAAGATGCTGCTACAGAAGTAGCCGACGAGGCCCAAGAAGCCGCTACAGAGGCAACTGAAGCTGTACAAGACAGTTTCAACGAAGTAGCTTTGGAAGAAGTTCCTGCTACTATCACTGAAGCCTTAGAGGCAGCTCATCCGGGTGCTACTATCGCTAAAGCTTATTTGAACGAAGAAGCTCAATACAAACTAGAAGTTGCCAAAGAAGATGGTGAAACAGCTGAATTATATGCTGATGCCGAAGGTAACTGGATAGAAATGTAAGGTAAGCGTTTATAGTTTACCGGTTTAGATCGGTAACAGAAAGCCCCGTCTACCGAAAGGTTGACGGGGCTTTTTTTTGTCCATACTAATCTTGATTGTGTTTGAATTGAAACGTGGCCCTTCTTTTTTGAACTCACAATTATCTAAAAAAATTGTTCACTACGCAGTGTCACAATACTGGAGCGGAGAACTAAACTGAACTCGATTGAAGAGGGCTCAGAACGATAAGAAGAGTTGGGCGCCAAATTTTGCTCTCGTGTACATTTTACACAACTTATAAAGCAAACTACCCAAAATTACACAGTTCCCAGATTTGAGAAAATAAGTATACCATTGTAGGTCAGCAAGTTAAAATCGAAACCTACTTTGGTATCATTATTTCAATGTAATTAACAATCGAATTAAATTCTAAATTAGAAAATCATGAAAAAACTATTTATTACAGCAGTATTCGCTTTAGGAAGTCTTACCGCTTTCGCACAGGAAGAAGAAGCAGCAACGGCAGTGGAAGAAACTGCAACTGAAGCAGTAGCGGCACAAGACGATTTTGCTGAGGTTGCGGCAGAAGAATTACCCGAATCAATAACTGCTGCAGTTGGTAAAAACTATCCTACAGCATCTATCGATAAGGCTTATGTGAACGAAGCAAAGCAATACAAGTTAGAAGTATCTCTTGAAGATGGCACTTCTGGTACTTTATACGCTGACGAGAACGGTAACTGGATCGAAATGTAAATAACTTGAGTTATTTGTTTTGTATCAAGTTGGTTTGGTCAGAAAGGGGTTGTGTTTTCACAGCCCCTTTCTATGTTTATAGAAATTTCTATCGAATTTTAGTAATGATTATCTTTTTTTGCTGAAGACATTAAGTTTATCATAAGCGATAGTGAAGTAATCAGTGATGAGTCAACGATTTTCGATTGGTCAATTGTCTTTCCTGAAAATTTCCGGTTTAGTTGTACAAACTCATCAGATTTGTGATATGTTAGAATGACAGGTCAAAGGCTTTGCTTTCTTCTACGAAATGTCAATTCAAAAATAGTACACCGAACCATACTGCATTCATCTATTTTCCTGATTCCAAGGATTTTTTTAAGTCTGATATATCCTATGTTTTAGAATTCATGGTAAATGGTTAGAGAGCATAGAACTCCGAAACTGTGCAATAATTACCCGATTCGTGAAGCTTTTCCCACATCTACACAGCAA
>CAZRIE010000070.1:18205-22839 GCA_964600075.1 uncultured Flavobacteriaceae bacterium
TATTGGTATCATATTTTCAATAGGTAAGAAGAATTCATTTAACAACAAATATAAAATTAGAACACCATGAAAAAATTATTTATCACAGCCGTATTTGCATTAGGAAGTTTAACAGCATTCGCACAAGAAGAGCAAGCAACAGATGCCCAAGAAGCAGCTACTGAAACAGTCGCACAAGACAGCTTTGCTGAAATCACTCTTGAAGAAGTACCCGAAGCAGTTACTACGATGATCGAAACTAACTATCCTGGCGCTACAATCAACAAGGCGCACAAAAACGAGGAGAATCAGTACAAATTGGAAGTTTCTTTAGAAGATGGAACTTCTGGTGCCCTTATCGTTGATGAAGAAGGTAACTCGGTAGAGCAGTAAGAATAGCTCAATCGATTTGGGAATAGTACCCAAAAGATTTGAAGAAAGGAACCGTTTTAAAACGGTTCCTTTTTTTGTTTTGGAGAGTTACGACAAGCTATCTTTTAAGAAAAATTTGGAGAGGAAACAGCTTTCTTGTGGTATTTTTACGTAGATAGATACAGAACACAAGAACGCCTTTATGCCAAACCTCTTGATAATTGAAGACGATGCAGCATTTTGCCAGATGCTTCAAAAGTTTCTGACCAAACGCGGCTATGAAGTAGAGACTAGCTTCACTGCGCCCGATGCAAAAGAAATGTTCAAGAAAACCGATTTCGACCTTATACTTACCGATCTTCGCCTGCCCGACTACGATGGTATACAGTTATTGACAGACATCAAAGAGGTAAACCCGAAGACCCAAGTTATAGTAATGACAGGTTATGCGGAGGTGGGCTCCGCAGTAAACGCCATGAAAAAAGGAGCATTTGATTATATTTCAAAGCCCTTTACTCCCGATGAAATTGTGATGGTACTTGACAATGCTTTAAAGGCAGGGATGCCTAGAGAATCTGATATAGGTATTACCGAACCAATTTTAGAAGACAGCGGCAATCAAAAGAGAGAACAACAGAAGGTCGATGTCAGTTATGATAAGAAAATCGTAAAGGGTATAAGCGAGGCATCAAAAAAATTGGATGATTATATAAAATTGGTAGCCCCGACAGATATGTCCGTTTTGATTACCGGCGAAAGCGGAACCGGAAAAGAAGTGACCGCCAAGGCAATACACGATACTAGCAAGCGTCGAGATTTCAATTTCATCGCCGTGGACTGCGGTGCCATTCCCAAAGAACTGGCCACCAGCGAGTTTTTTGGCCATATCAAAGGTAGCTTTACAGGGGCCATCGAAGACAAAATGGGCAACTTTGAAGCGGCTAACAAGGGTACTTTGTTTTTAGATGAAGTAGGTAACCTCACCTATGAAAATCAGATTCAATTGCTTCGCGCTCTACAAGAGCGAAAAATCAAAAGGGTTGGGAGTACAAAAGAAATCAAGGTAGATGTGCGTATTATTACCGCCACTAATGAAGATTTGATCGAAGCCGTTGAAAATGGAAGTTTTCGCGAAGATCTCTACCATAGGTTAAATGAATTTTCTGTTGAGATTCCTTCTTTAGAGGACCGATTTGAAGATTTGGTACTCTTTGCAGAGAATTTTCTAGGGAAAGCGAATGCAAACCTCGATAAAAATGTAGAAGGATTTTCAAGCGAAGTATGGGAAGCCTTTCAACAATACCGCTGGCCCGGTAATCTTCGGGAACTACAAAATGTGGTAAAACGTGCGGTTTTATTGACTACGGGAGACGAGGTCAAAATTGAAGCCCTTCCGAAGGAAGTCTTACAGCCCCAAGAAAAAGAATCGGTGGCCGATAGCTTTTCAAAATCAGAATTCGAAAAAGACCGTATCATAAAGGCCCTAAAGAAAACGAATTTCAATAAATCTAAAGCAGCCAAGTTGCTACAGGTAACCCGAAAGACTCTTTACAACAAAATCAACCACTATAATCTGGACTTGTAGCCAATCGGCCTTCCAATTCTGATACCAATACCGAAACATTCGTTTTGAGCAGTTCTAGCGAATTGGTCAAAGTACTTTCATTCATAATTTCAGGTGTAGCGACTTCCATTTTTTCTAAAATCGAAACACATGTTGTCACTTTCAATTGCCTGAACATCGGTAACATTCGGTGAGCGACCTGATTGACCTGCGTATAGTCTTTCGATGCGACTGTTTCTTTTAATAGCCCCATGTTCGTGTGTGTATCATTCAAAAAAGTCTGCAGTACTTCATAAATGGCATCTTCATTTGTGCCTAAGAAAGAATGGATAATATCAAGATTGTATAGTTTTGATTCTTGTACATTATCTATAAGGGTATTATCCTCTTTTTTGGGTGCTTTTTCCGTAGCGATTCCCATTAATTTCAAAGTCGCGATTAGTTCGCCCCTAGAAAAGGGTTTTTGTAAGACTTGGTTAAAACCTACGCCGATGTAAGCTTCTGGGCCCAAATCTCTTCGACCGGTCATAGCGATAATAGGTTGGTCTTTATAATGCGTATAGTCTCCGGATTGCAGCTTTTTAAGAACTTCGAAACCGGTTACTTGCGGCATCTGAATATCGGTCAGAACAATGTCGTATGCAAGGTGGGAATCTTTTTCAATAGAGAGAAAATTGGTAAAGGTATGGGCGATAATACCCATACTTTCAGTCAATTCCCGTAACATATGCAAAAGCGCGGTATCGTCATCAATGATCAACATGCGCAGTTTAGGCGCCATATAGGGCATTTCTTTGTCGGTTTCGTGCACCGCTTTTGTAATTTCAAAGGGGAGTTGAAGACTAAAGGTGCTGCCCTCGCCCAATTTACTTTCAAGGGTCAGGTTACCATTGAGCAGTTCTGCCAGTTTTTTCGAAATGGTCAGGCCAAGACCGTGACCTCCGAATTTCTTATCGGTATTGCTATCGGCTTGCGTAAATTCTTTGAAAATAAGATGTTGCTTTCCCTTTGCAATTCCGATTCCGGTATCGGATACAGCTATTTTGGTCAATATACCGTTCCCTTTTCCTTTCTCGACACTGGCTAAAACTTTTATACGGCCATGTTCGGTAAACTTAAAGGCATTGCCCAGTAAGTTCGTAAGTATTTGTCGAATTCTGAAAGGATCGCCTAAAACAGTTTGTTCTAGTTCGGGAGCAATATCCAATACCAGCCGTAATCTTTTATTTGTATTTAGGGCCTGTAGATTTTCCGCAGTCTCTTGTATGAGGTGGGCAGGAATAAAGGGAACTTTCTCAATATTCAATTTCCCGGCCTCCAACTTTGAAAAATCCAATAGACCATTGACTAAATTGCCTACATACTCCGAAGCAGATTGCACTTTTTTTATATACCCCGTTTGTTTTTTCGATAGATCCGTACTTTCCAAAAGCTCCGAATAGCCACTAATAGTATTCAAAGGGGTGCGAAGGTCGTGGCTTACGGTCGAGATTAGTTGTTCCCGACTTTTTAAGAGTGACTCCGAAAATTTCTTTTCTTTCTCCAAACGCACCCTATAGGTCTGAACTTTCCAATAATCGCGTGTTATCAGAAAAGAAAAAATACCGACGATAAAAAATCCTAAAAGTGCCGCTAGCCCCGCTATGCGTGTAGTTCTTCTTAGTGTTTCCCCTTTCTCAAGGCTATTGTTGTAGCTGCTGGCTATTATCTCTTGCTCAAAGGCAGCAACGATATTTCGTAATTGTTGTGATAATTCGAGATCGTTTCTGTTCATTTCGATCTCTTTCTGCGCCAAAAAACGTTGTGACCTTGAATCGTCTAATTTCGCTTTTCTCAACATGGCTTTTGAAACGTTCACTATCGAATCGACATACTCGGCATTAGCCGTTCCATTAGTATTGTTTGGGGCATTATTGCTGATAAGTTCTGCATATTCACGAAGTGATTGCTGCACATTTGGTGATAGTTGGTCAAAGTTAGAGAACAAATTTTCAGCAGAAAACTTCCCGAAAGATTCTTCAATTTTTTCGAATTCCTTTAAAGCCTTGTCCAGAGAGTTGCTGGAAGAACTTTTAACCTTAAGCTTTCTCAGCTCATTATTATTGGCCATTTTCTGCTTTAAAAGCACCTGAAGACTATCCAAAAGACCTTTTTGATGGCTGCCTAGCATCAATTGTTTTAGCGTGTCGATTTCGATTTGTATCGAATCGATTTTTAGCATGTAGGCATCAAAGTTGATTTTGGTATTACTTTGTAAGGCTAATTTCGATAGACTTTCGGCTTCGTAAAGGTTGGTTGCCAGAGAACTTGTTTTTAGCAGTTTATCATCATTCCTGTCAACCGTTTCGGTTGAAACATACGTTTTTATTTCAGAGTAAATAAATAACCCGACAGCAGCCGTCAAAAGTGCAAGTACTAAATAGCTGATTACAATTTTTAGTGTAAATATATTTTTAGATTGTTTCGATTCGTTTACCATAGCTATGTTTTGCAATAGGCGCTACTAAAAATACGTATATAAAGCAAATAGGGTTTATAATGAACCGTTAATTATTGAATTATGGTTTCACACATTTTTTAATGGTTTTAGTTATGAAATGTAAAACTGCCCAACTATCTTTGCCCCATCTCAAAGGGGTGCTTGTTTCGACAGGCTGAGATTATACCCAATGAACCTGGGCGGGTAATGCAGCCAAGGGATAGCACTACAGTGCAACTT
>CAZRIE010000071.1:0-22248 GCA_964600075.1 uncultured Flavobacteriaceae bacterium
AGATTTTGGTGAAGAAATCCAATCGCGCAAACGCACAGGGTTTGGCGTAAAGTGATCGGTAACTATAGAATAAATTTTCCAAGCCAAAAACTTTTCGTTTGCGCGATCAGATTTATAAATAATACGGAGGGCAAACTTGTCGTAAATTTCATCGAAGGCGACATTTTGGGCCTTCATCTTTCTACGGATGGAAAAAATAGATTTCATTCTCCCCTTAATGTAATAATTGAGTCCTTCCCCTTTTAGCGACTTATCGATAGTACCGGAAAAGGCATCGATATAGGCTTGTTGCTCTTCTTTCGAATCTTCAATTTTGCCTTTAATATCTTCGTAAACATTCGGTTCGGTGTACTTGAGGCTCAAATCTTCAAGATCGGTCTTAATATTATATAGCCCGATACGATGTGCTAAAGGGGCATAAATATAGAGGGTCTCCGATGCCATCTGAACCTGTTTGTGTTCCGGCATGGAATCCATGGTAAGCATATTGTGATAACGATCGGCAATCTTGATAATGATTACACGAATGTCATCATGCAAGGTGAGCAACATCTTACGAAAATTTTCAGCCTGCTGTGAGGTGCTCATATCCTTTTTAAGGTGTGCTATTTTCGTTAAGCCGTCTACGATACGGGCCACGGTTTCACCAAACATGCGTTCGATATCGTCTAAAGTGTAATCGGTATCTTCTACTACATCATGAAGCAATGCAGACGCTATTGAAACGGCATCGAGACCGATTTCTGAAGCGACGATTTTGGCCACGGCTATGGGGTGAAAAACATATGCCTCTCCAGATTTTCTTCGCTGCTTTTTATGCGCATCTACAGCAACCTCAAATGCGGAGCGGATAAGTGTTTTATCGTCATCGGACAAATGCTGATAACTGATGCGAAGCAATTCTTTATATTGCTTTGCAATTTCCTTGTTTTCCTTTTCCAATGTACCCTGAATCATATTCAAATAAAATTAGAACAATCTTTGTTCTTGTACAACAAAAATTATGCCCGTGTTTTTAGAATTTCAGTTGGCAGTAGTAGTTGGCAGTATTAAGAAAAATAATGGTATCACACGAGGCTTAGACATGAAATGTGCTAATTCGAAAATTTGGCAAAATAACATGAATAATAGATAAGCCTTGGAAGGCCAGATTTTTCTTTTCCCGACCCTAAAGAGCGGAAAAACTCTCAAAAACAACCATAATAGGGAAAAATATTACCCTTTAGGACCAATGAAGTATAATCTTCGGTTTTAAAAAACTTATCCATTATTCGATTTAGACAGGCTCTTTAACCCCAAACTTTAAACTGCTTATTGCCTATCGTCAAATTGCAGATTCCGAATTCTAGCAATCAATGGCGGATGCGAGTAGTGCATAAAAACGTAGGCTGGATGAGGGGTGAGATTGCTAAGGCTATTCTTTGACAATTTTTTCAAGGATGTTATCAGGGGAAGACCCGCATAGGTATCTTTGGCATAATCATCGGCCTGGTATTCAAATTTTCGGGATAGGTGATTCATAATCAGTTCCGTAATCTCCGAAATCGGACTGTACAAAATACCGAAGCCGACCAAGGCCGCATGAAAACTGGGGCGCGAAACACCGATGGCGTACGATACTTCTGGATTATTAATGAAAAGGGAGAGAATGAAAAGGGTGAGCCCTGTTAAAAGAATAGATGCTACCAGATTAAAAATAATATGTTTCCTTTTATAGTGGCCAACCTCATGGGCCAATACGGCTACTATCTCTTCTTCATCCAAATCATTGATAAGCGTGTCGTATAATGTTACCCGTTTTTCCTTTCCAAAGCCTGAAAAATACGCATTTGCTTTTGTAGACCGCTTAGAGCCGTCGATGACAAAAATGTTTTTCAGCTCGAAACCGACATGCTTGGCGTAAGCTTCGATTTTGGTTTTCAAGTTTCCATTTTCAAGGGGGGTCTGCTTATTGAACAGGGGAACGATTAATTTACTGTAAAACAAGTTCATAAATAGGGTGAAGAAGGCAACCAAGGCCCAGGCGTATATCCAAAAATTAGTACCGGCCAATTGAAAAAACCAGATGATTACCGCTAGAATGCCGCCACCTATTACCATCATCATTAGCCAACCCTTTAACTTGTCGATAAAAAATAATTTTTTTGTCGTTTTATTAAACCCGAATTTTTCTTCGATTACAAAAGTTGAATAATACGTAAAAGGTAAAGTGATGATGTCGTTACCGATCATAATGATTCCAAAAAAGAACAATGCCATTAAAATCGTGTTTTCGGTGATACTCCTAACGATGTGGTCTACCCACTCGAAGCCACCGAAAAATAGAAACCCTAAGGTAAGCACTAACGATACGGTCGAGGTCAATATACCGAAGTGATAGTTCGTTTTTTTGTAGGCTTGAGATTTTTGATATTCCTCTTTGTCAAAAACATCGTTTAACTCTTTGGGTATAGAGTCGTTGTAGTGTCTGGCGTTGAGGTAATCGAGTGTTGTTTCTAGAACAAATTGTGCAATTAAAATACTAACTATGACGTAAAAAAGTATGCTCATCTAAGGTTGTCTTTTGGTGTTCTTTGAAAGGTTGTCAGTTTCTATTGTATTAAGTTTCAAGTTTTATTTGTTTCTAACTTGAAACAATAGAAACCTGTGTGTTCGGCAAGGCAGGCTAGAAACCCCGTTGCCTTTTCGCTTCAAAGATAAGAATACCGGCCGACACCGAAACGTTCATCGAGTCTATCTCGCCCTGCATGGGGATAATGATGTTTTGGTCAGAATTTTCAAGCCATTCTTTCGAAAGTCCCGTAGATTCAGTTCCCACAATGATTGCTGAAGATTTTTTGAAATTGTTTTCTGTATAATCTCTAGAGGCCGATAGGGCAGCGCAAAAGATAGTAATGTTATTTTTTTTTAAGAATGTGATAATGTCCGAAGTACTTCCAGTCGCAATGGTATTTGTAAAGACGCAACCAACGCTAGAACGGATAATATTCGGATTATACAAATCGGTCTTGGGGTTGGCAATGATGACCGCATCCAAATGGGCGGCATCCGCAGTGCGTAAAAGTGCACCGATGTTTCCTGGTTTTTCAGGAGCTTCTGCCACGAGGATTAAAGGATTTTTAGAAGCCACTCGCAGTTCGTCCAACGAGTTCGATTTGCCTTTGGCCACAGCAATAAGACCCTCGGTAGTTTCCCGATAAGCCAATCTTTGATAGACTTCTCTGGTAACTGCTATTACTTCGGGTCGTGATTCATATTCCTTTAAAAGCTGCGAAACTTTATCCCCCGAAATCAAGTCTGGCTGAAAAAATAGGTTCTCGATATGAAATTTCCCTTTTAAAGCAAGCTGTAACTCCCGATAGCCTTCCAACACAAAAAGGCCTGTTTTTTTCCGCTCCCGCGATTTTTCCTTTAGAAGCACTATTTTCTTGACCAAAGAATTCTGAATGCTGCTGATTCGCTTAATTTCATGCATACGGCAAATGTAAATAAAACAGCGGTTGTCAGACCTATTGGTCGAAACCTAAAAGTAAAGACCATGCAACGAATACTTATTCTTCTGGCTTTTGTTGGCCTTACGAATTGTAAAAAAAAATACCAAGGAAATAAAAAGTGAGAAAGAACTTTCGCAATCGGTGTTGGCTTCTCAAAAGACAACCTTCCCAAAGCTTTCAAAAAAGTTCTTGAGACACATGGTGGACTGGAAAATTGGAAATCCCTTTCGAAGGCGAACTGTATTTTAATTGTCAATCGGGCGTACGCAGTACCAAGGCAATCGACCAACTTCGAGATTTTCGTCCGGATGCTATGTTGATCAATGTCTCCGGATGTATGAATCAAACAACCCAGCACGCTTTCAAGTATTGAAAACCTAATACTTCTATATAAATGAGTTTCCTTATTGTGAACACCATATACTCTTCGAAAGGTTTTGGTGGAGGTTCTAGTTATTTGGCACTGCTGACCCTTTTTTTAGATGATTTTTTTTTGCAATCCGCTCCGTCGCTTTGATTTGTAATTTGGTCGTCGGTTCAGGTAGTGCGTATCTCTATTTTAAAAACTGTCATGCCAAATTAAGGGATTTTCTTCCCTTTGTAATTACGAGCATTCCTCTAGCTTTTATTGGTGCATCTTTTCGCCTTGAAGAGCATATTTTCTTTATCTTATTGGGATGCTTGTTGGTGGTCTCATCTATATTTTGGCTTGACAGACAGTATCCATAAAAAAAAGTGCAGAACGTATAAAACCCTACCCAAAGTAACTAAGCTATTTACTGGGTGGAGGTATGGGGTGGCTTTTAGGTTTGGTAGGAAATGGAGGCAGGATTTTTTTGACTCCTGTACTAAACCATTTGCGATGGAATAAAACTATTAAAATAGCAGCTTTAGCCAGTTTTTTTTATTGGTCAACTCCGTTTCCGGATTGGTGGGACTTGTTCAAGCTGATATGTTGGAACTTCCTTGGAAAGAAACCATAGCTCTGGTCATGTCTGTTCTGAAAGGGGGCCAATTTGGTATTCGCCTAATTTTAAAGCGATTGACCGCAAAAGATATTAAAAGGGTGACCGCAATATTGGTTTTTGTGGTTGGTGTGCGTATTTTGGTCAAATATTTACATGAATTATTTTAATCGTAAATGCTTAATGTTTAGTTGGAATTTCTCCTATTATACTTCTAAGCTTTTAGAGCAACCATTAACGAATAATTATCTTGAAAATTCTTATACATCCAACATACTTTCCAAACATTGCCACCTTTGCTGTATTGGCACAGAACGATATTTGCTGGGAGGTCGCGGATAATTACCAAAAACAGACGTATCGTAACCGCTGTTATATCTGTACGGACCAAGGCAAGCATATGCTTAGTATTCCTATTCAACATGTTGGCGGAAAGCAGGGCAGACAAAAGTATAAAGATGTATTACTCGAAAATTCATACGCTTGGCAACGCCAACATTGGCGGACCTTACAGACGGCTTACCGTACCTCACCGTTTTTTGAATTTTACGAAGATGATATCGCACCTCTATACGAGCAAGAACACGAAAGCCTAATGGCATTTAACCTGCAGACCATAAGGACTGTATGCGAATGCCTTCAGACTGAAATGCCCGAAAAGAAAACATCTAAGTTTGAGCTAGAACCAGATGGATTAAAGAATGTTAGGAAGATGGTCGTTGCTAAGGGTTCTTTTGAACTAAAACAAGAATCCTATGCACAAGTCTTCGGCGACCGCCATGGTTTTATAGCGAATACGAGCGTTTTAGATTTGCTTTTTAACGAAGGCACGAATGCATTAAGTTATTTAAAGCAGCAAAATTTAGACTTTTTACATGCTTAGGTTTATAGTTCATTACGGTATACATTTTTTGGTTCCGATTGCAATCGGTTTGTTCTTCTTTAAAGATAACCGGTTGAAAATTGTCGTCATTCTTTTAGCGGCTATTCTTATCGACGTAGATCATCTGATTGCCGACCCTATTTTTGACCCTAACCGGTGCAGTATTGGCTTTCATCCCTTACATAGCTATTGGGCGATATCATTATACGTTGCTCTGTTGTTGTTCAAGAAAACCCGTATTTTTGGCTTAGCACTACTAATCCATATTTTTGCAGATACGATAGATTGTTGGATGCTACTTCAATCGAAATGACGCCATTATCGGAAAGTGGTCGGAGTATTTCAAATCGTAGTTTTTATGGTAGGTAACCTCCAGTGCTTCGTCGGCAAAGATAAAATCAATACGGAACGGAATATTCAGAAAATCAAAGGTCCTGCCCAAACCTGCGCCATGTTCAATGAACGTGTCGAACATATCTCCTTTGAGAATATGGTATACGTTTGAAAACTGCGTATTGTTGAAATCGCCGCATAAAATGGTCTTATATGGACTCAAAGTTTTATGATCGGCTATCATTTTCGCCTGCCGCTGTTGCCACTTAAAAGCTTTGGTAACCCTTCTGAACAACCAATAGGAAGACTTAGATCGTAAAACTCCTGTACCGGGGCTTACTCCAAGCCCTTGCATATGAAGGTTATAAAAGCGAAGTGTATCTTCTTTATAGACAATATCAGCATAGGAACCGTTGTTCTGACTATTGGGAAAATGTATCGTTTCGGTTTTAATAATAGGGTATTTTGAAAAGATACCCAAGTGCACTTTTTTACCGCCCTGAATTTTCTTTAAATAATGGTACGGATAGTTTAAAAAGTCTTTTTTCATATTATAACCGACTTCTTGAAAACAAATAATATCGGGTTTTTCTTTGATAATCAATGATTTGATATCATTAAAGGCATTAGGCAAACCACCTAAGCCCCATTTATCGAAGCCACGTACGTTGTAGCTCATCACCTTCAAATCTTCTTTTAAAGATTTATTATTCCCGAACTTTAGTTTTATGAAAGTCCCCAAAGTAAAATAGCCGAAGAGAAGTATAAAGAGGGAATAACGCATCTGCTTTTTTCTTTGGAAGGCCCAATAGAGAAAAAAAAACAGATTTAAACCGACCAGAACGGGAACGGTCAAACTCAAAAACGATAAAAAGGAAAGATACTCAACGGATATATGGGGAACAGCACAGGCCGCCAGTAATAGAAAAACAAAAAAGATATTAATCGTTAGCCCGATTTTGTTGAACAATGAAAGTCCTTTCATGTGTTAATCTTCTTTACCGGCTTTGAACAAAAAGTCTTTTTCAGCCTTTGATAGGCTATCGTAGCCTGATTTGCTTATTTTATCAAGTATGCCGTCTATTTTTTTCTGATGACTTTGTTTGTCATAATTCGCTTTAGTTTTTGTAGTATTACGCTGTTTGCGGTATACTGTTTTCATCGGTGCTTTTTTCTCTCCTTTTTTGAATAGGTTCACCAGACCATCTACAAATTTGGAAAAGCCTTCACCGATATCGGTGCCGTTATATAATTGTCTGGCATATACATAACCCAAGAGTGCACCACCTAGATGAGCGATACTACCACCTACGTTATCTCCTAAAGGAATTTGTACTAAATTCATCAAGACCACAAAAAGCCCTATCTGCCACAATTTTACATTGAAAAAGATAAGGCGGACCTCTTGATTGGGCATGTAGGTGCAAACAAAGATAAGTACCGCCATTACCCCGGCCGAAGCTCCTATCAATGAAGTATTGACCCCTACGAGGGTTGGGAAAATGTTATAGCTCAGCAAAAATAATAGTCCACCTAAAATAACTCCTAAAAAATAAACGTTCAAAAATCGTTTGCCATCAAAGAGATTCAATAAAATACGCCCCGCCACATAGAGAATATACATATTCCACAGTATATGAAAAATGCCCCCATGTAAAAACGAATAGGTAACCAACGACCAAGGTTGCACCATAAAATCGAAGAAGTCCTTCGGAAGAGCAAACCAATTCTCAATATTCGGGCCTATCAATGCGGATATCAACCCCATTATGATAAAAACGATAACGTTGATGGCAATGAGCTTTTCTGAAACGCTCAGCCTTGCATATTGATATCGTAATCCTCCGTTCACCATCTTAATTCCATCGTTTATTATTAAACTGATTTTTTTTCCAATACCACATTATAAAAAAGCCGACAACAGCACCGCCGACATGAGCCATGTAGGCCGTGTTGCTTGGACTAAAAAAGGATTGTCCAGAAATAGCCGAAATTACATCTAAAAGAATAATTCCGGGAATAAAATATTTCGCCTTAATAGGAATAGGTAAAAAAATCAGCATAAGTTCTGCGTTAGGATTCATCATACCGAATGCTGCCAAAATACCCATAATACAGCCAGATGCCCCGACCATTCTAGCATAGAAAATATCATTAAACCGGGGAAACGCATCTTTTAGTAGTCCTATTTGATTTTCAGTCAAACCACTTATGAGCTCATTAGAACTGAACATCTGTACTATTTGATCGCTTGTTAATCCGGTATTAGTCAATTCTGTCAATATTCCAGCGTAGTTGAAATAGTAAGAACCTACTTGAAAAAGAACCGCTCCCAAACCTGCTGAAAAATATAGGAATAAAAACCTGTTTTTCCCTAAACTTCGTTCTACGGGTGTTCCGAACATCCATAGCGCAAACATATTAAATGCAATGTGCATAAAGCCACCGTGCATGAACATATGGGTGAAAATTTGCCAGAATTCAAAGTTTTCGTTTTTTGGAAACCAAAGGGAAAACCACTGGTACATCTGGTCGCTGTAAATAGAAGTCGCCACAAAAAACAACACGTTTATTATAATCAAATGTTTTACCGCCTCGGTCAGTCTTCCCATCTAAATAAATTTTTTATCAATATCATTTTCAGTAATGGTAATGTATATAGGTTTGTTAAAAGGACTTACAGTTGCATCGGTACAAGCGAAAAGGTCGTTGACCAGGGCCAACTGCGAATGGCTGTCGAGAACTTCGCCCGTCTTTACAGCCAAAGTTTTGGCCAAGGTTTTCGATAGGATATCGGTCTGCGAGAAACTTTGACCGTTTATATCTTGCTGATAGTCGGCAATCAATTGGTCGAGTATTATGCTTACTTCGCTTTCAGCTACCAATAGCGGCACTCCCGTAACAGTAATCGACTCGCCATCTAGTTTTTCAAAAATAAACCCGATGGAGCGCAGTATACTTTTAATTTCTTTTAACGTATTGATTTCCGAATTCGAAAAGGGCAAAGTTAAGGGAAACAATAGTTGTTGGCTAATGGCATCTTTAACCGTGCTATTTTTTAAGAACTTTTCGTATAACACGCGCTGGTGCGCGCGGCTCTGATCGATTACGACCATACCTGATTTTATGGTTGTTACAATATACTTTCTGCGTATTTGAAAGGTGGTCGCTACTTCTTCGGGCATTTCCTTTTCTCCCTTGAAAATTGAGCCTGTGATGGTATCGGATTCATAACTGATACTGTTCGAGACATCGTCTTTGCCCATTCTTGATTCCATACCCACATAAAGACTTTCCCAGCCCTTGCTATTCTGTTTTTTATAGATGTGTACGCCTTTGCCATTGTTCTGAATTTCCCGAAAGGGATTGAAGCCTGCATCTATACTAACTTGTGGTTGTACGGCCGATTTATTTTTAAACCCGTAGGGTGTTTGTAAATTGGGGTCGTGTTCAAAGTCTAAAGCGGGAATGATATTGAATTGACCCAAGCTATGTTTTATGGCTGACCGCAAAATAGCGTATAAGGTATGCTCATCGTCGAACTTAACTTCTGTCTTTGTTGGATGGATATTAATATCTATGGAAGCCGGATCGACCTCGAGGTAGAGAAAATACCCCGGATAAGTGTCAGATTTAATGAGACCATCAAAGGCCGCAACTACGGCGTGGTGCAGATACGGACTTCTGATAAACCGATTGTTGACAAAGAAAAACTGCTCTCCACGACTCTTTTTTGCAAATTCAGGTTTCGTGATAAACCCCTTGATTTGAACCATGGGGGTTTCTTCTTCTACGGGAACCAGTTTTTGGTTCGTTCGTTTGCCAAAAATATGAACGATTCGTTTTCTATAATTATCCGAGGGCAAATTAAAAAGCTCACTGCCATTGTTATAATAATGAAAAGCTACTTTTGGATGCGCCAATGCCAAGCGATGAAATTCATCGGTAATGTGCCGCAACTCTACATGATTGGATTTCAGAAAATTACGCCGTGCCGGAATATTGAAAAACAGATTTTTAACGGACATTGATGTACCTTTTGGCGTAACACTTACTTCTTGAAAAATAACTTTGCTGCCTTCAATTTTCAGGTGCGTTCCAACTTCTTCCGTTTCGAGTTTGGTTTGCATCTCGACATGTGCAATGGCTGCAATCGAAGCCAAAGCCTCACCGCGAAAGCCCTTGGTATTCAGGTTGAAAAGGTCTTCCGCTTTCTGTATTTTAGAAGTGGCGTGCCGTTCAAAACTCAATCGTGCATCGGTAGCACTCATGCCGATACCGTCATCGACGACTTGTATTAAGGCCTTTCCACCATCTTTCACAATCAGTTTTATGCTCGTCGCACCAGCATCTAAGGCGTTCTCAAGAAGTTCTTTGACCACCGAAGCGGGACGTTGAACTACTTCACCTGCTGCTATTTGGTTGGCAACATGGTCCGGTAATAGTTTGATGATATCCGCCATTATTTCGGAAAGAATATAGAGAGGTCAAAATCGAAGATGTAAAGTACGATCAAGGCCAAAATGGCCAGAATGACCACCATTCGCATTTTGAGATTTCGGTCGCCCTGGCGTCGCGATTCTGCCATGGCATTACCGAACTTTCCTTTTAAGCCCCTAGGTGTATTTAGGGTGCTACGGTATTTGTCAAATTTTGGTTCAATTTTGAACGGACTACCCTCGCCCTTATCGTCAAAGTAACGGGGCGAATAGTCGAACTTTTTGTTTCCTCTTAGTCTTGTGAATTTGCTTAGCATTCCCATGAATTTCAAAGTTACTCAAAATCAAAAAATATGCCGTACTGAGTATGCCAAAATTTGTTAACAAGAGCTTGAGTTCAGACACAACTATACCGTCCGGGAATTACTAGGTATAAGGTAGAAGAATTTATAAAAGAGGAGAGTAGTTAAAAGTAAGCGAAAAAGTTTAAACGAGTTCATATTACGAAAGGTCTGAATGAACCCAAGAACAATATTTAAAAATATTTTAGGTTTACTTTTTTGCGGTATTCAGGCTAGCAATTTGACTTAGATATTTCGATTTTTTTGAATTTATGCTCCAAGTATCGCCATTTTGATAGCGGCGATAGCGGCCTCTGTACCTTTATTACCATGTTTGCCACCACTTCTTTCGCGGGCCTGTTGTATGGTGTTGTCGGTAAGAACACAAAAAATTACAGGCGTATCGAACTGTACATTTAAATTTTTGATGCCCTGGGCGGTGGCACTACAAACGAAATCGAAGTGTTTGGTTTCACCTTGTATAACACTGCCGATGGCAACGACCGCATCTACGTCTCGAGTGGTAATCAGTTTTTTACAACCAAAAGTCAGTTCAAAACTACCCGGAACATCCCAACGTATAATATTTTTTTCTTGTGCTCCACAGTCCAATAATGTGTCGAGAGCACCCGAATATAGGCTCTCGGTGATTTCAGAATTCCATTCAGAAACAACGATCCCAAACCGAAGGTCTTTCGCATTTGGGATCGTTGTTTTATCGTAGACCGATAAGTTTTTGTTGGCTGTGGCCATTAGATAGTTTCTTAGTTCGAACTTTTTGCCATTCCGATAAATGCATCGATGGTACGGGCCTCATCAGATGAAGCGTACTCGCCTTTTATGCGCTGAAAATATTGTAGCGCCTTATCGTTCTGGTTCAAATCTAAAGCGGAAACACCGGCTTTGTATAAAAATTTTGGGGCCGTATAGTCGTTTTTGCTATGTGCTATTGCCTTATCGTAGAATGCCAGTGCATCTTCAGGTTGGCCGAGTTGCATGAAGGCATCACCTAGGCCTCCTTTGGCCAAAGCGCCCAAAATATCGTCATCAGAGCTGAATTTTTCAAGATGGGAAATGGCTTCTTGGTACTTTTGCATGTTCAAGTAGGCCATTCCTGCGGAATAATTTGCCAGATTCGCAGCTTTGGTACCACTGTATTCGTCAATGATATCTAAAAACCCATATTTACCTTCGGCACCGTTCAGTGCTAGATTATATAGAGAATCTTTCGCCGTAGTACTGCTTAAGGCTTGATCGAAATACTGCTGCGGATAGTACATTTCATTCGCTGCACTGGCTTCTTTGGGTTTTTCGACGAACTGCACATAGGCCAAATATCCCAAAACGCCTACTGCAACAACCCCAATGATGCCCAAAATATAGTTTTGGTTCTTTGCTACCCAGGCCTCGGTCTTGGAAGCACTCTCGTCTAAGGTGCTAAAAACCTCCGCTGTTGCGCTTTCTTGCTCTGCTAATTCTTGCTCTTCCGCTTTATTCTTCGGTTTGAATCCGCGCTTTTTATATGTAGCCATCCTGTTTTTTTAAAGGTCGCGCAAAAATAAAGTTTTTATCCAAAACCCGAAGGGTATTTATTCGTTATTTTTGATGTTTTCATTAGCATCAGTACTAAAATCGGTAATACGGCACATGTTTTTAAAGAAATTGTCCCTTATCAACTACAAGAACTTTGATTCACAAAATTTTGATTTCGACGAAAAGATCAACTGTCTTGTTGGGCCGAACGGGATAGGAAAGACTAATGTGCTCGATGCGGTGTATCACCTCACGTTCGGAAAAAGTTACTTCAATCCCGTTTCCACGCAGAATATTCGACACAATGAAGATTTTTTTATGATTGATGGCGAATTCCAAAAAAAGGAAAGAGAAGAGAAAATCGTTTGCAGCCTTAAACGTGGAACAAAAAAAATCATCAAGCGCAATGGAAAAGCGTATGACAGACTTTCCGAACATATCGGATTATTACCGCTTGTCATTATTTCACCGGCGGACCGAGACCTTATACTAGAGGGTAGCGATACCCGCCGTAAGTTTATAGATGGGGTCATTTCGCAATCGGACAAGAAATATCTGCAAGATCTTATAAAATATCATAAAGTGCTCGCCCAGCGTAACTCGCTTTTGAAATATTTTGCGGCAAACCGTACGTTCGATAAAGACGCTCTTTCTGTTTATAACACGCAATTGGAAGACTACGGCACCGATATTTTTAACAAACGTGTCGCTTTTCTCGAAGCGTTTATTCCTATTTTTAAAGAGCAGTATATTGCTATTTCTGGAGGAAATGAAGAAGTATCGCTAGTTTACGAAAGCAAATTGCTGCATGAAGGCCTCTTGTCACTTTTGGAAAATAGTGTTGAAAAAGATAGGGCGCTACAATATACTTCTGCTGGCATACATAAAGATGATCTTGGTTTTGAGATTGCAGGCCATCCCATTAAAAAATTCGGTAGTCAAGGTCAGCAAAAATCATTTTTAATTGCCCTGAAATTTGCTCAGTTTCACTTTATCAAAGAAGAGTCGAAAACTACTCCCATTTTATTATTGGACGATATTTTTGATAAACTAGATGAGCACCGCGTAGGGCATATCGTAGCATTGGTCGATAATGAGAATTTCGGCCAGATATTCATTAGCGATACCCATGCCGAACGCACCGAAAATGTGGTGAAACAAATACATCAGTCGTATAGAATATTTAAGTTGTAAATTAAGAGGCTGTTTTGAAATATGTCAATTATTTTTTTATGCCCCTTTTTGCGCCATTCTTCGTTAAATTTTTATACCGTAGCTAAGGCTATGCTAGGAAATTTTGCCTAAAATAGCATCAAAAATCACATGTATAAATTCTAATCTCATATTTCAAAACAGAGTCTAAGTCAAGAATTTAAAAAGTGAATTGCTAAAAGGAAAATTTAAAAATTTAAGGAAGGAGCGGTTAATATATTCCCTTGACCTTTTTCCTCGGTCAACTATTTAATTGATTAGCGCGTGAAAATAATTTTTGTAATAGGATTTTGTTTTTTTTTCTTTGGATGTACAAATAGTATTTCCAAAGATGATTTAGAAATGTTAAGCGGTTATTGGGAAATCAATAAGGTCATTTTTTCAAATGGAAAAACCAAAGAATATAATGTGAATACCAGTGTCGATTACATTCAGTTCGAAGGTTTAAAGGGGTTCCGAAAAAAAGTACAACCCAAATTGAACGGAACTTACCAAACCTCCGATGATGCCGAAGCTTTCCTGATTTCTGAAATCGACGGAAACTTTTTCATCATTTATAAGACAGAACTCAGTGAATGGTCCGAGCAGTTGGTACGGCTAAATTCTGACACCTTTTCCGTAGTAAACGAACACGATGTTCGCTATGTTTACAAAAGATTTGAACCCATTTCTATTTCTGAATAATGGCAAAACGAAAAAACGACAACCTTAACATGAGCGATGCTCTGAAAGAGTTTATCAAGGAGAATCGTTTACAAAAAGGTATGGACAAGGTCGAGGCACGCGAAGCCTGGGCAGCCCTAATGGGCAATGGAGTGAACAATTATACCACGGCCATTGAACTTCGGGGTAATACGTTGTTCGTCGCATTATCGTCTTCTGTACTTCGGGAGGAACTAAGTATGGGTAAATCAAAAATAATTACAATGCTCAACGAAGAATTGGGCAAAGACTTAATTAAGAAATTGGTACTACGATAAAAACCTGTCAACCTAAGAATATTAGGCTGACAGGTCTTGGTTTAAATCTCGAATATTAATAAATTTCACGACCCGAAAAATGAAAAGAGCCTTCAATAGCGGCATTTTCATCACTATCAGATCCGTGTACCGCATTTTCGGCAATATCTGTTGCAAATAACTTTCTAATTGTGCCTTCAGCTGCTTCTTCGGGATTGGTCGCTCCGATAAGTGCCCGAAAATCTTCAACTGCATTATCTTTTTCCAAGATAGCGGATACGATAGGCCCACGGGTCATAAAACCGACCAGTTCACCGTAAAATGGACGTTCTTTGTGCACGGCATAAAATTCCTGGGCATCTCTTTTGCTCAGTTGTGTATATTTCATGGCGACGATTTTGAAACCTGCGGAGGTAATTTTCTCTAAAATACCACCGATATGGCCATTCTCAACCGCATCGGGCTTTATCATCGTAAATGTTCTGTTTGTTGTCATTTTAAAAATTTTGGGCAAAAATACGCTTTATTCCATAATCGGCAACTATTGAACTAGTCTTGAGTTTTAGTTTTGAACCGAGATTTTCCGCCTTTGGGGCCTAATGAAGACTTTTTTGAGTAGCATAGCCTTAGTTGCGGTCCAGGAAAAAATCAAAATTGGGATGAAAAAATTGAAAATCGCAGGTAAAAGAAATACTTAATACAAGTTCACTAATAGGTTTGTTTCAGTTCGCCTAGCAGTTCGTTGCCATCTCCCAGCATGGTAAATCGAACCTGTCTTGATTTTAAATTGAAACGAAGTAGACCAAAACTTTCGGTAAATATTACATCTCCAATCCGATACGGATTTGGTTCGCCTTTGTAGTCGGAATAGGCATGAGTGAGCCCACTGCTCGTAAAATCGATTAAGGGGTAAGAAAGGCCTACCACCTCTGTCTTCGAAAATTCAGAAATATGGCGGTCTCCAGAAAGTATAATCACGCTCTCAGCACCAGAATCGGTAATGACTTTTTTCAGCTTATCGACCTCATGAGGAAAATTTCCCCAAGTTTCAAAGCCATGTTCGTTTGACAGTACTTGAATGCTGCTTACGATGATATTGAAATCCGCTTTTGAACTGTTCAATTCATCACTTAGCCACTGCCATTGGTCATTTCCTAGTATTGTTCCCTCCCCATAAGAATTGGGTTTTGTTCGTTTTTTGGTTTTCGTATCCGGCGTAAGTGCCGTTCTGAAATAATGGGTTTCAAGAACAATAATTTTGATAATTCCTTCCGGCATATCATAATCATGGGATGCATATACACCTTCTTGTTTTCTTTTTGGACTATCCTCCGGTATCCCCATAAAACTGAGAAACTCTTGTTGGCTTTGCTTTTTAGATTCAAATTCAACCGGGCCATCGTTCAATCCATAGTCATTGTCGTCCCAAGTTCCGATTACTATAGCCTTGTTTTTCAATTGCTGATAACCCTTAACATGGTTTTGTGCTTCGTACATTGCTCGCAAGCGTTGCATATTATTGGTGTCGGTGTAAATGTTGTCACCGCCCCAGACCCATACGTCGGGTTGGGTGTCGAGTACATCGTCCCAAATTAAATTTGGTTTTTCTTGCTTGTTGCAAGAAGCCAAGGCCAGTGTAAAATCGGATAGAAAGTCAATACCTGTTTCCAATAATGCATCCTTAAGTAGTAGTCTGCTTGTTTGTCTTACATGCCTTAATGAGCATAAAACAAAAAATATAGAAGCAATGTTTATACATGTATTAGGTTTTGTGTGGCTAAATCAAAAATAAGGTATTGCGATTTAAGATTATGCTATTAAGTTGTATCTTTGCGCCCATGAATTTGGAGGCTATCAAAGCGGTGAAACGACTACTTTCCGAACCGCAAAAAATCGTAATCGTACCGCATAAAAACCCTGATGGTGATGCCATCGGATCAACCCTTGCCCTATGGCATTATCTTACAAATGCTGGCCAAGAAGCTAATATTGTAACACCGAACGATTATCCTAAATTCTTAAAATGGATGTCCGGTAACGAACATATCTTAAATTTTGAGAAAGAAAATTCTCAGGCCAAAAACAAAATAGAAGCAGCTACATTAATTTTCACGTTGGATTTTAACCATCTTGGCAGAATCGGACAAATGGAATCAGTTTTGGAGGCCTTGTCGGCACCTTTTATAATGATCGACCATCATCAGGCCCCATCCGACTATGCCCAAATTATGTACTCGGATGTTTCGATGAGTTCTACTTGCGAAATGGTGTATAATTTTATCGAATTCTTGGGTGATACCGATAAGATAACTAACGAGATGGCCGATTGCCTATACACAGGAATCATGACCGATACCGGCTCTTTTAAATTTTCATCGACAACTGGCCGAACACACCGTGTTGTGGCCGAACTGATCGATAAGGGCGCTCAGGCTACGAAAATAAATCATAGGGTCTTCGACACCAATACACCGGGCAGATTACATCTCTTAGGGTGTGCCCTCAAGAACATGGTCATCTTGAAGAATTTGCGAACGGCATACATTACCTTAAGCCAAGAAGAACTTGATGCCCACGAATTTCAAAAGGGCGATACCGAAGGTTTCGTCAATTATGGTCTTACACTCGAAGGTATTATCTTTGCGGTCATTTTTATCGAGAACAAAGAAGAAGGAATTATTAAGATTTCGTTTCGTTCTATAGGTGATTTCTCGGTAAACGAATTTGCTAGGAGTCATTTTGAAGGCGGAGGACACAACAATGCGGCAGGAGGTAAAAGCGACCGTTCGTTACTGGAAACAGCGACCCATTTTGAATCCCTTTTAAAAAATTATCAAGACCAATTGAATCCATAAAATAAGAGGAACGAATATAGAATATAGAAAAAAGACGAATTTCGGCAAAGGTAAACGCTATGGGGGCCGTAAGTATTATTTCAAGATAGTAAATACTTTATCCTCTCAACTTTTTAATTGGACGTACTACTATTTAAACTAATACTCCCGTTTTTTTTGAACTTGAACTTTCGCTTGAATTTGTATAAATGAGTTATAACAATAATACTACCAGGAAATATGTAGCGTGCCTTTTATGTTTTATAGGGCTTTCAAGCTGCAGTGGTCCTGAGCCGCGTAGACCGGTCGAAGTGAAGTCCGGTAGCTTTTTTAAACAATCCGTTGAGCGAAGCAAACAGCTTCTAGCCCAAGAGGAAAAAGCCATTCAAGAAATCATAAAAGAAGATAGTCTGCAGGAGTATACCCATAGCGCAAGCGGATCGTGGTACTATTTTGATGTGAAGAACCAACATGCAGCTTATAAACCGCAACCTGATGATCTGGTTACGATGACCTATAATATGGTCAATTTTAACAACGATACGATTTATTCCAACGAAGATATCGGAATGTTGAAATATAAGGTGGATAAGCAAGAGCTGTTTGGAGGCCTAAGGAATAGTGTAAAATTGCTCAAAGAAGGCGAGACAGCAACTTTTCTTTTTCCGTCTTCGTTAGCTTATGGCTATCACGGAGACAATAAGAAGATAGGAATCAACGTTCCCGTAAAATCTACAGTGTCTATTTTAAAAATTGAAAAAAATCAGAGGAACCTTCCTTGAGCGTAAAAAACGAGTAAGAAGTAAAAAAATAAAAATTTCGAAATGAGAAAAGTATATTATTTGATAGCCCTTACCACATTGCTGATTGGCTGCAAAAGTCAATATGCCGAGTTGGGCGATGGTCTTTTTGCTGACATACATACCTCCGAGGGTAATATTATCGTAAAGTTCGAATATCAAAAAACACCTGTAACCGTAGCTAATTTTGTTTCCTTAGCAGAGGGCAAGAGTCCATTTGTTACAGATAGTTTGAAGGGTAAAAGGTATTATGATGGTATTATTTTTCATAGGGTTATGAAAGATTTTATGATTCAGGGCGGTGACCCTACCGGAACTGGAAGAGGAAACCCCGGCTATAAGTTTATGGATGAGTTGAGTGATTCTTTAAGACATAACAAAAAGGGAATTTTATCTATGGCTAATTCTGGTTTTGCGACAAATGGAAGTCAATTCTTTATAACCCATAAGGCTACTCCATTTCTTGACGGTTATGATGAGAATGGGTTTTTAAAACAATGTGAAAATCCAAGGATTAGTTGTCATACCGTTTTCGGAGAAGTCATCGAAGGTCTTGAGGTATTAGATTCCATAGCCAATGTAAAGATCTCGCAAGACCCAACTACCAAAGACAGGCCCATAACCGATGTGATCATGAACACGGTCGAGATCATACGCAACGGCAAGGAGGCCAAAAAGTTCGATGCCGTTGAGGTCATGAGGGATTACTTTGCAGAGGAAAAGGCAAAAATTGCAGCATTTGAAAAGATGAAAAGCGATTTTGCTGCTGCTTTGCCAAAACAAAAAGAAGAGGCCGAAGAACTGCCTTCAGGCCTAAGAATACTCACCCTAAAAGAGGGTGAAGGTATTAAGCCTATAATCGGTGGTCAGGCTCTTGTGCACTATGCCGGATATTTAGAAGACGGTACACTTTTCGACAGTAACTACGAAGAAATAGCAACCAAGCATAACAAGTTTGATGCAAGAAGAAAACAAAGTGGGCTTTACGAACCTATGGCCATGGAATATAGCCCCGATGCACGTATTATTGCAGGTTTCAAAGAGGGAATGTTGAATATGAAGGTAGGGGACAAGGTGCGTGTATTTATTCCTGCACACCTAGGGTATGGCCCACAAGGCACTGGCCCTATTCCTCCGAATGCCGATTTGGTATTTGATCTAGAGATTACAGGTATTGCTGAGTAATAATCAAAGAGTTCGTTTTTGATAGATAAAAAACCCGCATAAGGCGGGTTTTTTGTGTTTTATACTCACTTTCATCAATAATGTAGTTCGTCTAAAAATAATAATAGAATCAGAAAAGCGACGTTCTTGAATCCTATCTTTAGTATTAATCCCAAATCTTTAACCTATGAATTGGTATTTGAAAGTTTTACAGAATTACGCCGGTTTCGAAGGTCGAGCCAGAAGAAAAGAATATTGGATGTTCTTTTTATTCAACATGTTAATTTCGTACGGACTACAAATTATTGCCGATATAACCGAGACACCGGTGCTAATGTTCATTTATGTACTCTATGCGTTTGGAGTTTTGATTCCGAGTATTGCCGTAAGCGTACGGAGAATGCACGATGTTGGTAAAAGCGGGTGGTTCATCATCGTACCTTTCTATAACCTATACTTGGCCTGTACGGAAGGTGATCATCTTGATAACCAGTATGGCCGTAATCCGAAAGCGGCAGAAGAAACTATCTTACAAAAAGTTTAGAAATCGTTGTATTTTGGCTTTAAAAAAAGGGTCCGTCGATAGACGGACCCTTTCTTAATTTTAGCCTTTTGGTATTTCCTTCAATATAGCTAATAAGAACTTCCAAAATTTCTGAACGGAAGAAATGCTGACCCGTTCATCGGGAGAATGTGCCCCCATGATTGTAGGCCCGAAGCTTATCATGTCTATATCGGGATAATTTTGTCCTAGAATTCCACATTCCAATCCGGCATGGCAGGCTGCAACTTTTGGTTTTTCACCAAACAAATCTTCATATATCTTTTCTGAAACTTTCAGAATCGCCGAATCTGGATTCGGCGCCCAACCCGGATAATTCCCACCAAAATCCACATTGAACCGAGCAAGTTCAAAAGTAGATTTTAATGAGTTCGCCAAGTCTATTTTAGCGGAATCTACAGATGATCGTGTTAGGCATCCAATCTTGATATTCCCGTTCTTGACTTCTACGCGTGCAACATTATTGGATGTTTCCACTAGATCCGGAATTGCCGCACTCATTGCATAGACCCCATTATGCGCCGCATGGATACCTTTCAAAAGTCGTTTTTGCGCCCCAATACCCATTACCGTTGGTGGCGCACTGCACTTTTCCACGGTAATTTTGAGGTTGGGTTCTTGAACTTTCAGCTCTTCTTTGAAGGTTTCTGCCCATTCTTGAACAGATTTCTCAAAATCATCCGTTCGTGATTTGAGTACCACCATTTTTGCTACGCTTTCTCGAGGAATAGCATTACGTAAACTACCGCCTTCAATTTCGGAAATACGCATCATAAAATTCACTGAAGCATTGTACAGCAAACGGTTCATGATTTTGTTGGCATTGCCCAGGCCCTTATGAATATCTATTCCGCTATGCCCACCCTGAAGTCCGTCTACGTAAACCTTATAGGCTGCCGTTGCCTTCGGTACCGGTTTCTCTTTGTATTTCTTGGTTGCAGTCACATCGATGCCACCGGCGCAACCAATATCCAATTCGTCATCTTCTTCGGTGTCTAGGTTCAATAGTATTTTTCCTTTGAGGATGCCGCCCTCTAACCCCATGGCTCCGGTCATTCCCGTTTCTTCGTCGACTGTAAAGAGTGCTTCCAGCGGTGGATGGGGAATATCGGTGCTCAACAAAAGCGCCATAATTGTGGCCACGCCCATGCCGTTATCGGAACCAAGGGTAGTTCCTTTGGCTTTTACCCAATCATTATCCACATACATTTCAATACCTTGAGAATCAAAATCGAACTTGACATCATTGTTTTTTTGATGTACCATATCAAGATGTGACTGTAGGGTCACTACCGTTCTGTCTTCCATACCAAAAGTAGCCGGTTTTCGGATGATAACATTACCCACGTTATCTTTGAGGGTTTCTAGGTTGAGTGATTTTCCGAAATCCATCATAAACTGAATGACCCGCTCCTCTTTTTTTGAAGGACGGGGTACTGCGTTCAGATCGGCAAACTTGTTCCAGATCATTTTTGGTTGTAATTGACGGATTTCTTTGTTCATAGGGTGTTATTTTTTCCCAAAAATACGGAGTCAAAAATTGGTATGGGTGATATTTGTTTAATTTTGATACGATGTCATTCCACGATCAGGGAGACACTTAAATATTATATTCCTTGTACAACAAGTTAAAAAACGGTATTGCCCTAAGTTTACTACCCCAGTTGCTACTCGTCGGTTGGCTGGGTAGTAATCCTGAAATTGTTGAAACGTATTATAGCAATGGTATCTATCCGGTAATCAGCCAATTTTTTAGACTGCTTTTTGGGTGGATTCCTTTTTCGGTTGGTGAAATTATCTATGCCCTACTGATTATTTTAGCGTTTCGTTACGTTTTCAAAAACTGGTCGAAGATTAAAGCTGCTCCCTTTGGTTTTCTACGAAATGTTGTTGTCGTTCTTTCCGTTTTCTATTTTACTTTTAATTTGGTATGGGGGCTAAACTACTACCGAAAGCCAATTGCCCAAAACTTCGCTATTCGCGATAGCGTGAGCAGCCAAGAAGTAATTGATCTCGCTGAAAAGTTGATATTTAAAACGAACCGATTACAAGTAAAGATTACTGGAGATAGTACGCTGATGGTACAAGTGCCCTATGACAGAAAAGAGATTTTTAACAAAACTGTCAATGGATATGAACAACTACAAGAACAATTGCCATTTTTGGAATACGACCATCGCAGTTTAAAAAAATCAACATTTAGTACACTAATTAGTTATTTGGGTATTGGTGGATATCTGAACCCCTTTACCAACGAGGCACAAGTGAATGCGTTGACACCCGTTTTTCGTTTTCCGGTAGTCAGTGGCCACGAAGTGGGACATCAAGTGGGTTACTCCAAAGAAAACGAGACCAATTTTATAGGCTATTTGGTTACTATGAAAAATGAAGATATTTATTTTCAATACTCTGCTTCAGCATACGCTTTGAGTCATTGCCTGAGTTCTATACGTCGCGTTGAAGAACAAAAATTTCAAGAGTTGTACGCTAAAATCAATTTGGGAGTTCAAGAGAATTATAGGGAACTCTATGAATTCAACCTAAAGTATGCGAATCCGTTCGAACCTATTTTTAAATCTATTTTTGACACTTTTTTAAAGGCCAATCGTCAGCAAGAAGGCGTAAAGAGCTACAGCAAAATCGTAGAGTTGATGGTGGGTTATCATGAGAAGTATCCTTTGTGAAATACAAGTTCAAGAGTCAAGCGCAAGTTCAAAAATAATTCAGTT
>CAZRIE010000072.1:0-22161 GCA_964600075.1 uncultured Flavobacteriaceae bacterium
AATTTGAATCAGAAGATACCGGTGAAAAACATAAAGTAAAAATTCGTAAAAAGCTAGTTGACTGTACGTATCTAAAAACAAGTGTTCCTGCTACCCACACTCCTAATTTTGACGTTGCCAATGGTGTCTCGTTCATACCCTTAAATAGGTTGCCGAATACCAGTATCGCCTCAGCGGAGTACATCATCGTTGGTGGCGGAAAAACAAGTATAGATGCTTGCCTATGGTTGCTAGAAAACAAAGTGAGCCCTGAAAAGATTACTTGGCTAGTTTCTCGAGATGCTTGGTTGATCAATCGAAAAAGCATTCAACCTACCGAAGCGTTTTTTAAGACTACTTTCAGTGCCTTGGCCAGCCAAGTGAAGGTGATTGCCAAAGCTGATTCAGTTGAAGGTATTTTCGATGGCCTTGAAGAAGCCGGAGTGTTATTACGAATTGACAAAAAAATTCGCCCTCAAATGTTTCATGGGGCAACTGTCAGCCCTTTGGAACTACAGGAATTACAGAAAATTAAAAATGTGGTCCGCCTAGGTCGTGTTCAGCGCATTGAAAAAAACCGAATTGTATTGGACAACGACACAATTCAGACGACAATAAATCACATTCATGTAGATTGTTCGGCATCCGCAATATCCCAATCAGATGTCAAGACCATTTTCGAAGGAGGTTTGATAACTCCTCAAACCGTACGTTCGTACCAGCCCGTTTTTAGTGCATCGCTCATAGCTTATGTGGAGGCAAACTATGAGGATGAGGCAACCAAAAATAAGCTATGCCAAGTAGTGCCTTTACCCAATCATGACACAGATTGGATTCGAATGACGGAAGCTCAAATGGTCAATCAGTTTATCTGGTCGCAGGATAAGACTTTACGCGAGTGGATAAAAAATAATCGATTGGACGGTTTTAGTAAATTGGCTGCAAATGCCGACAAAAGCGATGCGGATAAGATGGCTATTTTGAATACATTGAGAACATATAGCATACCCGCGATGCTAAAGCTACAGCAATTTCAAAAAGCGCTGGATGCGAATAGGCAAGCACCGATTAAAAACCCTCAGCTACAAGTCAACAAAGATGTCCTCTTCAAAAATCGAATCGTAGAGACACCAGACGAAGTGTTTCACTTGGAAAATGGAGAGATATTAGTACAGATAGATACCTTCGCCTATTCCGCGAATAACATTACCTATGCCGTAGCGGGAGATACCATGGGGTATTGGCAATTTTTTCCTCCCATGAGTGAAAACTCGGCCCGCTGGGGGGTCATTCCTGTTTGGGGCTTTGCCAATGTCATAGCATCCAAAACTGAGGAAATACCGGTCGGGGAGCGTCTTTTTGGCTATTTTTCACCTTCAAAATATTTGAAAATGACACCCGTAGTCATCACTGAAAGGTGTTTTATAGATGGTGCAACACATCGTTCCAAATTACCTAAAGGATATAATCTATATCAAAGAGTGCACAAACAAGGGGACTATCAGCCTGAATTTGATAAGGAGCGCATGTTGTTATTCCCACTTCTCATCACCTCTTTTTGTTTATGGGATGCTTTAAAGGAAGCGGATTGGTATGGGGCAAAACAACTTATTATTCTGAGTGCTTCAAGCAAAACAAGTACCGGTTTAGGTTATGCATTGCAAGCAGATGAAGCTTCACCAACCGTTATCGGCATTACCGCTGACCATAACCTTGCCAAAGTCAAAAGCCTGGCCATTTATGACCAATGTATAAGCTATGATGAGGTCACTAGCGTAGATGCTAACATACCAACTGTCATTGTTGATATGTCGGGCAACACCAAAATACTGGCCGCATTGCATACGTGCTTGGGGGATAACATGAAGTTCACTATTAACGTAGGACTCACACATTGGACAAATGCCAAACCCCAACAAGGAATACTCCGTGAAAGGAGTACTTTTTTCTTTGCTCCCAGTCACATTCAAAAACGCTTAAAAGATTGGGGACACGACGGTTTTGAGCAAAAAACCGCTGCGTTCTTGTCAACAACTGCAAGCAAAACCAGAACATGGCTTAAATTCAGGCGTATCAACGGTTTAGCTGAATTGGCAGCTATTCACCCCGATGTTTGCCGGGGCGCTATTCCGCCAGATGAAGGATTGATCGTTATTATATAGGAAGTCTTGAACACCAATTAATGGGTTTGAAAAAGTCGCAACACAACAACTTCGTTGAAGGCCTATCAACAGCTCGTCAAAGTTTAAATAAAGGATTAATTTGAGCTGTAATACTACCTATTTGAAACTTTATGTGTGAAGATAAATTTGTAAAAATCAGTTCTTAACTGTAAGGGGTTTTAAACGAATATAGCCAAGAGCATCCAACAGCTTAATGATTAAATATGTGATATCAATCTCATAGCACTTCACACCAAAATTTGTCCTACTGGCATGTTTGTTTGCTAAGGTTTCTCAAATGCTCGCTCCACTTTTTTCGTTAGCATCTCGACAGCCATATCCCGAATTTTTATGCCATTTTCCAAATCAGCTTCACTTGGCTTTCCGTTGATGCCTCCCGATTCGGCGTCAAGTTCATAGCGCGAACGGATTTTATACCAGGGTTTCTTTACCTCAAAATCACGTACGGCTTCCATTTTTGATGAAGTTCCTACAGCCATTGCCACTTCGGTCTCGCCTTTATCGGCATGATGAATTCCCGTAATACCACAATCACTCCACCAGTTCCAACAAACACCTTTAAAATCCGGATGCTTTTCCCAAATTTTGAAAAAGGCCAGTTCACAGGCCGTTTTATTTGCTCCATGGCCCGTAATAAAAATGACTTTTTTAAAGCCTTGTTGGCAAAAGCGGTCGGCCAAATCATGGATAATCAGCATAAACGTTTCTACGCTAACCCCTAGTGTTCCGGTGTATTCGCGCATCTCGTCGGCAAAGCCATAATCTACGCAGGGTACCAAAATGGCTCCCGTATTTTCTGCCACGGCTTTACTGAAATATTCGGCCGTATCGATATCAACACTAGTTGCCAAATGTGGCCCGTGTGATTCTACTAATCCTAAAGGAACGATTACCGGAATACTTCTGTCCAACTTATTAATTTCTGTGGATGTTAATTTTAACCACTCTATCATAAGGCTTTCAATTTTTCTTTCAACATGGCCGCCGCCCCATAAACGCCTGCATGTTCTGTAATGGTTGATATTTCTATAGGTATACCTTCATTTTTAGGAAACCGAAAAACCCTGGCATTTACTTTTTCTTGAACATCGGCCAAAAACAAATCGGAGGCCAAAGTAGCGCCCCCGCTTAAAATTATTTTTTGTGGGCCATATGCATGTGTGGCGTTAATGAGCAATACAGCTAAATGTTCTTTCCACGTTTCCAATTCACGAAGGCAGAGTTCGTCGCCTTCACGGCAAGCATCTGTAATTTCTTTAAAACCAATACTGAACGGATTATCAAAATATTGTTCTGATAGTACCGATGGCAATCCACGTTGAATCGTAGTTTTGACCTGATTTACCAAAGCGGTAGCCGAACATAAAATTTCCCCAGTACCGTGGTTCCCAGTGAGGCAAAACTGACTATTGGAAGCATCCATTACCAGATGCCCCATTTGAATACCAAAGTTAAAATGGGGGTCGACCAGAATTTGTCCGTTGATGATGACTCCCGAGCCGATTCCCGTGCCAATGGTCAAAATAACGGCCCAATCTACATCTCTTGCATTGCCATAGTATTTTGCGGCATAGGCGGCCAAACGGCCATCGTTCTCAGCAAAAACAGGCAGCTTAAATTCCTCACGAAGTTTTGGGACAATGGGAAACTCTTCCAAGCCTTCGAATTTACCCGGGAGCAATACCACGCCCAAATTAGGATCTACCGGACCTGTTAATCCTAATCCGATTCCTAAGCACGTTTCCCCGTTTTCGGAGGAGGGCATTCTTTCGGCTATCAGTTTTTTGACCTCTTCAAACATAGCATCGGCACCTAAATGTGCTTTCGAAGGCACCTCGGCCGCGCGATGTAATTTGCCATCGGAATCAATGATTCCAGCTTTTATTCGAGTTCCGCCAACGTCACAGGCTATAGTGTAGTTTTTCATAAGTATTATGAATTTGGAGAATCAATCATCGCCCCTTGCTTTCTTAGAATACCTCTTAATTCATCAGTATCCAAATCAATGGGAGCACAATTCTTTTGAAATGCCATCGAAGCAGCAATACCTGCTGCTTCGCCCATTACCATGCATTGCGCCATGGAGCGGACGCTACTTTGGGCGACATGGTTTGCTGAAAAACAACGCCCGGCAACCAAAATATTACTGCTTTCCAATGGTACTAAGGTTCTATATGGAATACCCACGGTTTCACTTTTCGGAATGTATTGCCAACGTACTCCTTCGCCATCGTGATGGTCTTCCATGGGTGCGCCACAAAGTCCGATTTGGTCATCGAACTTCCTTGCTCCAAGAACGTCTTCAGCGGTCAATCTATAATGACCGTGTACTCTCCGCGTTTCACGTACGCCGATTTGCACGCCGAAAGTCGAGAGTTCCGATTTTTCATACCCGGGAACGTATTCTTTTAAAAACCGAATGTATTCCAATGCCTGCAAACGACCTGCCATTTCGGCGTCACTCCAGAGCTTAGGATCCGCGGCGTTTATCACATTTCCGCTGGCATCTTTTTGAAAAGAGGATAATCGCGTCATAATTGTGGCCGTCATATGGTCAACGGGCGTTATATGGTCGCTGCCTTCTTTTCTAGGTAGGTTGAAATTACCCGTGGCCGCCGCTTTTTCCATAAGCGTATTTACCTCTGGTTTGCTGACGGTTTTTCGTTTTGCCATATCGACATTGACCATTTTAAAGGTTGTTGTCAAGGTCTGTGCGGGATCGATGGCACCTGCCAATTCATACGGAAAACCTGCTTGGTGGCAGATATCGGCATCTCCAGTGGCATCGACAATTTGTTTGCATTTGATATACTGTAATCCGCTTTTGGTAGCCACGACCAAACCGACCACTTTTTTGCCTTCAAGAACTGTGTCCTGCACCCAAGCATTCAACAAAATTTCTACTCCTGCATTCTTTACCAATTGTTCCCAAACCACTTTTAAATATTCCGGGTGATAGGTCACTCCCGTTCCGGCCCCAAAAGAATTTGGGCGTTCAAGAACGGCCTTATATTTTTCCAAACCGGCCACTACATCATTCGCAATGCCACCCACCACTTTAGTGGAACGTTCCCCCGGAGTATAATACCCATAAAAGGTATCTAAAACGGCGGTACTGGTGCCTCCCAAAAAACCCAAACGTTCTAATAGCAGTGCCTTAACGCCCGTTCTTCCTGCAGCTATGGCGGCCGTTGCGCCTGCTGAACCTGAACCGACTACGATAATGTCGTAGGTATTTCCTATGGGTAATTGTTTGCTGTATGTTTGCATGTTTGCGCTTATCAAATTTTTATCCCGAGATGCTCCAACCGGCATCCACTTTTAATACTTCCCCCGTTATCATTTTACTTTGATCGCTCAATAAAAACAAGGAAGCAGAGGCTACATCTTCGGCGTCCATGACCCCCTCTTTTAAAGGTTGTTTGATTTTCATAAAATCGGTAATAGTTTTGTCTTTCGACGCTCTAGCGCTCATTCGTGTCAAGGCAAGACCCGGAGCGATAACATTGACGCGAATCTTATCCAAGGCATATTTAGAGGCCATAGATGTACTCATGCTGATAATGGCACCTTTTGCGGTGGCATACCCAATAGTGCTAAAGAATTTGGGCTCTGGGGAAATTCCCAGAATACTTGCCATGTTTAGAATCGTTCCGCGAATTCCGTTGGTGGCGACATCTTGTTTTAGCATTTGTTGTACCACTTCGCGGCACATGCGGTATTGGGTGGTGACATTAGTTGTCATGGTCACTTCCCAACCTTCTTCGGTACATTCGTGAATAGGGCCATCGCCAAAACGCCTTCCGCTGATGCCGGCGACATTATAAAGGGCATCGATTCTCCCATGTTTTTCAATACATGCATTTACTAATTCTGGTGCAACGAATGGGTCTACCAAATCACCAACCACATAATCGGCATCGTATCCCGCTACTCTTAAATCGTTTTGAAAGTCTTGACATCTTTCCGCATTGCGGCCAATGTAAAATACCTTCGCACCTTGGGCCAAGACCATTTTAATAGTTTCCGCAGCGATGCCCGATGAACCCGTTATGATACAAACCTTGTTCTTCATTATTCTTTGGGCATTACCCGATTTGGATTATAGGTTGCGAGCGCATAACGTTTGCGCTGATCGTCAAGCCATTCGTCATAATTATCGGTGGTGTCGGCAATATGCATGTTTCTTAATACATGGTGTTTTACGCCTCTTTTGTCCAATTCCTTTATAGTCAATTCGTTCAAGCATTGGGTTACGGAAATCGCACCTACAGTGGATAATGGGCACACATTGTATTTGTCCATTCGCCCTTCAAATTCTACGGATAAATCCCCATTGGGCATCAAATTATCAATAAAATACCCGTTCGGATTATCTTCTAGCACATGGATCAGATTTCTTCCACCACTATGTCTCGGAGGAATTTTTGCCGATTGTGTAGCACTGGCGATACCAATGATTTTCAAGTCTGGATATTGATTGCTGAATTCGACGGCCATATCAACTGCAGCGGCAGTTGTTCCAGTCGCCGTTATTACGACAAGAACATCTTTTGGCCCGAAATGGATTTCCTTTAAAAGAATCTTACCAATGCCTTCTACCTTTTCGTAGAATTGGTCAACACGTATTCCGTTTGCACCCGTTACGTCATTAAAAGTGATAATGGCATCCGCTAGAATAGGATGAAACCCTGTTAGAGCGCCCATGCGTATCACGGTTTCCTCTACGGACTGGCGCGAATGCCCGTTGGCGTATAAATGTACCAAACCTCCGGATTCAATGGCATCGGCATAGAAACTGGACACTGTGGCCAATAAATCTTCTTGTTTTTTAAGACCCTCTTTGATTCGGTCGAGTTGGTCTGGAAATGTTAGGCTCATGTTGTTCTTTTAGGTTGTTTTTAACTGATTTCCGCTAGTAAATTTTGGAGCACTTCCGTGTCTGCCGTTTTGTTGATTTGGCGTGACCGATAAACATAGGAATCTGCAGCAGCGATAATCGAGGAAACTTCAAAAGGGGTCTCATCAATCAAATATGATGTTCTTTCAATGACCAAAACTATTGGTGTTATGAGCTGTAATGTTTCAATTTCATAGTCGGTTGCAGAGCGAGCGGAAACCTCTTCATCTGCGGAAACTCCAACGAGATCATACTTTTCTTTTAAAAAGGTATATACAGATTCTTTGAATTTGGAGGTATTGGCCAATCCGGGTACCAAATGTTCGGGAATTTCATTTTTCATCAAACATATAGGCCGGGCATTTATTAGTCGTAAGCGGTCGATGCGAACAGTTTTCTGACGCGCTTTTAGTCCTAGGGCCAACACCGCTAGAGCATTTGGTACTTGCACATTTATTTTTGTCCAAGCCGTACTTGGGGTTTTTCCAAGGCCGATGATGGAATCCGTCCAACTGGAAACGCCCACATGCGTGTCTACTATTTGTGGTTTTTTTACGGTAGTGCCCTTACCGGCTTTTGATTCGATAAAGCCTTTTGCCTCCAGCTCCTTTATGGCCCTTTTCACAGTAATTAAACTGGTTTGGGTCTGTGCTGCGATTTCTGATTGCGTGGGTAATAAATCTCCCGGTCGATATTCTGTCTCGATCCGACTTAACAGATAGTCATATACTTTATAATATAGTGGCTTTTTATTTTCCAACGAATTAGATATTTACACAAATATTATAATAATATACTATTTTAGCAAATATATTCAAGATTTGACCTTAAGTTGTTTGTACTAGCATAGTTCCTTTTAGTGGAATAATTTATCTTTCAATTACGAGAAAGAGCGATATGGAATTGATAACATCGAATTGTTCAAACTGGCTGCATTAGAGTAAAGGGTGGCGGTTGTAGGAAACTATGATAAAGTATATTTTTTTGAGATTAGAAATCCCTATTTTTAAAATCGACTCTAAAAAGCTTGCCCTATAAATTGAAACGAATACCATGAATGTAAAAGTTTGGACAGAAAAGGTAGTTATTCCAACGTATGAAATCGGGAAACCCGAGAAGAACCCAATCTTTTTGGAGAAAAGGGTGTATCAGGGGAGTAGTGGTAAGGTTTATCCGCACCCTGTAATCGAAAAGATTTCCGATGAAAAAGTGGATAAAGAATGGCAGGCTTGTTATTTGGAGAATGATTTTATCAAGATCATGATTCTGCCTGAACTTGGCGGTCGTGTTCAAATGGCCTATGATAAAATGAAAAAGCGCCATTTTGTGTACTATAATGAAGTCATAAAACCTGCTCTAGTTGGTCTTACGGGGCCTTGGATATCCGGTGGCATCGAATTCAACTGGCCACAACATCACAGACCAAGCACCTATGATGCCGTTGATTTTTGCATCGATGAAAACGAAGATGGCAGCAAAACCGTTTGGTGCAGCGAAATGGAGCGAATGCTCGGTACTAAGGGCATGACGGGTTTTACGCTACATCCTGACAAGGCCTATTTAGAAATCAAAGTAAAACTATATAATCGAACCGATAGGCCGCAAACTTTTTTGTGGTGGGCGAACCCTGCGGTAGCGGTAAATGATGATTATCAGTCCGTTTTTCCGCCAGATGTGAATGCGGTCTTTGACCACGGCAAACGTGATGTTTCGGAGTTTCCGATTGCAAAAGGAAAGTACTATAAGTTTGACTATGCTCCAGGAACCGATATTTCCCGTTATAAAAATATTCCTGTTCCGACTTCCTATATGGCGATTACCTCAGATTATAATTTTGTCGGTGGATATGAAAATGACACCAAAGGCGGATTACTACATGTGGCCAATCATCACGTTTCCCCTGGAAAAAAACAATGGACGTGGGGCAATGGAGATTTCGGAACAGCTTGGGATAGGAATCTAACAGACACCAACGGCCCTTATATCGAATTGATGTGCGGTGTATATACCGACAATCAGCCTGACTTCTCTTGGTTGATGCCTTACGAGGAAAAACAGTTTTCGCAATATTTTATGCCCTATCAAGATCTAGGGGTGGTGAAAAACGCGTCGAAAGATGCGATGCTGAATTTGGAGTTTGAGGGGGACAAAGCCATTTTAAAAGTGTATGCTACGGGAATTTATCCCGATACTAGAATCAAATTAACCGCTGGCGATGAGGTTTTTTACGAAGATATTTTTGATTTTTCGCCGGGCATATCCTTAATACAAGAAATCGAAATTGACCCGAAATTAGAAAAGCACCGCTATGGAGTTTCGGTAATTTCCAATAAAGGAACAATACTTATCGATTGGAAACCTGAAAAAGAAACGGCTAGAGAAATTCCGGAAGTGGCAAGACCTGCCAAAGAACCAAAGGATATTTCAACCAACGAAGAACTGTTCTTGAACGGTCAACATTTGGAGCAGTACCGGCATGCGACCTATAATCCGTTGGATTATTACGAAGAGGCTTTAAGTCGTGACCCCGATGACATTCGTTGCAACAACGCTATGGGACTTTGGTTGCTTCGAAAAGGAAAATTTGCCGAAGCCGTGCCCTATTTTTCAAAGGCTTTTGGGCGGCAGGTAAATAGAAATCCGAATCCTTATGATGGGGAGCCGCTTTTTAATTTAGGCCTATCGTTTCGCTATCAAGGGAATAACAAAGAAGCCTACGATGCTTTTTATAAATCAGTCTGGAACGCTGCTTTTATGGATGCGGGTTATTTTCAAATTTCCCAACTGGATGCTATCAACCAAAATTGGAATCAAGGTTTGGATACTGTAGAAAGAAGTTTGGTACGCAATTGGAACAACCACAAAGCCCGCCATCTGAAAGTGGCTCTACTACGAAAACTTGGGGAAGAACAAAAAGCTAAAAAGCTTATTCTAGAATCACTGGCCCTTGACCATTTTAATTTTGGAATGTATTTTGAAAATTTCCTGATGGGGGAGAAATCGGCAAAAGCCAAGTTGGTAACTCTTATGCGTGATAACATTCATAACTATATTGAAATCGCTTTGGATTATGCCAATTCGGGATTTTTCCCCGAGGCCATTGAACTTTTGGATTTAGGTATTGGACAGCAAGATTCGGTCTATCCTATGGCACTATATTTTAAGGGTTGGTTCTTATCGAATGACCATTTAACTTCAGAAGCGTCGGCAACTTTCAAAGAGGCCGAAAAATGCAATCCCGAGTATTGTTTTCCTAATCGACTTGAGGCGGTTTTGGCCCTGCAATGCGCTATGGAATTGAATCCGAGCGGGGATAAAGCGCCTTATTATTTGGGTAATTTCTGGTATGATGCCAAACAATATGAAGATGCGATTTCGTGTTGGGAGACTTCCGTTTCCATAGTGAATACCTTTCCGACCGTACTCAGAAATCTGGCATTGGCATATTTCAACAAACAAGATGATGCAGATAACGCCTTAATAACCTTAGAGAAAGCTTTCCAACTAGATAGGGGTGATGCCCGTGTTTTTATGGAGCTAGACCAGCTCTATAAAAAACAAAATATGTCCGTTGCCTTTCGTTTCCACCTTTTTGAGCAATACAATGATTTGGTTGCCGAAAGGGATGATTTGTATATCGAAAAAGCATACCTGTTCATATTAGAAAAGGAATATGCCAAAGCATATGACTGGATAATGCAGCGACAATTTCATCCTTGGGAAGGTGGCGAGGGCAAAGTGACCAAGGCCTATACGGGTAGTCTCATTGGTATGGCGAAAATGGCGATCGAAAACAGGGAGTTTTCAGAAGCACGGGATTATTTGGAAAAAGCGAGAAACTATCCGCATAATCTAGGCGAAGGAAAACTGCCCGGCACCCATGAAAATGAAATTGATTATTTGTCTGGTGTTGCACAAGAAGGTCTTGGAGAGATCGAAAATGCCAGTTCGTATTGGCAAAATGCCATTTCAGGAGCAAGTGAGCCGATGCCGGTTTGGTTCTATAATGACCAACCGCCAGACAGTATATTTTACCAAGGCTTGGCCTTTATGAAATTAGGCAATCAGGAAGAAGCAAAGATTCGTTTCAATAGGCTACTTGCCTATGGAAATGAACATCTGAATGACAAGGTGAAAATAGATTACTTTGCCGTATCGTTGCCCGATTTGATGATTTGGGAAGAAGATCTCGATGTAAAAAACAAAACGCATTGTGAATACCTTTTGGCCCTAGGCCATAAGGGGATTTCAGGCTCAAATGAAAAATCAAGTTTATACTTTCAAAAGGTCTTAGAATCAGATAATACCCACTTTGGGGCTAATGAACATAATGCCGTGCCCATGCCGCAAACTTGAAAGTGGGGATTTATAAAAACTGTTTTTTAGTAACCTTAATCTGAAGATTTAATATAAATACTATGACCAAAAAAAAATCTCGAGTGCTAGGTGTTTTTTTGTTGCTGCTATTGCTTAATGTATCCTGTAAATCGACTGAGGAAAAAAACACGGTCTTGGTAGTAAGCCCCAACGGTCACCACAGTATTGTGTTTGAGTTGAACGGAAAAAAGGGCCCATTCTATAGAGTAACCTTTAAAGGCACACAAATCATTGCTCCATCAATTTTAGGTTTTAGTTTGAAAGAGGGGGTGCCAACTTTCGAAAACACAAAAATAGAAACTGTTGAAACCAATTCGGTCAATACTACTTGGAAACCGGTCTATGGCGAAAAGAACGAATACCCTGAAAACTACAACGAAGCTCTGGTTAAGCTTTCAGGCAGCCCATATAACCTTCGGTTAAGGTCTTATAATGAGGGTGTTGCATTTCGATATGAGTTTAGGGATGACACGCGTTCTAAAATCATAACTAAAGAAAACACGGCTTTTGCATTACCTGCCAACGCCACTGCTTGGGTTTCTGAAAGAGCTCAAGGCGAGATAAAAAAAATGGTCGTTTCCGATATTGATTCAGTAGCTGAGAGACCTCTTTTGGTGCAATTGGGGGATTCACTTTTCACAGCTATCGGGGAGGCTGCTTTGGTAGATTTTGCACGCATGCAGTTCAGCGGAAAATCAGGAAAACCCGGTACCTTGGTGTCCAGACTGAGTAGTGAAGTTGTATTGGGCGATTCGGTTAAAGCATCCCCTTGGCGTTTTATAATGGCCGGGGAAACTCCGGGTCAAATCTTGGAGAATAATTATCTGGTTCTTAATCTGAACGAGCCGAATAAAATTGAAGACACCTCTTATATAAGGCCCGGAAAGATTATTCGCGAATTGACTTTGGGCACAGAAGCAGGACTTGCTTGTGTAGATTTTGCGGTAAAACACAACTTACAATACATAGAGTTTGATGCGGGCTGGTACGGAAATGAATACGATGACGCGTCGGATGCTACCACTGTTACGGTCGACCCTAAGCGGTCTAAAGAAGAGTTGGAATTACAGAAAGTAATAGACTACGCAAGTAGTAAAGGTATTGGAGTGATACTCTATGTGAACAGAAGGTCTTTAGAAAAGCAGTTGGACGATGTACTGCCCCATCTAAAAAAATGGGGTGTATCCGGTGTCAAATACGGCTTCGTCAATGTAGGCTCCCAAAAATGGACAATTTGGTTGCATGATGCTATTCGTAAAGCGGCGGATAATGAATTAATGGTAGATGTTCACGATTCGTATCGGCCCACGGGCTTTTCCCGCACGTACCCGAATCTTATGACACAAGAAGGCATTCGTGGCGATGAAGAATCTCCGGGCAATGAAATGGTAATCAATACCATTTTTACTAGAATGATAGCGGGTGCGGGCGATCAGACCAACTGTTATTTTGCTTCACGGGTTACCGAAAAAATGGGTTCCAATGCTTCCCAGTTGGCAAAAGCCCTTTGTATTTATAGTCCCTGGCAATTTTTATACTGGTACGATAGGCCTAAGGGTGCTAAGGCAGAAGCAGGCGGTGCTGGCGGAAGTAACGCATTCATTGAGGAAGTTGATGAATTGGCCTGGTTCGATGCACTACCAACGGTCTGGGACGATACAAAGGTTTTAGGGGGATATCCCGGAGAATACGCCATCATCGCTCGCAAAAATGGAAGTGATTGGTTTGTTGGTGCTTTGAGCGGTCAAAATGAAAAAGAGATTCGTATTGTTTTGGATTTTCTTGAGGCTGGAAAAACTTATGAGGCCATTCTATATACCGATGATATCAATAGTAATTCCATTACCAAAGTGGCAATCGAAAAAAGAATGGTAAACAAAGGGGAAGTTATTGAATATAAACTTTTAGCTAAAAATGGATTGGCAATTCATTTAAAACCTATAGAATAGAAAAGTAAGAACTTATAATAAATCAATAATGAAGCTATCTTATTTTAAAAATATGCTACTTGGCCTTTCGGTCTTATGGGTTAATCAGGCGTGCCAAAAGCAAAGCGAACCAATGCTGACAAATTCGCCTAACGGTGCTATTGAAACGGAATTCTTATTGTTAGAAGGAAAACCACAATTTTTGGTTAATAAAAACGGACGTGCCATAGTGAAACCATCCACGTTAGGCCTAGCACTTCAAGGCAAGTCAAATGACGAATTCGAACTTTTGGAGACCATCACCGATGAGAATGACACAACATGGGAGCCTGTTTGGGATAAAGCATCAAAAATTAGGGACAATTATAAGGAAAGTACCTATTGGCTAAATGGAACAGGCACTGATTCATACAAAATAGGTGTAGTTATTCGCCTGTATGATGATGGGGTGGCCATTCGGTATGTGCTTCCCGAACAAGAGGGTCTTACTGAATTTACCATCAAGGATGATAAAACATCATTTTCATTTGCAAAAGACTACACCTATTGGGCGACCAATGGTGAAAATCACAACCTTGGTCCGGCACCATTGAGTAAATATCCCAAAGCGATCAGTGAGCCAGATAGTTTGGGCCCCTCCAAAGACAAGGAACATTTGGATTATAATGCGAGCGCCAAGGCCATTGAAATTGCTAAGGCGGGACATACCCCAACCGTTATCGATTTGGGAGAAGACGGATATGCGGCACTACTAGAGGCTGCCATTTATGATTTTGCCGATTTTAATTTGGAGAAAATACTGAACGAGCTGACCTTAAAGTGTAAAATGCCGAAGTCTAAAGGAATTGCGTCGGCCCAGACTTCATGGCGCGTACTATTATTGGGAGATGATGCCGGAGATTTGGTAGAATCAAATACACTTGTGAATTTAAATCCGCCCTGTGCTATAGAAGACCCTTCGTGGATACAACCTGGAAAATCAGTTTGGGACTGGCGTGTTTGGGGCTATGAGGGGGAAGGTGGTTTTACTTACGGCCTAAATACCAAATCGCATAAGCGTTTTATTGATTTTGCAGCCGAGAATAATATCAAATATCTATTGATGGATGCCGATTGGTACGGTCCGGAATTCGCGGAGGATGCCGACCCGACATCTGCCAATGATCAAATCAATATTGAGGAAAATATGGCTTACGCCAAAGAAAAAGGCATAAGTATTATTTTGTACTTGAACGATGTGGGTGCGAAGAAATTCGGTCTGGAGAAGATTTTGAAACAGTTCGGAGATTGGGGCGCTGCCGGAGTAAAATATGGTTTTATGTCTAGCGAAGGACAAGAAAAGGTGCAGTATACCCGAAAGGTAGTAGAACTTTGCGCAAAATATAAATTGACGGTAAATTTTCATGATGGCCCGGTAGCCCCGAGCGGTGACCGCAGAACATGGCCTAATTTGGTAACTAGGGAGTACGGACATTCTCAGAGCGATGCCAAAAAATCGTATTATCCAGAAACTGTTGTAAATCAGGTATTCATAAATATGATAGCCGGGCCTTTGGATTTGTGCAACTTATGGTTTGGGTTTGAGGGAGCGGAATCACGGGATAGGGTTTTTGAAAAGATTCCCGGAACCGTTGCCGCAGAGGCGGCCAAATTAGCGGTACTCTTTAGTGGAATCCATGTTATTCCTGATGCCCCCGAAGAATATACTAAAAAGGCCAATTTGTTTGATTTTATTAAAACACTCCCTGATAGTTTTGATGAACTCAAGGTTTTGGATGGGCAGCTGGACGAGTTCGTTTCGGTAGGTCGTAGAAAAGGCGATAATTGGTATATAGGCACATTGACCAACCGTGAGGCTAGAGCGGTAACTATGGATTTTTCATTTTTGGAAGAAGGGGCTACTTACAAGGCTACTCTTTATGCAGATGAAATGGACACCCACTACATGAGTAATCAAGAGACCTATACGATAACCGAACGTATGATTAAGAGAGATGAGAAAATCACTTTAGCATTGGCGCCGGGAGGTGGTCATGCGATGCGTTTGATCAAACAATAGCTCAAGACGAGTTCAATTAATAACCAATAAGAACCAAACCATGACGGCTACCAAATTCAATTTCAAATACATCTTTTCCATCTCAATTGTATCCGCTTTGGGCGGACTTCTTTTTGGGTACGATTGGGTGGTCATCGGGGGAGCAAAACCATTTTATGAACGCTTTTTTGACATTGCCGATGCCCCTTCACTGCAAGGCTGGGCTATGAGTAGTGCCTTGATCGGGTGTATTATCGGTGCGGCTATTGCAGGAAGAATGACCGAACGCTTGGGGCGTAAAAAGCCCTTGGCAATTGCCGCTTTTCTATTTATTTTGTCCGCAGCCGGAACGGGTTGGTTCAACGATTTTAATGTGTTCATCGCATTTCGGGTGCTAGGCGGATTAGGCATAGGCTTGGCTTCGACCATTTCCCCAATGTACATAGCTGAAGTATCTCCGTCGATATATCGGGGCAGGTTGGTTTCCTTAAATCAATTGGCCATCGTTATCGGTATTTTGGCAGCGCAGATTATCAACTACGTGATTGCAGACCCCGTGGCCGAAGGGGCGACCAACGAAATGATATTGAGTTCATGGAACGGTCAAAGCGGCTGGCGATGGATGTTCTGGGCAGAGTTAGTGCCTGCTACTTTGTTTTTTGGTCTGATTTTCTTTATTCCGGAAAGTCCGAGATGGTTATCTAAAAACAAACAACCGGAAGCCTCTTTAAAAGTACTTTCTGCTGTTGGCGGGGATGCCTATGCCCAGCAAACCCAACTTGAAATACAGGAGAGTTTAAGTGAAAATGATACCAAACTAAAATTAAGTCAACTCTTTGAAGGGAGGAACAAAAAGGTAGTCATTACAGGTTTGGTACTGGCTTTTCTGCAACAATGGTGTGGTATCAATGTAGTTTTTAATTATGCAGAAGAGGTTTTTACGAGTGCAGGTTATGGCGTGAGCGATGCATTATTTAATATTATTTTGACGGGGGTCGTAAATCTAGTATTTACACTGGTTGCCATGCAGGTAATCGACCGCTGGGGTCGACGTAGCCTGTGGCTATTCGGATCCGTTGGTCTCTGTTTATTGTACATCTGTATCGGTATGTTCTACTATTTGGAATTGGAAGGCTTTGCCTTGGTGGTTTTAGTGGTAATGGCGATAGCCGTTTATGCGATGACCTTGGCACCGGTTTTCTGGGTATTGGTTTCCGAAATTTTTCCAAATCGTATTCGCGGAGCGGCGATGTCTTTAACTACTACTGCCTTATGGCTGGCTAGCTTTTTATTGACCTACAGTTTTCCGATTTTAAATAAATCATTGGGATCCTATGGTACATTCTGGATATATGCCGGTATGTGTGTTTTATGTTTCCTTTTTGTAAAATACCGCATCCCGGAAACCAAGAACAAAACCTTGGAAGAAATCGAGAAAATCTTTTAGAATAACGTTCTTTTTATTTGGGTACGATGAATAGAAAAATTAAGCTACTAGCGCTACCAATTGGACTAGTAGCGGTTTTGACCATAGACCGTTTGAAAATCGCAAAGTAATAGACTATATTTTTGTAAAGGGCATAAAGAAAGTCAACAAGTATGCAGTTTTTTCAGAAATGTTAAATGATATTTTTTTACTGGACCATTGCTCTGTGTTTCCCTAAATTCAATTATAAAAACAAATTTATTCAGGCTTTAAAATGACTAGTGCTATTAATTGAAAAGCAATAGGTTAGTTTGCTAACATTCCTTAAACCTCATTTTCAATCCATCCCATAACAGCATTGGCAACAAAGCGTGGTTCGGGAGGAAGAGAATAAATGTCTTCTTCGTATTTTTTATTATAAGGCGAAATGTTCATGATTTTACCATCTACCACAAGGGTGCTACTGCCACCTGGATCGAAGCCCATGGCCTTGTGCATCCCATACTTTAACAGAATGTCGGCCATATCGAAATGGGTTGCTCCCACAGATTCTCTAATTCTGCCATTCACCATGAGCACCATAAGTTTTCCCTTTTTGGTAATACCCACGGCAATCTTAGGTCCCCGCATGTCGGTAAAATCTAATCGCGCGGCCTGGGTTTTTATGGAGTTAGAAGTCGTCCAACCTTCTTCTTCCATATCCACTGCAAGTGTATCATTCTCTATTAACATTGGCCCGGCTTCAATGGCATACGAGATATCTTTCCAGTGGTAAGGATCTTTTTCAGGCTCCAAAAGATCAATATTCAAGGCTTTACCTTCCCTGAATAGTGTTTCCGAGAATAAATTTGCAGGAAGCGATAAAGTGATGCCCACTGGGATAATACTCACATTCTCATTGGCCTTTGTCTGTATTATTTCCTTAACCGTATTTCCGGCTATTCTAATTATGAAGTTACCATTTCCCTTTATTTCTTCTTGGGCGTATGATAGATCATAATAACAGGCTTCAGATGAGCTATGTTTATTATAGTTGCCAGAGGTAAAGACCATTTCTTCTTTCACTCCCTTAATTTTAAATCCTGCGCTAGAATTAACTTTCCTTATATCTATGGTGCCGTCTTTATAGATAATAAATGCAGGTTTATTGAACAAGGGAGGACAAAATACGTTGTAATCCATAATTAGCAGCCCTAAGGGCGAGCCAATATAAGTTTCTGGTAATCCTAGTTTACCTACCAATTCAGGGTTCAGGATATAACCTCCATTCCAGGCCAATTCTATCTTGTTCTTGTTATGACTTTTCTTTTGATACTCTTTGATAAGTCCGGGAACATTCTTTGGTTTTTTATTAGCTAGGTGAGCTGCGAATTTCCAGGAATGTTTTTTCGTGTCGATTTCGGCTAAAACACCACTCCACGGTAGTCCATCTTCATAAACACCTCCGGCAAATGAAGATTTCACGCTTTCTATGGTTTTATTTCCACTCATCTCTAGCGCCAATTGTGCTAGGAGACTATTGATGGGTGTTCCGTTTTCAATAGCATCTTTAGAGATGATATTCAGTAATTTTTTTTCTCCAATTTTCTTTTTTAGGTCACTGTAAAGCTCGCTTTTCAGGGCATTGTCAAAGTCTTTGGAGGTCTGAATCGGAGTCGGGTAGGCCAAGGTCGTTCGTACACCTGCCGGAACGAATTGAATAAAACCGCTGTCTTTTGGAATACCCATAATTTTAGCGGTCATTTTATGTCTTGCCTTTCCGATGTGAAAATGATCGATCTCAATAATATCCATCATCATAGAGGCATGCTCGCCATTGGTAATCAAAAAGCCGTCAGATTCTTTGATTTTTCGTAGTATTTTTATGGCCTTGACACCCATTTGAGGAACATGTACGCCTTCGCACCATTGTTCGGATTCTATTATTTCAATCACCCCCGTTTTATAAAGTATTCCGAGTTCGGGTTCAGTTTCCCGTTCAAGATATTCCTTTATATTAGCACCTGAGAACCATTTTGTGATTCTTGGCTCATGAATGAAGATGTATACTTTCTGGAGTTTCTGGCCTCTGGCCTTTAATATTTCAAGTGTGAGTTCCTCTTCCAAAGAAAGCCTCAATTGTGACCTTATGGGTTGTAGTACAAAGTATTCCAGCTCATGCTTAATATACCTTCCCGGGAAATACCCTTTGGGGACATTGACTTTAAGTCTCTCCGTAAGCATTTTACGATTATCTATTCCCAAAAACTTGCTGTTGGTCAATTGAAACAAAGCCAGCTCCCAATCTGAAAAAAACTGGGGAGCCAAAGTTTGATCTATCCGTTTCTTAGGCTTAAAAACATCGTTGTAGATCATATTCACCAATCCGGTGAGTTCCTGATAGGTATATTCCTGATAGCTATATAACTTTTTATTTCGATGCCTGTATGCAAAGGAATGGTCATGTCTCAAGGCACTTTCGCCTTCTACGCAATTAAAAATATCGTCGACTGCATTGTAATAGTCATGGATCTTGGACAGATCGGTATTATGCAAGTCAGGTAGGTCATTTTCCATCATCCGGGCATATTTCATGACTCTTCCCCTAAAAAATTGTTCTTCCACTCTAAAAAAACTCGGGTCAATTAGAGATTTTAAATAGATCATAAATGATAAGCGGCCATAGCCGGGTAAAAAATGTCGGCTACTTTTGTCCATAATTGCATTAAGGTCTTCGTTTTCGAAGTTGACTATCTCCTTATATTTTTTCAGCAGGGCAACCACACGACTATTCTCTTCATCCGAAATGGTATTTAGTTGCGAATGTAGCCTTCTAAGGAGGTATTCCATATTCTTTCGCAGGGCCTCAAGGCTGTAGCGCTGTTGTATTACATTTCTATTATGCACCAGATCCTCCATACTGTTTTGAGGATAAAAAACATGACCGCTTATTGCTGCGATCAGCTTTTTAGGAATTTTATTTCCTTTAAATTCAAGAACCTTCAATCGTTGCGACTCATCCAGATGATACCCAATTACCTCTTCATAAACTGCTCTGGGTTCATATTGTTTGCAAAATATCGGGGTTCCGCATGCTGCAGCTTCTATGATAGGCAACCCCCGGCCTTCCGTCTGACTTGGCAACAGTATGAGTGAGGCAACCCCGTATAATTGTTCAATATCAAGCGGTTTCTTGTATTTCTTTTTGAATTCGTGCTTATCAAATTCACTAAAGAAAAACCCTAAGAGCACTTTAGACCTGAATTCAACCTCAATTTCATCAAGAAAATCCTTAAAATCTTCTAACAGATGTTGGTAATAGTCTCGCTGGCCATGAGGAATAGGACCAGAAACCAATATAGAGAGGGTGAGTTGGGGATTGTTCTGAAATTTCTTAGCGAAGTCCGCATTGGCAAATAGCTGTTTCACCAATAGGAAATTAAGTTCGATCGATTTTCTACTTATAATCCGCGTAGGCTGTAAAAAAACGATGTTATTATTTACGAAATCAAATTTCTTGATGGTCTTATACCCCAGTAATATAGGTTCCAATGAACGTTTGCTTTCAATATGATGCGCAACCGTATGCACTGTTATGGTATCTTTTTTATGGGCAAAAATAGAGGCCATCTGCAAAAACGCTTTGATGATGTCTCTCCTGCTTATTTGATGCGGCTTCATATCTACAGCGGTTCCTATCAGCGCCGAATTTGCTGGATTGTGCCCCTTGCTATTGACTAGATGAGTGTGTTGTATCTTATTGATATTCACATTCAACCATGATCGGCTTTCCCAGGGATAGATCATGTCGATCACTGAAAAGAACTCACCTACATGAGCGTTATGAAAGAAAAAATCTCTGGGGCCTTTTTTCAAGCCTTTCTTTTTTCTGACAACTTCCCGGTTGCCGCCTTCCCAATAAAAATCATGATTGTTACTAATCACTGGGATGCCTAAGTATTCAGAAATTAAGACAGCCGCCAACGCTAAAGACACATTACCTGGATTGGAGCAAACATTAATTAGATAAAGTAAGGTAATGTTGTTCTCTTCAATATACCTGCCCAATTTTTCCACCAGAACCAATACCTCATCCCAGAACTTTAAAATAAGCGCATTATATTCTGTGCTGCCCCTTTCCATTTTAATTTTAAAGAAATCATCATACAATGCCCAGTTATCGAAACCGTCCATTTCTTTGATCACTTTCTTAAATGCATCTTTATGAATCAGTTCATCCGCCTCGGGTTTGATTTCTCCGGCGATATAATGAATAGGAATGTTCGGGTAGATCTTTTTGAAGGTTTTGGCATACTTTTCTGTTTCAACCGTAATACCGTCGATGGCAAAGTAAAACGTAATGAAAGCAATTCCGCCCGTTTCTAGATGACCGTCGAAGGCATCAAGGTCTTCTTTGAAAGCAGCTTTTGAGTGCTTTTCTTTAAATCGATCGATAAACAATCCAAGGTCGAACCAGGTTCGGATTTCATGTTTTCTAAATTCCCGTAAAATAGTGTCAATTTTGGCCAATAGTGTTAATTTTAGGCCCAGATTTCAGATTTAAAAACGAAACAATTCGCTTAATTTCTCTTCTAGTACATCAAATGAAAAATACTTTTTACCCAGGGTATAATTATACTCTCCAATTTCTATACAACGATCCACATTATATATGATATCCGTCATATTTTTGACTTTGTCGTTGGATAAGTGATTGTCTTCCAACATAACCGTTTTAAACCCCTTGCTGCCAATATCTTGCATATATACCGGTTTGTAGTTGTTCACAAAGATTGGTTTTTTGGCCAATACTGCCTCTACAAAGGCGTTTCCAAAGCCTTCATAAGTACTGAAATACGTACAGGCCCTGCCGTGTGCATAAACGTCAGAAAGATCTTTATGGTCACGCACCATATGTGACGCGAAGATTACCTGGCTGGATAGGTTCAAATCATGAATTTGATCTACTATTTCATTATAATACTCCCGATTCTGGTCGTCATTGTCATTTCCTGTAATGATGAGCTTTACCTTTTTATCGTTCAATTTTTCAATCAATGAAACGGCGGTTTCTATCCCTTTCCTTCGCACAATTCGCGTTACCTGCAACAAAGCAATCTCATCTTCTTCCACACCAAGATTTTTAAGAAAATAGCGATTGTCTTTATTTGGAATTCCATAGGTGCGGTCGAAATCCATTACATTAGGAACCAACATGGCTTCCAGATTAAATTTATTCGCAAACGTTTCTACCCCAAAGGTGTTGATCACAGCATGACGCACATCGGGAAGTAGTAAAGGGAAGGTATCATTTATAAGGGTATTCACCTCTTCATGTACAGAAATATAAC
>CAZRIE010000073.1:0-20585 GCA_964600075.1 uncultured Flavobacteriaceae bacterium
CGGTTTCCGTAGCTACCAATGGCTCACGACCTGCTAAGTCTTGTAGTTGCGCATCTGGAACTAAGGTATTTTTCTGATAGAATCGTGCATCAGCCACGGCAGGATCTACGGCACCATAGGCATCGACCCAAGTTTGGTAGAAATCAGGGGTGATGGCGGGCCCATCGGTACCGTCTGCACTTGGGTGTTCCGGCCTAGGGAACATAGAACCTGCTATGGGCCAATATGCCCAACGGCTGTGCTCTCTGTTCAATACACCGCGTTGGTCTAAAGCAAATATCAATTCAGGATTGTCTCGGTTTTCGTCATTGAACAAATCAAAATATTCTGGAGACATGCTATACAGACCGGAGTTAATGACCTTGTCAGCATATTCTATGACCTTATCCATATCGGCGGCCGTAAAATCTGGCGTTCCGGACGGATCACGATACACAGGAGCATTCAAACGTAATCTTGCCAAGAAACCCCAAACCGCGCTCTGCGTCATTCTGCCAGATCCTTTATCGGTGTTGATAAGATCGACTACTGCCAAGAATTCACCTTCAATATAATCTATGGCCTCTTGGGCTCTAAGCACTTCTGAAATCTGGTTTGACGATTCTTTCTTAAGCACAATACCCCAACTATCTAAAAGCAACATGCTCAAATAAGCGCGTAACGCTACCATTTCATATAAAGCTCCGGTTGCTTCAGTATTTCCCTCTTCCGATAAAGGCGTCAATACTTCAATGGCGGCCAAAGTTCTAGAGATGTTGGTAGTCAGTTCGTTCCAAGAACGAGCTACCAAATCATTGGTCGGCGTAATGGTATGCGCATGTGTCGCTAAATATTTACCGCCGTCAAACCAATCCGTTCCGCCCCGGTATGGTAAAATGGCTTCGTCGGATGCAACTAGTTGTAAACCGTAGTAGTGCGTATGTCTCCATGTCCAAGAAACATAACCATAAGCTGGTGCGATAGCGCCACTTACTGCTTCCGCTTGACCCCCGAATTCTGATTCATCCAGTCTTTCTTCTTCTAAATCTGTACAATTCCAATTTAATAGGGCAGAGAATGTCAGGATTGTTATTAAAACTCTATTTTTCATTTTGAAACAATTTTTTATTAGAATGATACGTTTAAGCCGAATTGAAATGTTCTAGGCATTGGATAGGTAAAACGATCGATTCCGAACGTTTGAATACCGTCTATGTCGTTACCTGTATTTACTTCAGGATCAAAGCCAGAATAATCTGTGATCACAAATAGGTTTTGGCCCGTTAGCGAAAACCGGATACTGTTTATTAAATCTCCGAATCCTGCTTTTTGTGGATTTAAAGTATAAGCCAAAGTGGCGTTGTTCAATCTAAAGTAAGAACCATCTTCTAAATAACGCGTAGATACCTCATTCGAATTGCTATTGTCTTCATTAGGAAATTCTGTGGCAAAACCGGTGGTATTCAGATTTCTACTGAGTTGACCTTTACTGAATAGAGTCATCGCCGTATGGTTGTAAATCTTATTTCCGGAAACCCCGTTAAAATTCATGCCAAGTGAAAAATCCTTGTATCTAAAATTTAAGTTGAAGGCATAAAGCAGGTCCGGCAATGCTGTGCCCGCGGCAATTCGGTCATTGTCTAAAGATTCTCCATCAGGAACTACATCTCTAAATTCGTTGAACCCTTCTGCGCTGATACCGATAAACTCTTTCATGAAGAATGTACCTACCGGCTCGTTATTGAGATAACCATTGATGGTAGCTCCTGTTTGACCACCACCCTGAGCGGCCCCACTAGTCAGGATCGAATAGGGAGACTTGACCACCTTATTATCCAAATAAGTAAAATTTCCACCGATGTTATAGGAAAAATCTTTGGTGATATCACTGCTGTAGTCCAAAGCAAATTCAATACCGGAGTTTTGAATTTCCATATCCTCAATATTCGTCCAGAATTTTTCAGTCGGTTGTATTGGGTCTATTTTAAAGGCGAATAGAACCACGTCGCTGGTTACCTTATTAAAATAGTCTAAGGAACCGGTCAACCTGTTCTTCAACAATCCAAAATCAAGACCAATAGCAGTTTGTGTAGCGACTTCCCATTTCAAGTCTGGATTATCAGTACGAACGGCCACGGTGCCGAAAGGATAATCATCTAAGGTCGAGGCGTTTGGGTTCAACGGATAGGTGTCATTATTATTCTTTGAATCAATAAAACTTGCAAGACTCACTTTACTGTCTATACCATCTTGGTTACCCGTTTGCCCCCAACTTGCCCTTAATTTAAGATTGGAGAACAAGGTATTATTAGCCATAAAATTTTCCTTGTGTATGTTCCAACCTACTCCGATTGATGGGAAGTATCCATATTTATTGTTTTTACCGAACTTTGAAGAACCGTCGGCCCGCATGGTGGCTGTTACTAGATACCTACTGTCATACCCATATTGTGCCCTACCAAAAAAAGACTGTAGTTCATTTCTATAAGCTTCAGATTGAAGTGTTGTAGGTAATATTTCAGAGCTGATCTGGTCTTGAAATTTGGGTTCTATACCGTTATTTGCAAAGCCATCCAATTCAAATCTCTTTCGCTCGAAATTCGTTTCTTGATAGGAATGACCGGCTAATACTACAAGGTTATGGTTGCCATTTTCATAAGCATAAGTCAACGTATTTTCAACCAAAGTATTGCTATTGGTTGTTGTAATCGAGTTCAGAAATCCGTTCTCGCTGCCCTCTAACAATACATAAGGTATTTGCTGTTGATCGCGAATTGTGGAAGAATAATCTACACCAAGGTTCAATTTATAGGTCAAACCTTTCACGATTTCAAAGGAAGGCATAATATTGGCCAAAATACGGTTATTGTTCGCTTCATCTGAGTAAAGACGATTTCGAAGTACGGGGTTCAAACGTTCGTCCAGAAAGGTAGGCTCTCCATTTGTGAACACCGGGATAGTAGGATTCAACTGTAACATATCAGAAGCAGTTGCCGTGGCGTTTGGCCTTTCGTTCAAGACCCTTGCAGCGGTTAAGCTAAAATCAACATTAAAGCGGCCGTCAAAAGCTTTCTGGGTCAGGTTTACCCTGCCGGAATAGCGTTTAAAGGAACTATTTTCGAAGGTACCTTCTTGATCGTCAAGACCCGTAGATATGAAATAAGAAAATTTATCACTAGCGCCACCACTCATAGAGAAGTTCACATTATTCGATATACCCGTTCTTGTCAACTCATCTTGCCAGTCTGTATTTGCACCCTGATCGTCTAATATACCCCCAACCGCAACAACTTGTTGTCTAAATTCGGAAGCACTGAATACATCCATTTTATTCGAAATCGAGGAAATGGCACTTGAAACCGATAAGTTCATCTCCGCTTTACCGGCCTTCCCTTTTTTGGTAGTGATCACGACAACCCCGTTAGCTGCTCGCGCTCCATAAATCGCGGTGGCAGAAGCATCCTTTAGAACATCCATCGATTCGATATCCTGTGGATTTATAAAGTTCAAAGGATTTGATTCCAAACCTGTCGAGCTGTTATCAATAACGAAACCGTCTATTACAAAGAGTGGTGTTGTACCTGACCGAAGACTTCCTACGCCACGAATAATAATATTTTGTGCAGCGCCAGGTTCCCCACTGACAGCAGTCACATTGACGCCAGCCAATTTGCCCTGTAAAAGTTGCCCAGGGTTCGTAACGACCCCCTGGTTAAAATTTTCGCTCTTTAAAGAACCAATGGCACCGGTAACATCCGACTTTTTCTGGGTACCGTAACCGACCACCACCACATCTTCTAATTGTGTGGCATCGGGATCCAATTGGACGTTAATAGTGGTCTGACCGTTGGTAGGTAATTCTTTAGTGGTATAGCCCAAATAAGAAAATTCCAAAACGGCGCCATCTGGCACATTAATAGTAAAATTACCATCGAAATCGGTAGTTGTACCGTTCGTGGTTCCTTTTTCAATAACCGTAGCCCCAGGTAGGGGTATGTTCTGGTCGTCGGCAACCGTACCGGTCACCATAGTTTGAGCCCATGCAACCGAGCTAAGACCAAGGGTGCATAAGAATAGTAAGAATTTTAGGTTTTTCATATAGTAAAGCTTAGTTGATTGACTAATCGAAATTAAAATTACATAAATAATATATTAATAATTATTATTTGTATAATATTATTGAGTGTTCGTAAAAATGGGCCTTTCCGTAAAGAATTTACGGAAAGGCCAAAAGTAACGTTAAGTTGATGTAGGCTGTGTTAACTAAAAATTATGCTTGCCTTAAGAAACCCCTATGATTTGAATACTTCTTAGTTATTAGCATAAGGTTACAACTGTTTTTTAGATAGCTACCGTAGAAGTAGGACATTGAGCATTTTATCAAAGAGCAAATTGTTTTCATATACCCCTTGAAATGTATCGGACTGCGGGCCGTAAGCAAAAACAGGAACCATAGTGCCCGTATGGTCATGAGTGGTAAAATCACCTTCGATTTCGTTTTTTTGTAAATTCCCTTGCGGAATGGTGAGTCCGCCTGTTTCATGGTCAGCGGTAATGATTATCAAAGTGTTCTTGTTTGAATCTGCAAACTTTAATGCCTGGGTAATCGCCTTGTCAAAACTGATGCCTTCTTTGATTACACCGCCGATATCATTTTCATGCCCGTAAGAGTCGATTTTTGCGCCTTCTACCAATAAAAAGAACGGTTTGTTTTTTTGTTTGAAGAATTGCAGGGCGTTATTCGTAGCCGTTGCAAGTTCGTTTTTGTTTTTATTTCTAGCACCTCCGGCGCCGATAAAAACCCCGATTTTATCTTTTTTGCTTTTACCCACTTGGTCTATGGAAGGAAGCACCTCAAAACCACCGATTTTATCTTTTCCCGAACCATTAGTGGGGCTTCTACTGATGAAAAGGGAAAGTTGACTTTGTGCCAAATCGCCCATAATTTCTTCTGACATCGAACGATCCTTTTGATGGGCATAAAACGCCGAAGGTGTCGCCCCTGAAATTTCGTCGGTAGTTACAATGCCCGAAACAAAGTCTTTTTTTGACAAGAGCTCTGTAATATTTTCAAGAGCTGTTCCACTCAAACCTGTGCCGATTGCTCTGTTGGGTGCTTTTTTTCCTGTGGCTAAAGCGGTACCTGCTCCGGCTGAGTCGGTCGTAAAATCATCTGCGGATTGCGTTTTCAAAAACCCGATACTTTTTAACTGGGTCAATGAAAGCTCGCCGTTATTGGCCAATGCCGTTGCCGAAATCTGTGTTAGTCCGTTACCATCGCCAATCATCAAGATAATATTTTTAACGGCTTCTTCTTTTTGGTCAGATTCAAACGTAGGCTTATATACTTCAGAAAAAACGGTGTTCTTATACGCCCTAAAATCTAAAGTGCTTAGATAATTGGTACACTCGAAAGGCATATCGGTATTGATAAAATCAACTCCTAAATCGACAAACGCTTTCCAAGACGATTTTGAATCAGGAGTAGCCCAAAACCGAAAGGGTTTCCCTAAAGCATGGGCCTTATTTATCGTTGATGATACCTTTTCAAGGTCTTTTGCAGTCAACCTTCCTTTACCGTTCCAATCAGAGAATTTCTTAAAACTTAAACTTACAAGGCCAATTTTATTTAAGACGGAAGGATTCTCAACAGGATTTATACTTTGATAGTCGAATAAGATGTATGAAGGGTAGTCAGGGAATTCAGAAATTTTTGGCTGTTTACCGGAAATCACTATAGAGATATTCGTATCAGCAATAATCTTAGGATACTGCTCTAGAGTCTTTACGATGGCCGTTAGCGTTGAGTAGGGTTCCGATTTGATATCTATCAGCAATTGAATAGGGCGGTCAAAGCCCAAACCCATATTAATGCTTTTCTGAATGGGCTGTAGATAAAGATTCTCTAGGTTGCGGCCCATATCGATTTCTTCTTGTGTATGTGCAACGTATAAGGAACCTTCCCTTAGAAAAACATCTGCTTCGACGGAAGTTGCACCCGCCGCATAAGCTTTCCAAAAAGGAATGTTTTGAAGATAGTCGTTATGGGAGTGTACCCTAAAATTCATTTCCGATTGCGCAAAAGATGAATTTGCCCAGAACAATGAGAAAACTAACACTATTATTTTTTTCATAGGGTACTTTTTATATGCGCTGATCCTGATTCATAATTTTTTAAAGGTACTTAAATCGATGAATTAAAAGACCGATGTATGAGACACATCGGTTTTCATAAACTAACTCCAACTAGATGATACTCCTACCATATACAAATCCGAATTTGTATATGCCAGGAGTATAACTCAAATAATCTACAGTAAAATTCGTATTTCAATTTTGATGTAAGGTTAACTTAATATCAAAGTATCATCATTAAAACCAATGTTTTAGTTCGCCCCAATATCAATGGTTTTTCCATTCATTTTAGAAGGGTCCCCTTTCAAACTTAATAGCTCTAAAATTGTAGGCGCAATCTGATTGCTGTATAATTGTTCATCTTTTGAGATTTCTCCCAACGCTGTAACACCCTTTCCAAAAAGAGCCATCCATACGCCTCCGGCATTTTTAACTTCATTGCCATGGCCTGTCCAAGTTTCTAAAGGATCTGTTCCCCTCCCGTGATCGGTAGTAATGATAAAGACGGTATTGCTCTTATAGAACGGATCAGTTTGAGTAAAATCCCATAATTCTTTTATCAAACTATCGGTGTTATATGCAGATTTTAGATAGGCATCGTATTCGCCATCATGTGCAAAATCATCGGTCTCCCCGTAAGAAATAAAGATAAATTCGGGATGCGATTTTTTCATATGCTCCAAGGCGTAATGATGTGTAAAAGCATCCAATCGCACTGTACCCCACGGACTGGGAACTTTGGGCTGCAGTTCATTAAGAAATTTTTCGCGTTCGGTTAAATCGTTGCCCTGGGCAATTTCAAAACCTGCATTGACAGGTACGCCCGAGCGTTCTTCGTTGACGATATAGGGGAAAACATCCCAACTGCCAAAGGCGGCCACTTTGCCATTGTATTTTGCATCATTGTTCGCAATTTCCAAAATAGTGGTGTTGGGGTTGTTGATTTTGTCGTTACTATCGATTCGCGCATCATCGGCCTTTCCCGTTAATATTTCATTGTACCCGGGATAGGAAAACCACATTTTATTGGTCAGATCGACTTTGCTTCCCAAATTACGATTTCCGTGTATCTGGCCTATTTTTGAAACTTCGCTCCAAAAGAAAGGCATTAGGGCTTCCCGTCTTGCCTTCGGGTTTTCCTTCCAAAAATGTTTTTTTAAATCGGTGGTGTCGTGTACGTAGGTCGTATTGGCTACCAAAAGTGGATCGGCACCCGAAAAGAGTTCTTGCCAGCGTAGACCGTCCAAAGTGATCAAGACTACTTTCGTATTGTTGTCTTGAGCTTTAACGCCAAACAGACTTAATTGTAAGAAAGCAAAGAGTATTAAAATTCTAGTTTTCATTTGGTTTCGGTTTTAAAAGTTGCGGTATTTGACCAATCGCTCCAGTTTAAGTTCTGATCACGGTAGCGCACCCTCCAGAAATAGGTAGCGCCCGGAAGCAATCTTTTGGTTTCTTCATCAGTTAGGTCGTCATCTTTTTGTCGATTTTCTAGATAGTACCAATTTTCGGATTGCTTCCAACTATCGCGTACCAATTTCGAAAAATCTTGGGTAGTCGCTATTTGCCAATGAGAGGCAGCGTGGTAGGCACCATCGAAAGAACTTCTGAATTCTCCAGCTTTCATTAAAGCTCCTTCACTAGGAATAGCGCTATCTTTTGGTGAAATCACCAATGGAGTTTCGGGCTTATGCTCTTTGGCGTAGATAGTAATCTCGTCAGTTTTTTCATTATTTCTGAACACATTTTCGTTTCCACGGCTGATTCTTTTGATCGTGAATTTAGGCTGTTCTTGATCTGCATCTACTTCTACCATTACAAAACCATATTCGTCTTGGGTTACCGTAAATTCATCATAATCTCGGCCTTCGAATTCACCCCAATTATCGATGGCACCCCCTGCAGAAGCTACATTGATCCAGAGGTGTTTATGATCTTTTGATTGCCCTCGGGAATACCCGTGTGTATGACCAAAAAAGTGAAGACTGGGTTTGCCCGTTCGTGTCGTAAAATCTTCTAGAAGCTTCACCACTTTCCCTGAAGAAGCTTCTTCTCCAGGAATCCATAATTCCGATTTGTGTGGATGATGTAATTGTGCGAACACAAAATCGATATCGGCATTCTCGGCAGTTTCCGCCAAAATTTTATTCAGCCAGATAAACTGCGCTTCGATGTCGCGATACCCATCGTTGGAATTTAGTCCTATAATCCGTGTATTGCCATAATCTTTATACCACCAATGCTCAGCATAGGCAGCTGTTCCGTTCTTGGGTAGGCTGAAATACTTAAAATAAAAGGCAGAATTTTTTTCATGGTTCCCCAAAACGGGATATACGGGAACTTCTGAAAACAGTTTCTGGGCGGGGTCAAAAAAATCATTCTTCCATTGCGCATATTTAGTGCCATTTTCGACCAAATCCCCAGGAACCATTACCAAGGCTAAATTTTCAGGCAATGTATTTTTATACTCCTTTTTCAAATAGGGAAGTATGCCTTCGTTCACGATTTCGGAAAATTTATCGGGGTGTTGACCATCCTTTTGCATATCACTCATGGCCAATAGATTGAACGATTGGTTGTCGCTCGCGAAAGGTGGCGTTTTGAATTGAAAAATATCAGAAAGAAGTTTACTTGTGCGTACACGATAGTAATAGGTAGTAAATCGTTCTAATTTTTCGATCTGCACCTCATGAATGCGGGCTTCGCTAAAATTGACATCATAGGCAATACCTTTCGATATGCTTCCAAGTTTTGAGGTTAGCCCCCATTCTACAATGCTTTCTTCTCCCTTTGAGGTTTCCCACATTACGGTAATCGAATTGGGAGTGGCATCCTGCAGGTACGGCTGCACTAAAAGTTCTATCTCTTTTTCCTGTGCTTGAACTACCACAAAAAGAAAAACGTTCAAAATAAGCAGGGTATATTTCTTTTTCATTTTAATCGATTTTTATTTTTACTGATGATAGTGCCGTATCCAAAATTTGAAGAGCGTTTTTTAGCTCAGTTCTAGAGATGGTCAGTGCAGGGGCCAATTGTAAAACATTGCCCGCCGAGACCTTAAAGCTCAATCCGTTTTTAAGGCATTCGTACATTACCTTTTCGGCTTCTAGGATGGCCTTTTCTTTAGTGGTTCTGTCTTTTACAAGTTCAATGCCCCAGAGCAATCCCAAGCCGCGAATATCGCCTATTAGTTCATGCTTGTTTCGTAGTTCGTTCATTGCCGTACACATAAAAGCCTCGTCTTCTTTTACTTTTTCAAGAATACGCTCTTCCTCCAAGATTTCCAATGTGGTTAAGCCGGCGATAGATCCCAACGGACTTTTCTCATGCGTATAATGGCCGAGTGAAATATCAGCAAACTTGTTATAAGCATCCCGTGTTACAATAGCCGCTTGCGGGATAATTCCCCCACCCAGACCTTTACCCAGACACAGAATATCAGGTTCGATATCGTAGTGTTCAAAAGCAAAGAGTTTCCCCGTTCTGCCCAAGGCTATAGGAATTTCGTCTAAGATCAACAATACACCATATTTATCGCAAAGCATGCGCGCTCCTTTCCAAAAGGACTTTGAAGGAACCTGCACATCGGTATTACGAACGGTCTCCGCCAGAAAGGCTCCGATATCGCCTTCTTTTGAAAACACATATTCTAAATGTTCCAAACATTTTGACTCGTTCCCCTCAAAAATCCCACGATAGGTTACCGGAGGTGGAATACGTTCTACCCCTGGCATCAATGGGCCAATGTGTTCTCGAAAAACCGACTCGCCACCTACACTAATGGCATCTAAGGAAGCTCCGTGAAAGGAATCCCAAAAAGAAACTACTTTGAATTTCCCCGTAACCGCACGTGCAAGTTTCAAGGCGATACCTATAGATGAACTGCCGTTTGGGGTCAATAGCGTACGGTTCAGGTCAGAAGGTAGCAAGGAGGCCAATTTCTCGGCAAAATTTATAGCTATTTCGTTGGTGTATCTTCTTGTTGAAAAGGTCAACGATTGTAATTGTTCAGTCAACCGTGCTATCAATTTGGGGTGCGAAAAGCCCAATTGGTGTACATTGTTACCATGAAAATCGAGGTATTTTTTACCTGCGATATTTTCGATATGTGCACCATCGCAGTTTTTTAGAACATCAAGGCATGGTGTCGATAGGGCCTGATGCAAAAAGTACTTTGCATCTTTTTCCAATAGTACTTTGGTAGCTTCGTCAACTTCGTTTGCTAACCATTCTTGTCTGGCCGGCGTAAAATTGATATCGCCTTCGGTACGTTTGTTTACCGCAATTTGTTGCGGTTTATCTTGTTGCATATGGCCCCTTGTATTGAATGGATTTCCTAAATCTTTTGGAACATCGTTCAAGTTAATTATTTACTTTTTAACAAAGTAGTAGAAAGTATCTGCTTTGGCATATGACCGGTTTCCACAAAGACATCTAACCAGCCGTCACCACCGCCATTGAACCAAAGTACCTCAATGGTATGCCACCCTGATTTTAAATCGATTTTCCCATCTTTTTCTTGTACCCCATGGTCTCCGTCGTTATCAACGATCGGTTCGCCATCTATAAAAAGCTTACTTCCATCATCTGAACGGACATAGAATATATACGTATCGGCTTGGTCGACTTCAATTTGGGTCGTAAAACGAACGGCCGTATTGCTTTTGATCTTATTCGTGAGTTCGTCGGAAGTAATCTCGAAAGATTTCCCCGTTACATCAGGTTTCTTGTTTCCTAATGCCGGAAGAAACGATAAGTTGTGCAAATAAAAAATCTCGAAATCAATAGGTTTTTTTAGAGTACTGGGTTTGATTCTAATAAAAGACTCGGCCACCGGACTACTAATTTTATCCTTTTTAAATAGAGCGCTTTTGAGTACTGTATTTTCACTTAGTTGTATGGGCCTTTTATACGATTTTGAATCTTTCGAAGGCATAGAACCATCCAAGGTATAGTAAATAACCCCCTCTTCATTCGGGTTCTCGATGACTACGGAAGTCGATTCATCAAAAAGCCCTCCCGCTTTTTTATATCCTTCCGCTTTCGGAAGAATTATCGGCGATTTCAATTGTTCTAAAATTGGATAAGCATCGTTGACATCAAATCCTGCAAAGGCCGATTTTACAGGTTTACCGATCCATGCCTGTGGTGTTTTCAATCCCAACGCAAAAGCGACAGTAGCCGCATTGTCGTATTGATAAACAGGATGTCCTATTTTATGGTTTTTTTTGATGCCCTTGCCCCAAACGATAAACGGAATTTCAACTTCGGCAAGCGATTCGCCGCCATGGCCCTTACCCAGGCCGCCATGATCGGCGCTTATAATGACCAACGTTCTATCGGCAATATTGGCTTCTTCAATGGCTTCCATAATCTTGCCTAAAAGTGCATCGGCTTTTTCGACAGACAAATAATATTCTGGTGTGCCATGCCCGTATTCATGCCCGGCATGGTCTACATGATCAAAATGAATAAAGGTAAAATCCGGTTTTTTTTCTTTGATGTACTTACTGGCCTGTACGGCGGTTTCGTCTTCCGATTCGGGACTCACATCATAATCGACCACACTTTTTTCGAACAGCCTTCCAAAACCACCCCAATGGTAAATAGCGCCAATTTCAGCACTTCCTTTTTGACTATCGATGAGCTGAAAAATCGTAGGAAAGAGAAAATCTTCACTTTGGGTTACAGCGGGCAAGGTAAAGTTATCACGTTCCCAGGCATTAGAAGTAATACCATGTTGTTCTGGGCCTGCGCCCATAATCATTGAGGCCCAATTGGTACTCGAACTAGTGGGCAGAACGGCTCTAGCGTGCATTGTATAAGAACCTTCTCTTATCAAGCTGTCGAAAATAGGTGTTGAAGCAATTTCTAACCCATCGGGGCTTAACCCATCGAAACCGATGACGATCACGTGTGCTATACCTAAATTGTTTTCATTGAGCACCGTACCGGTCAGTTTTTTCTGCGAATGACTAGCCATGCCTGTCATTAAAATGAAAATCGTAAGTAGTAGTGTTCTTTTCATTTTTTCGTATTTGTAAACTTTAGTTACCTAGCTAGGAACAAATATCGGGCATAAATGTTAACTGAATGTACTATATTTATTAATATACTGCAAGTAGTGCATGTAAGCTATTACGAAAGCGTTATAAAAACATTTTTGACAAATATTCAAATATTAATACTGTTTTTTGGTTGATTTGGCAAGAACATCGAATGCGATAGCATATGGTGTTTTGTTTTCAGACATATTCGAAAACCATTTTAATGGTATGTTTGCACTTTAAGTTCTATTATGGAAGACTACCTTATTGGTATTGGAAAACGTATTAAGGAAATCAGAAAGGAGAATAATAAGACCATAAGTGACATTGCCCAAAAGGCCGGTGTTACGGGTGGATTGATTTCAAGGATAGAAAATGGTCGTACCATACCTTCATTGCCCGTTCTACTAAAAATCATTAATTCTTTAGATGTTGAGGTTACCGATTTTTTTAACGGTATGCCCCAAGTAAACGGTGCCGGTTATATCGTATCTCGGAAAGAAGAAAATTCGATTATCGAAAAGGAAGATGAGGCTGTAGGTTTTAACTATACCTATATTTTCGGTAAGCAGTTATCATCATTGGGCTTTGAGACCGTATTACTCGAGGTGTATCCGAATTCGAAACGCGATAAAGTAACTACTGACGCCTTTGAATTCAAATATATACTGACTGGGGAATGCTATTATGAAATCGGCGACGAAGAGGTACTTTTAAAAGAAGGTGATTCGATTTTCTTTGACGGGCGTATTCCGCATGTACCTATCAACAAAGGTTCGGTTTCGTCTAAGATGTTGGTTGTGTATTTCTTTATTTAGTAATTGCGCTCAGGGTAATATTTAGCTTAAGCCTTTACTATTTCTTTCAGTTCGGTAAGCGAATTTAAAACATAGGTCGGATTGGCCGATTGTAATTGGGCTTTGGTATGTGCACCAGTCGTAACCCCGATGGTGACACCGCAGTTTGCATTTTTGCCTTCTTCAACATCGATTATCGAATCGCCTGCTTTCAATACTTTCGATGCATCGCTAACCGCCAATACCTCCATAGCCTTTAAAATCATGGCAGGGTGAGGGCGACCTTGTGATACATCGTCCGCAGTTACAAGGGCATCGTATTGTTCTCCTTTTTTCCAATTCATTTTTTGTAACAAGAGATTGGCTATTTTACTATTATACCCTGTATTTAATGCTATTTTTATGTGTTGCGCCTTTAAATTTGCTAGTAGATTTTTCACCCCATCGAAAGAAGTTACTTCGAGCGTATCATAAGCATCGTCTAACATTTTCTTGAAATCTTCAAAAATCGGTTCTGATGGTTGGCTATTTGAATCGGAACCGATGGCAGCCAACGTATCTTTTATAGCCTGATGTTTTTCTTTACCTGCACCGTGTTCGAGAACAAAATCGAGGGTAAGGTCAAATCCTTTTTTGTTAATGGCTTTTTGTAATGTTTTGTATACCACATTATCTTCGTTTACGACCGTACCGGCCATATCGAATACTGCGAGTTCGATGTTATGCATGTTATAGTATTAAGTTAAGCCAAAATGGCGCATAATCTGATGTGTCTTTTGCGGGATGCCGTCGTTAAAAAATAATTCCGTAGCTTGGTTAAGCAATGATTTTTTGCCTAAGCCTACCACCAAATCCATAATTACCTTATACGTCATTTCAGCTTTAACTTACCACTAGATTAAAGATTGAATTAATGTTTTCTTTGGCGAATCCGGCGCTGCCGGTCATACCTTTTCCACCGATTCCGGTAACGATATGAATACTTTTATCAATGGTATTTTGATAGATATCGGTTGTTTTGCATTGTGAATATAGTCCGAACCACCTGTTCTGTATGTCATATGTCGGCAAGTCAAAGATTTTTTTGGCTTCCTGCACAATGAAATTATCGATATCCATATTCAGGTCCATCCCCAAATTATCCATACGGCTTACGGGCGCATATTCATGGGAATCGCCAAGAATAACCGAACCGTCCATAGCTTGTTTAAACAAAATGTGTATACCCCATTTTTTTTCGAACGATTCAGGGTCTTCTTTTGCCTTAATTGATTCATAAGAAGGGCATTCGGCAAATGCCTCGTACCGGCGAATTGAAAGCCCTGTCAAAACCGAGCTTGGTAGCCTATAGTTAGGCTGTGGTTTAGTCTGCATCATTTGCAGTTTTGATATGACTAGGTCGCTCTCGTCGAACAGTTTCGGATATAAGGTCTTGAAATCACTACCGTTACAAATAATTACTTTTGAGGCGGATATCGTACGATTCTGCGAAGTGTATATTTGAACCCCGTTTCGCAACACATCACATTCCAATACGGTTTCGCCCATATAGAGATTGAGCCCCGATTGCTCTAAATACCTGTGCAACCTGTTTGTCATTATGCGTGGTTCGACCATGATTTCTTCTGGAAAAAAAAGGCCGGCCTTTACATAATTCTTACGAAGCTTCGGATATTTTGCTATGCATTGCTCTTTAGTCAGTAGTTCTGAAGGGTATGAATTCGATGCATTGGTTTCGTGTAGTTCTTCCAATAACTGTACTTCGTCATCATCGGATGCTAAATAAATGCTTCCTTCTTGCCGAACCGAAATATCAAACTTTGACTGAATTTTCTTATAGATACGAAGGCTTTCACGGCCGTAAGCCTGCCATTTGGTATTCATTCCCGAGGGTACAACCTGTCCGAAATTGCGAACCGTCGCCCCTTGCGATGTTTTATCCCTTTCCAGTAGGGCTACTGTCAACCCCTTTTTAATGGCATGATACGCATGAAAGGTTCCGAGTACCCCTCCCCCTACGACGACAAGATCATATTGATTGCTCATAAGTCGATTATTTGCAGCTCATTTTCTAATTTTCGCTGTTCGGTTTTATATTTTTTTTTGAAATAGAACAAAGATAGTACGGTCGCTATACAGCCGATGGCAGAGATAATATACGTGCCGTTCATAAAGAACTTCAGCCAGGAAACCGTGCCTTGCCCAAAATTTTTATAGAGTAATACGGTCATACTTCCCAAGTAGCCAAAAGCATCGGCAATATAGATAAGGTAGCCCGCATTACCCTTGATGCGAAACGTGGCAATCATACGATCAAAGAAAATACAGTTGAACGGTACGTAGCACACGTAAAGACCTAGACCGACTAGAATCATCCATAGCGCTGGCCCGATGAGGTCGTTTTGAAAAAGTAAGGTACTAAGCCCAATCAGCACTGCACCAAAAAGCAGCAGATAGTGGTACGAAAGAAAAGCACGATAATTATTCTTGACAAAGGCAAAAAGTGCTATGGATAAAAGCACAACAATCGCAATAGGGATTTCGGAAAGGGTATAAATAGCCGCGTCGTTTTCATACCCTACAGCATCCCAAATCTCTCGGGAAAAATTATCGCGAAAATCACGCATAGCCGTTAGGCAGACATAAAAGAAAACCAGGATTACGATAGGAAAGAAGAATTTGCGCAACACCTTTTTTCGGTCTTCCCGGGTCATGGGCAGTCGCTCCTTCCGAAGTATTTTATCCTCTTCGGTAGGTGAAGGCATACGGTTCAACAGTAAAGAGAAACCTACGAAAGGAAGCAAAAAAATAGCTCCGGTAACCGCAGGCATCCAAAATTCGGAAACCTTTAAATAGTTCATTACCAAAAGTCCTGCCGATTTGACCACACCACTTGAAACGATAAAGCTCGAACAGAGTATAACCCCAAGAATTTCGGTAAATTTTCGGCCCTCAACATATGAAAAGACCACACCCCATATCATACCCAACGAGAGTCCGTTTAAAAACATAAAAATGATATTGTATGGAGAAGACACCCAACCGAAAAGAATAAGGCAAAGTTCTGCAGAAGCAATCATTGTCAATAGGTAGGGCAAACGACTTTTTGCCTTCAACTCGGAAATCAGTTTGATGCCAATAAACTTAGATAGCATATAACCGATGACTTGTGCAATAATCAATACGATCTTATAATCGACCCCAAGAAAATAAAGATTTTCGAATGTGGCAACCGTAAATGGCTTTCGGAACGCGTACATACAGAAATAAGTACCGAAAGATGCCAAGGCACCGTAAGCTAAAAACCGGATATTTTTTTGGTTAGTTTTCAAATTAATTCATAAATGATTTACAAATAGTAAATAATTATTTGCAATAATGGCTAATTTTTTACTATTTGTAAAGTTTTGAGCGTTAAGAAATACTTATGGGGTAATTATTTTATTGTGAATTTAAGGAAGTACAACGCTATTTCACTGTTAATTGTATATGATTATGTACAAAATTCCGTGCCAAGGCTTTTGAATCCTTGCGTTGTCATTAAATGCTGGTTTTAAAATAAAACTAATAGTTAGTATTATGCGAAAATCGCCGGATTCTCCAAAAGAAATAAAAAGAGACATACAAGATTTCTTTTGAAATGTCCCTAGAGTAACATAACGTATAGACTACTTTGGTGACCCAATGAGTCAGTCTGAAAATTTTCTGGGTTCATGATTTTTCACCTTCCCTAATTGATAATAAAAGCCCCATAAAAGGGGCTTTTGAAATAATTAGACTAAAAGGGGGAACTTTGAAATTAAATTTCAAACCAATTACCGTTCAGGGGATTAGGTTCATGGCCCTTTTTGTGCTTTAAACCAATGGTTAGTGATAGTATAGGGTTATCGACTTGTTTTAAAAGCAGTGTAAAACTATAAAGCAGTTTCTGAAAGCACGAATTATAGGAAGTGGAATTCAAAATGTCGATTAAATGCGTTATTTAATCGACAAAATACATTATTATTAAGATAATTCTTACATAATATTAGAATATATATTACTTGATTCCATGTTGATGAAGGCCACCCCTAGCGAACAAGAGAATGAATTTCACTTAAAGTTCTCTTACTTTAGAAAACGGTACATAGTTTTGAGCAGTTCGTCTTCATCAAAGGGTTTTGCAAGTACGGCGTTCATACCCGATTTTAGATAGGCTTTGAGCTCCTCTTCATAGGAATATGCCGTAACCCCTATTATCGGGATTTTTTTGATATTCTTGAACGGAAAACTTCGAATTACCCTTACAAGTTGATCCCCTGAGATATTGGGAAGGTTTACATCCATCAAAATGATATCATAGGTGTTGTTGACGATTTCTTCCATGACCAAAGCACCATCGCCGATTACATCAATAAAAAAATCTCCTGTATCGACTAGTATTTTGAAAAGACTTTTTTGCACTTGTTCGTTATCTTCGACCAACAGCACTTTGAATTTAGAGCCATCTTTTATTCTTGGTCTTATTCTTTTCTTTTTTGGGTTTTTCTTCAAAATGGGAACAGACGGCTGGTGCAATGGGAAATTCAATTTTACATCAAAATAGAAATGTGAGCCTACCCCGGCAATAGAATCTATTTTAATAGCGCTGCCCATTAATGTCAATAGCCCTTTGACTATGGCAAGCCCTAGTCCAACCCCTTCAGTAGGGCCTAATTGTTCAAAGCTTTCAAAAATAATTTCCAGATTCTCTGGTGGAATACCAGCACCAGTATCTTTCACTCCGAAACGCAGGCTTATGGTATTTGCCCATTTTTGGTTTAAGGCCACATGCAAAGCAACATTTCCCTTTTCGGTGTATTTAATGGCATTATCACATAAATTGGTCAATACCTGCAATAGACGTAAGCGGTCACCCTCAAGATAATCTGGAATCTTTTCATCGGCCGTTATTGTGAACGTAAGTCCTTTTTCCTTTGCCCTGGTGTTATACGTTAGCTTTAGAAAGTCTATCAATTGAACAAAGTTGAACACACTTGGGTTGAGTGCCAATTTACCCTTGGCAATCATCGAAATACTTAAGATATCTTCTAACATTAATTTCAGGTTAGAAGTCGATTCTTTTAAGACCTTTAAAATTCTTTCCTGTTCAGAGGTCAGATCGGTTCTTTCTAAAATATTGGTCAAGGCGATGATGTTGGTCAACGGGTTCCTTAGCTCATGGCTAAAATTCTGGATAAACTCATTCTTAAAACGCTCCCGTTCCTGTAGTTCGTGGTTTTTTAAAAGTATGAGTTCCGAATCTATGATCGACTCGTTCCTGGACTGGGCCATGGCCTGATATGAAAGGTAGTGATCGGTAAGGTCATAAATCACCACCAGAATATTATCTTCTTTTTTAATGACCTCTATATCGGCAGTGAGCTTACCTGCACTAGACCCTAACTGAACACAATGAAAAATAGTAGTATCCTGAATCGAGACCATAATTTCAGGAATGCTAAAAAAAAAGGGGTGCAGTTCACCTATAGGAGTTTTTTTTTCGGCCTTAAAAAAGGTTTGATCACTATCTAGTACCAGTCCTTCAGGGTCTGTTAAAATAAACTGTAAGTTGGTATTGCTATAGTTTTCCTTTAATCTTTTCAGCATCTGGAGCGAGCATTTTTGCCAATTGTTCGAACAGGTCATTGACTTTACCACCTGTCTTGGCGCTTGTCAGGTAATCGTATGAAATGTTGTGGTTCCTTAAGATTTCAGTGACTTCCTCTGGCACCACCAAATCTACCTTATTACCTACCACCTTGATTGGAGTACCGATTACTTTTTTTTCTAAAATAGATAGGTCTAGATGAATGTCTTGAAATGTGGTCGGTCTCGAAACATCGAAAACATAGATAATACCGTGCGTGCCTAACAAATAGGATTCTCTAATATGGTTGAGGTCGTCGGTGCCTTCCAAATCCCAGAGAATCAACGAAACGGATTTGTTCGGCGTGATCTCGACCAATTTTTTGGTAATATGCACCCCAATAGATACTTTGTAGTTATCCGAAAAACTATTCTCAACAAAACGTCGGATCAACGAGGTTTTACCAACCCCGAAATGCCCTAACACGACGACTTTTTTAGAGACTTGCATACCCAAAGTTTTGTGCCAGCTGCTCATTGATACGATCGATACTTAGCGATTTGTATTCATTTTTTTTTGTAAAATCTTCATAGAAATCAAAAATCAGGTCTTGTACCTTGTCTTTGGCCTTTAGCGTGTACGTACCTGAAAGCACAACAGCTATGTAATAGCTACTGAAACTCTGTAGATGAATATGGTACAATTCGTAATCTATAAGTTCGAGGTTTTGGTCTTTTTGCCCAAAAGCATCTTCGACGAAACTTTTGATAGCTGTAAGCATGCCCGAGATCATTTCTTCGTCAATGGTAAGTGTGTTCGAGTAGCTTGCCTTGAGCAGACCAGATGCCTTTTCGATCAACAAAACCTGTTCTATCTGTGCTGCCGCCAATTCATTGATGATTAACTGTTTTTCTTTTGATTTTCGAAACCAAGACCTTATTTTTTGTTTGAAACCAAGTTGTTGGTTTATTTTTTCTGATAGCTTACTGATTTCTTGCGCAATGTATTTTTTGATCATTTTCCCGAGAACGGGGTATAGTGCATCTACCACCTCATCTTTATTTTTTGCGATTTCAGTCTTAAGCGCAGCAGTAATAGTAGGCCCCAAAGTAGACGGAATACTGGTCTTGAACTCATCGATTTGGTGAATTATAATTGGGTCTACCTTAGACGAAAACTTTTGGTCGTCGTTAAAACTATCTTCTAACTGCTCGAGCCGTTGTGAGATTTTTTCAATGTAAATGGCATCATCCTCGAAAATAAGGTCTCTCAAGATTTGCATTTTGTCATTTTCATTCATTGAACTCGTCTTGAGTTATTGTTTGTAACCGTTCCGATAGTTATCGCGATTAGGCCTGTGCACCTCATAGAGATTTTTTGAACATCATAGCATCGCTGCGGCGAGAAAAAAGATAAAGTAATTTCCCAAACCTACATTAAGATGGTTTGAAAACAATAGGGAAAAGAAAAACTCGCGATGAGTTCAATAGCTGTCTATTTTTGCAGCGGTTACTTTTGACTCACTTTCTCCCCTAAATCGGTAAGTAGTCTTCCAAGCATCTTTTTATCCACCTTGTTGCTTTCCAGGTTTTCAATTTTGTCTTCGATTTTGTCTTCAAGTTCCGTTATTCTAATATTTACATCGGTAGCCACATTATCGATTGCAGTTTTAAGGTCTTGTCGAACCTCTTCGATAAGTTCTTCCAAAATTCTTTTCTTCTCTTGAATGTCTTTTTTCAGTAACTCGAATTCGGAATCATATATTTCAATGTTTTCACCAAATATTAAGTTCTTGATGATTTCAATTTTTGATGCAGCCACCTCTTGTTGGTTATTCGGCGGTACAACTTTTTTATTTTTGGCCATGGTTCATGATTTTGAATTATTCTTGAACACTATTTCAACTTTTTCGGGAGTTACAAAAAATAATATTCAAAATGAAAAGTCACAATGGGAACCCCCATTAAACAACATCTAAGATATGAAAATAATTACTCAACCATGTAAGATTAATCCTAT
>CAZRIE010000074.1:0-20289 GCA_964600075.1 uncultured Flavobacteriaceae bacterium
AACTGGCATATCACATTAATTTGTAGGGTGCCCGACCCTGATTATTAATTCTTTTGTCCTTTAAAAGGACGGCAAAGATACCTCATTTATTGAAATGCACAATATAAACATATAAATTGTTTAGGTCAGTAATAGAACAAATGATTTGACAAGAAACAAAATTGGAATTCCCCTCTTTTGGAGGGGCGAGGAGAAGCTTATTCTCGATCTGCCAATTGATCTTTGCCCCGAACCAATTTTGACTGATGTTGGGTCACTAGCGCATTGATTTGTTCAAGAATTTCAGGATGCTCCGCAGCAATATCGAATTGTTCTCCCGGGTCTTCACTCAGATTATAGAGAATAGGAGTTGCATGTTCTTCGCGTTCTCCAAATTGCCCATAGACCCCTTGCGTTATGAAATGTGCTTTGTAATCGCCCAATCGTACGGCAAAAAGTTCGGTTCCCCTGTAATAGAACATTTCTTTTCGGGGGCTTTCATTTCCTTCGAACAGGGTGGCACTCAAATCGACCCCGTCAACAATGCGATCTTTGGGGATTTCTACTCCCGCTAGTTTGCTGAATGTAGTAAACAGATCCATGGTAGAACCCAAATCGGTGACAACGCCAGGTTGTATTTTACCCGGAGACCAGAAGATACCCGGTTCGCGCATACCGCCTTCCCAGGTACTACCCTTTCCGGCCCTCAAGAGTCCTGCACTGCCGCCATTGAGTTTGAAAGGAAGCCATGGGCCGTTATCGGAGGTGAAAACAACTATGGTGTTTTCGGCGAGACCTTCTTCTTTCAAAGTCTTCAAAATTTTTCCAACGCCATTATCGATTTCTTCCAAGACGTCGCCATAAAGACCACGCTTGCTTTTACCTAAGAAGGCCTTCGAGGCAAAAAGGGGAATGTGGGGTAGGTTATGTGCTAAATACACGAAGAAAGGCTTATCCTTATTTTCTTTGATATAAGAAACTGCCTCGTCTGAATACCTGGTGGTAATCGTATTCTGATTTGCGGGTCGCTCAATGATTTCTGTGTTACGAAAAAGAGGAACATTAAAATGTTCGGTCTTGATACTATCGTTAGGCCGCTTCCAATAGTCCCAATATTCTTCTCCCGGAAGCTTATCCATATCATTGGAATACGGAATGCCGAAATAGTAATCAAAGCCATTATTTGTCGGGAGATATTGTTCTTTGTGCCCTAAATGCCATTTGCCGATGCAGGCCGTGTTGTACCCCACTTTTTTTAACTGCTCTGCCAGTGTTATTTCCTTAGCCGGAAGCCCGTTTTTTGAGTTGGGAAAAAGCACTCTTGATTTGTTGCTCGCCATACCGCTGCGCACCGGAAGCCTGCCCGTTAACAATGCTGCCCTGCTCGGGGTGCAAACGCTTGCCCCGGCATAAAAATTGGTCCATTTCTGGCCTTCGTTGGCCATACGGTCTAAATGCGGTGTTGTGATAGTCGGGTGGCCATATACGCCTAAATCTCCATAGCCTAGGTCATCGGCGAAGATGATGATGAAATTGAGTTGTTTTTGTTCTTTGTTTTGAGCATTGGCCATAAACGAGGGTAATAGTCCGAAAGTTATGAGTAATGCATAAAAGACCCTCTTAATTAATTTGATATACGTATTCACTTGTGCTTTGTTTGAATTATTATATAAAGTTGAAATTAACGGGGTACTATTTTTTATTAAATATAATATAGTATGATACTACATCTTGGGTAACGTTTTCCGGGGGAGTGCTATAGTGTATAGTCATAGTTCTGCCCTCACTGTTCGAACCTTTAAACTCTATTAAATCTGGGTTCACAATCAATTCAGAGTTATCTATTTCTCTAAAATGTGCAAATTCGTAATTGCCTTTAGAGATTCTTTTCCAGCGACTGTCTTGTTTTATTTTTTGGTTTTCTACGCAACTATTATCGAGGGCAGGGTTTCTCATGTAATCAAAATACCAAAGTCTTCCGTCTTCATAAAAATCCATTAGATGGCCTACACATCTATTTTTATCCCATAGAGCTTCCGATCCATCTTTGAAAATCAAAAATGCCCTAGAACCTTCCCAATTGCCCAATATAAGTCGCTCTTCTGCAGGCAAGGGCACATCAACATCTTCTTCGTAACATCCTAAGAGTAGTATGCAAGATAGAATTATGAGATAAATGTTCTTCATAAAGCCTTTCTCTTGAAACCTATTTATTATTCCGGTAGTGAATAATAAGCGGCTTCTTTTTCATAAAATCTATCGGCGTAAGGTACATTAAATAAAAGATGCGCACCATGAATTGCCCCTGAAATTAACCCATTCCAGTCGGTATAAAAAATATCTCCATATTTTTTGCCGAAGAATTTCGTCTCGTTCAACGGTTTCGAAATGTTAATAAAAAAAGCGTTCGACCCCATAAGCCCTTCGTACTGATAGCTGTGAATAATTTCATGCGCAATCGTATTTTTTCTAAACTCATATAAGGTCTTGCTCAACATGATATGGTTGGCAAAAGTCACACCGCGAAATTCATCAGAGATATCATTAGACACAAAAAAGAACTGTCCTGTGTAAAGGGTTCTTCTTGCATCAAACCTTCCTTGGGTGAAGCCGTAGGCGGCACTCACCAATGAATAGGGTAATAAACGGATTTTAAGATTTTTCTCCGCCTTAATATCATATTGAAAATGTACAAAACCTATGTTCATATAGTAGCGTTCCCAAAGGTTCACGTTCGAGGCAGCATTCAGAATGACGGAGTTGCCCGCCGAGTTGATGATCTTTGAAGGCCAAACATAAGCGTAGTTCCCAGTATCGGCAAATTTACGTACCATGCGCTTGCTTTCAAATACGATATAACCTCCTAGGGCGCCTTGCCCTATTCCTTTTAACAAGACATGACCTAAGTTTTGATCTTGTTTTTTGTTGATTAAAGCTCCTAGCCCTCCTATTAGGGCACCCGTTGCGATGTTGTAAAAAGCTGCCTGACGATTGTTGTTTTGGCCGTTTACTGTAATCGAAAAAAAAATTGCGACACAAATGCTTTTTTGGAATAAGTTCATTTGTTATAGCCTTTTATTTAGATTAACTAAGATAGTACTATAACCGACTATTCCTATTCTGGACTTTCAGAATGGCACCTAGAATGAAGTTAATAACTACTAACAATTCCCTTTTTTCAAACTACCTCTTTTATGTATTTTTAACGGTACTTATTTAAGCAGTTTTTGACTGCGCTCGAACAGACAGAATAAATTCTATGTACCTAATCTTCGACACCGAAACCACCGGACTTCCCAAACGTTGGAATGCCCCAATTACAGATACCGATAACTGGCCGCGCTGTATTCAGATTGCATGGCAGTTGCATGATGCGATGGGGAACCTAGTCGAGCATCAAGATTATCTGGTACAGCCCGATGGGTTCAATATACCCTATGATGCCGAGCAGATACATGGTATTTCAACCGAATTGGCGGTACAAAAGGGTATCCCTTTGGCAGATGTTCTTGAAAAGTTCAATGCCGCCATGGCGAAAACTAAATTCATTGTCGGTCAGAACGTTGCATTTGACTTGAATATAATGGGGGCGGAGTTTCACCGACTGGAATTGGAAAATCCGTTACAGGAATTGCCTGTATTGGATACATGTACCGAAGAAACTGCTTCTCTTTGCCAAATTCCCGGAGGTCGTGGTGGAAAATTCAAGCTTCCTACCTTGACTGAACTTCACGAGTATCTTTTTAAGGCACCTTTTGCCGAGGCCCATAATGCGACCGCTGATGTAGAGGCGACCACACGTTGCTTTATGGAATTGATACGGAGGAAACATTACCCAGCAGAAAAACTAGACGCTCAGCCCGACTACTTTCAAAATTTTACCGAAGCGAATCCACGGGAAATCGCACTAATCGGTTTAAATCATATCAATCTTAAAAAAGCATCAAAAAAGATTGCTGATGCACTTTGGGAGAAGGATACGGGTGGAGTTTCCCAAGAAGAAATCAAGGAAAACATCAAAACCTTGGAAGATGCACAGTTCATGCATCTGCATAACCATTCCCAATTTTCTGTCCTGCAGTCTACTATTAACGTAAAGAATCTGGTCAAATCTGCTGCCGATAACCAAATGTCTGCCGTTGCGATTACCGACCATGCGAATATGATGGGTGCCTTCCATTTTGTAAAGGAGGTAAAAGCGCATAATGCGGAAGTAAAAAAGCGGAATGCAGAGGCCGAGGAGAATAATGAGGTCTCTCTAGAACATGAAATTATCCCAATCCTCGGCTGTGAATTTTTTGTCTGCGAAGACCACACCAACAAAAGCGTAAAAGATAACGGCTATCAGATCGTGCTGTTGGCGAAGAATAAAAAGGGCTATCATAACTTGGCCAAAATGTCTTCTATAGCTTATACCGATGGATTTTATTATGTACCGCGAATCGATAAGAAAATTATTCAACAATACAAAGAAGATATTGTCGTCCTGACCGGAAATTTGTATGGTGAAGTCCCTGGAAAAGTGTTGAACGTTGGTGAAAATCAAGCTGAAGAGGCATTGATGTGGTGGAAAGAACAGTTTGGTGACGACCTCTATATCGAGATAATGCGGCACGGACAAGAAGACGAAGACCGTGTCAACCAAGTACTGTTGCAATTCTCCCAGAAGCATAAGGTGAAATTAGTAGCCTCCAACAACACCTATTATTGCGCCAAAGAAGATGCTGATGCACACGATATTCTACTCTGTGTAAAGGATGGTGAAAAACAGGCTACCCCAATCGGTCGAGGTCGTGGGTACCGATACGGGCTTCCCAATCAAGAATATTATTTTAAGTCTCAAGACGAGATGAAAGAATTGTTTAAAGATGTGCCCCAGGCCATTTTGAACGTTCAGGAAATCGTCGACAAGATTGAATCCTTTGAACTAGCTCGTGATGTGCTCTTGCCAAAATTTGATATTCCGTCAGAATTTAAGATTGCCGAAGATGAGGGCGATGGTGGTAAACGGGGCGAAAATGTGTATCTACGGCATATTACGTATGAAGGCGCCAAAAAACGCTACGACGAAATCACCCCGGAAATCGAAGAGCGTATCGATTTTGAGTTAAAGACCATTGAGAATTCTGGGTATCCCGGTTACTTTTTAATTGTTGAGGATTTTATCCGCGAAGCTCGAAATATGGATGTTTCCGTGGGACCGGGTAGGGGTTCAGCTGCTGGATCTGTGGTTGCCTATTGTCTAAAGATTACCAATATAGACCCACTGAAGTACGACTTGCTTTTTGAGCGGTTCTTGAATCCGGATCGGGTCTCGATGCCGGATATCGATATCGATTTTGATGATGAGGGCAGGGGTAGAGTAATGGATTATGTAATCAATAAATATGGTTCCAATCAAGTGGCACAGATTATTACCTACGGAACGATGGCCGCCAAATCGTCGATTCGCGATACGGCCCGGGTATTAGATCTGCCACTGAACGATGCTGATCGTATCGCCAAGTTGATTCCGACGATGTCGAAACTGAGCAAAATATTCGATGTTCCCGAAGCGGAGTTGAAAAAGAAGTTCCGTTCCGACGATTTGGAAAAAGTGAATGAACTTTTGAATATTTCCGAAGGCGATGATTTAGAAGCCCAGACCTTAAAAATGGCGCGTGTGCTCGAAGGCTCACTTCGTAATACAGGCATACATGCCTGTGGTGTAATCATTACACCCGATGACATCACAAATTTCGTTCCTGTTGCGACGGCCAAAGATTCTGACCTGTACGTTACGCAATTCGATAACTCCGTTGTAGAAAGTGCCGGTCTTTTGAAAATGGATTTCTTGGGATTAAAAACCTTGACCTTAATTAAGGATACCGTAAAAATCGTAAAGGCCAAGCACGGTATCGAATTGGTGCCCGATGATTTTCCGTTGGATGATGAAAAAACGTATGAACTTTTTAAGAGAGGAGATACAGTAGGTATTTTTCAATATGAATCCCCCGGGATGCAAAAGCATATGAAAGATCTGAAACCTTCCGTTTTTGATGATCTCATTGCGATGAACGCCTTGTATCGCCCCGGGCCAATGGAATATATTCCGGACTTTATCCAGCGTAAAAACGGAATGGCAGAAATCAAATACGACCTGCCTGATATGGAGGAGTACTTGAAAGAAACGTACGGAATTACGGTCTACCAAGAACAGGTGATGTTGCTTTCCCAAAAATTAGCGGGATTCTCCAAAGGTGATGCGGATGTACTGCGTAAGGCGATGGGCAAGAAGATTTTTGCGGTACTGCAAAAAATGAAACCGCAGTTTTTGGAGGGTGGAGAAGCCAATGGGCATCCTACCGAAACCTTAGAGAAAATCTGGAAAGATTGGGAAGCGTTCGCCGCTTATGCCTTCAACAAAAGTCACTCTACCTGTTATGCCTACATCGCCTATCAGACAGCCTATCTAAAAGCCCACTATCCTGCTGAATATATGGCAGCTGTCTTGAGCAATAATATGAACGACATCAAGCAGGTCACCTTTTTTATGGAGGAATGTAAACGTATGGGGCTTGAAGTTCTAGGGCCTGATGTTAATGAATCGTACTACAAGTTTGCCGTAAATGCAGTTGGGGCGGTGCGTTTTGGTATGGGCGCCATCAAAGGTGTAGGCCGCTCGGCTGTGGAGACCATTGTTGAGAACAGAAAAAAAGAAGGCAATTTTAAATCGGTCTTCGATATGGCCAAACGCATCGATTTACGTGCGGCCAATAAAAGATCCTTTGAAAACCTTGCCGTTGCAGGTGGTTTCGATTCGTTTGGCGCCGCACACCGCGCGCAATATTTTCATGATGAAGGCGATGGCATAACATTTTTGGAAAAAGTAAATAAATATGGAGCTAAATTTCAGGAGAACGAAAATTCTTCCCAAGTAAGTCTATTCGGCGATGCAAGTGAAGTGCAGATTCCTGAACCTGTTGTTCCCCCTTGTGAAGAATGGGGTACGATGGAAAAACTCCGTCGTGAAAAAGAAGTGGTTGGTATTTATATTTCCGGACATCCGCTCGATGATTTCAAGACTGAAATCAATGCCTTCTGTAATGCTAGTGTTTCTTTTGCCAACGAATTGGGCAACTATGTCAACCGCGAACTGGCGTTAGCTGGGGTTATCACCGATGTTCAGCACCGAACTGCCAAAAATGGTAAAGGCTGGGCGGCCTTTACGATGGAAGATTATACCGAATCGTACGAGTTTCGGATTTTTGGGGAGGAATATTTAAAGTTCCGCCATTTTTTGATGATCAATTCTTTCGCTTATGTCAAGGTATTCGTTCGTGAAGGATGGGTCAATCGAGATACTGGCAAAAAAGGCGATCCTAGAATGCAGTTCAATAGCTTTATGTTATTGCAGGATGTTATGGAGACCTACGCCAAAAAACTCACTATTAAACTGAACATCGACGAGTTAAGAGAAGAGAACATCAATCAATTGAAAGATACGTTGGTTTCCCACAAAGGCAATCACCTCTTGAACTTTGTTATCTATGAAATGGAGGAGGAGATAAAGGTCAATTTGTCAAGCAGGAAGCAAAAAGTACAGATTTCGAGCGAGCTTTTGGCTACTTTGGAAGAGAGCGAAGTACATTATAAGTTGAATTAAGCCCCCTTTCTAACCCTCCCCAGAAGAGGGATGGAACTTTTAAATTCATGCGTATTCTGCCTATGGCGAATCAACTCTCAAGGACGCATAAATTCCTGTGATACTGCCATAGTCAAAACGAATCTAAATGGAGTAAGAAAAGAGCCGAATATTTGACTAAATTTGCGTAATCCAATAAAATAAATAAAATGGCATTAGAAATAACAGACGCAACTTTTGATGAAGTGGTCTTAAAAAGTGATAAACCCGTTGTAGTAGATTTTTGGGCGGCATGGTGCGGCCCTTGTAGAATGGTCGGTCCTATAATTGATGAGGTCAGCAACGAATACGAAGGCAAGGCCGTCGTCGGCAAAGTTGATGTAGATGCAAACCAAGAATTCGCGGCCAAATACGGGGTTCGAAATATACCTACTGTTTTGGTTTTCAAAGGTGGTGAAATCGTAAATAGACAAGTCGGTGTTTCCCCTAAGAAGGTGTATACCGATGCAATCGATGCGGCATTGTAAAAAGAAAATTTAAGTGTTTGAAAAGGTTCGGCCAACGCCGAACCTTTTTTATGCCGTCAAGTTAAATGACGACAGGCACATCACTTACTAGTTTCCATTGGCCTTTTTCATTTTTTACTAAAGTTATCAATGAAACCGTCTTCATTTTTTCACCGTTAAAAGTGACCTTAGCCATTGCTGTTGAGCCGTTGATCACCAGATCTTCAATAGCTAGTTTTCGTTTATCACCGCCGAACTCCTTACTCTTAATTTTTTCTAGATAAACGGATTTCGGCATTATGCTGACCTCCTTACTTCCAAAAAGACGATTCATAACAATACGGTAATTATCGTCTAGACAGTCATTCAGTTTATTGTAATCATTTTTGTCGCCTGCTTTCGAGAAAACGGCTATGGCTTCGTTTATAGCTTTGTGGTCTTTTGATTGGGCAATGCCGCCTATGGTTGTCATTAAGATGCAGCAGAAGCTGATCGATTTTAGTAGTTCCATTTTTATTTTTTTAGTAGTGAATATTTAAATTTTTTCTTTGAGCCATGCCTTTTCGGCACGGCGTAAATTTCTTGATTCTTTATGTTACATAAGCCTTGTTTTAGAGTTCGACATTAATTGAAGTACGCATGGTGGAATGGTGCTGAAAATCATCTTCTTGGCTATAGGCCATTGTCATAATATATCTACTGCCTGGGGATAAGTCTTTTTGATAGTTACCGACCGCTTCCATAGGAAGTGAGAACTGTAATACTGATGTATTGGCTTTCTGATATCCATTAATATCTTGCACCTGTATTTCGCCATCAAGTGTCCATATCCGTTTATAGTTGCCGGGGGCAATCGTATAGTATTCAACTACTTCTGCCTTATGTTTTATAACACGACCCATCAAGAGGTAGGTATTGGTCATTTTTTCAGTGGTGTTGAAGCCTATGGTAACCCATCCATTGGTCGGGGCACTCATCGTAAAAAATATGCGACTGTGCTTAAAGTACCATTGTACCTCCATTTCTTTTTTGCCTAGGGTTTTTGTTTTCTGCACCTGTGCTTCGCAGGCTGAAAACGACAATAGATATATTCCGAAAAACAATGTATGTTGTAGTCTCTTCTTCATAATTTTGATTATAGTCAATAATTGATATATCAAGTAATAGTCGAAAAAAAATCAACTCATATTCTTTTGTATTCGCTCAAGCATCGCTGTGAGGGTCTCTAATTCCTTTTGGGAAAATCCCGATATGCTCCTTTTTCTGTGCGACTTTACCATTTTTAGATGCTCGGCTACAAAAGCTAAGCCTTTTATGGTAAGCGTTATATTATATTGCCTTCTGTTATCGGGTATCGGGTTTCTAGTAATAAATTGCTTTTTCTCTAAAAGGTCGAGCGTTCTCGTGATTGATGCGGGATCTCGTAACGATTTGACTGCTAGTTCTTTTTGCGATAATTGTTTAGCCTCTTGAATGATTTTCAACAAAATCCATTGCTCTACGGTAATGCCCAAATTTGCCTTGTCAAATTCTTTTTGGGAATACTGTTTAGACGTCTTACTGGTCTTATCGATTTGAAAAAGAATTACTTCTTCTATATTTCTTTGGCTCATTAAGATTCATTTCTAGAACAAATATAGGCAAACAATTGATATATCAATTGTTTGCCTATATTTAAAAAAAATTATACTAATAAATGCTTCGTTTACTTTGAACTATTTGCTTAAAGTCAATGCCAACTAGACTAAATAGGGCAGCTCTTTCCCAAAACCTTGGATATTTGACCTACTTATGTAGGCAGTTCTAGAACCCTATCGGGGCCGAAAAATTTCAATGCTACAAAGAATGCGATTACCGAGAATATTATTCCTATCATAAAAACGGTATAGGTCCACCGAAGAATATTGTATTTTCTGTTCAAGACCAAACCCAAAAAATAAAGATCTTTGGTCAATGACGAATAGATAAATTCTTTCGTTTTCACCAATTCTTGTATGGCCCATTCGTATTCCCCTAGGCTCATTTTATGAAAGTTGCCAAAAAACAATAGATTTACTTTCTTGTTTTTAACATCTTCTTTCGAGAACGTACCCCTAGTAATATTGGGTCGTGTGGCGACCACGGCCATAATCATAGAAGCAACGCTAAAGACTATAAATATTATTGTAGGATAGATTAGGTACGCATTGGAAGGGTTGTCTAATTTCGGGATGAGATTCGATAGGGCAACTGAAATAATGATAGCATTTACCGAGAGTAAAATATTCGCTTTTGTATCGGCGATATCGCTTAGGGTCAAATGATTTTTTAGGGTAACTCGAAACAATGTCTGTATGCCCCGATCAGGGCTTTGGTTTTTGAGTTCTACTTTGATTTCTTCTTTTCTTCTAGTATTTTTTTGCTTTTTAAGGTTTTTGACCAGCTTTCTAAGGTTTTTATCCTTTCCTTCTTGCCAATTTTCTTTGGCGTAGTGGGTATAAAAACGATGTTCGGTCTGGTACATTTTGATATTGGCCTTGCGCCATTCCTTTGAAGACATTTCTGCAGTGCCCAGCAATGAAAGTTCTTCGCGTAACATTTCAGAGGTGTCCGAATAGCTCGATTGCCCCAGATGAGAGGCATCTGCGTCTCTGATAATTTCTTCCGATAAATTTTTGGGATTGTAAGTGCGTAGGGTGGCCATGATAAGACTGCATACCCTTTCGATGCCTTTCTTTTCATATTTCTTTTCTTCTAAGAACTGCTTGGCAATAACACAGCTAGAAGCTTCGTGGTTTTCTGCCCCTTTGGTATACCCTGTGTCGTGAAACCAAGCCGCTAGAGTAATCGCTTCATTTTCTTTATCGTTCAGGTCATGTGAATCCAACAATTCTTTAGTACTTTTAACTACTCTTTGAGTGTGCCTAAGGTTATGATATAAAAAATTTTTATCCAAATCATTGGCGAGCAAATCAGTAACAAAATCTTCAGTTTTCGATAGTAAATCGGACATATGCAAAGGTTTATGGTTCCAAAATACGAAATATTAAGAATGAATAGTATCCTTATACGTAAACATTTTGCGTTGATTGCATTCATTGTGTTGTTTACAGGCTGTGCCACTTATAAGACTAAATACGAAAACGAAAAAGATGCGGTAGACATTCAGACAACCAAAGACGTGTCACATACTTTTTATCTCATTGGTGACGCGGGTCTTTCTCCCATAAATGGAATGAACGATGCACTAAAAATTTTCAAGGCTAAACTCGACAAAGCCGATGAAAATAGTACGGCAATTTTTCTGGGGGATAATATATATCCTGCTGGTATGCCAGATCCCAAAGATTCTACGGTTGCCTATCGAAACGCCAAGAACGATTTGGATGCCCAACTCAAGACCTTGAAAAATTTTAAAGGAAAGCCCTTGTTCATACCAGGAAATCATGATTGGTATACCGAAGGCGTAATAGGCCTTGAACGCGAGCAAAAGTATATTCAAAAAGAACTCGATAGCAAAGATGTTTTTTTTCCTGAGGATGGTTGCCCTATAGAAACCATAGAGGTCAATGATAATGTGGTGATTATTGCCATAGATACGGAGTGGTACTTGACCAATTGGGACAAGCGGCCTGATATTAATGATAAATGCGATATCAAAAGCCGTAGCGCATTTCTACTCGAATTGGAAGACAAAATCAAGGACAATAGACAGCGAACGACCATCATCGCCATGCACCACCCTATGTTCACTTACGGGCCACATGGGGGGCAATATTCGTTTCGTCAACATTTTTATCCCAAAGGCAATATAGGCCCCTTGCCTATATTAGGCACATTTGTGAATGTGTTACGTCGAACTTCGGGTGCTTCGAACGCCGATATTCAGAACAAGCTATATACCGACTTGCAACAACGTGTGGTGACCTTGGCGCAATATTCCGATAAGGTCATTTTTACATCTGGCCACGAGCATACGCTACAGTACATTGTTGAGCAGAATACGCCTCAAATCGTAAGCGGTTCCGGAGCTAAAAAGGGGGTGACAAGACTGTTGAACGGCAGCAAGTTCTCAACGGGCCAAATGGGTTACGCTACCCTAGAAGTTTATGTTGACGGTTCTTCAAGGGTGCGCTATTACGGCGTAAATGACGATTCAAAAGACGAGGATTTTTTATATACCGCACAGGTCTTATCCCCCGATAGGGGTATTAATAAAAACAAGTATGAAACATCGTTTCCTGCAGAAGCTTCTGCATCTATTTATTCCCAAGAGGAAATCGACAAAAGCGGATTTTTCAAAACCCTCTGGGGAGAACGCTATCGGAAGTATTACGGTACGGAGGTGACTGCGCCAACAGTTAACTTAGATACGCTCTTTGGTGGTTTGAAGCCTGTCCGAATGGGTGGGGGCCACCAGTCGAAATCACTGCGATTACGTCACTCAAATGGTAAGGAATATGTAATGCGGGCCTTGCGCAAGGTCTCGGAACTATATTTACAGTCCATGGTATTTCAAAAGCAATTTATTATGGATGATTTGGAGGATACCTATTTGCAGGAATTTCTTTTGGATTTTTATACGGGCTCCCACCCATACGCGCCATTTACTATCGGGCCCTTGTCCGATGCCATAGGAGTTTACCATACTAACCCCGTTTTGTACTATGTGCCAAAACAGTCGGCACTTGAAGACTTTAACGAAGGTTTCGGGAACGCACTTTATATGATTGAAGAACATACGGGCGATGGTCACGGTGATTTGGGAAGTTATGGCTACAGCGATGAGCTAAAAGGCACGGTTGATATGTTCGAAAATTTGCGTGACGACGAAAAATACGAGGTCGATGCCCCTTTATACCTGCGTTCCCGATTATTCGATATGGTGATAGGTGATTGGGATCGTCATATAGATCAATGGCGGTGGGCCGAATTTAAGAAAAAAGGGTCTAAGAAGATAACCTATCGACCTGTACCCAGAGATCGTGATCAAGCGTTTTCCGAAATGGGTGACGGCTTTTTTATGAACTTGGCAACGCGTTTAGTACCCGGACTAAAGCTTATGGAAGGATTCCATGAAGAAATAAGAAATGTCAAGGGTTTTAATTCCTCCCCTAAAACCTATGTGCTCGACATCGCATTACTCAATGAGGTTGATATAGACGAATGGTTGAAACAAGCTAGGTATATAAAGGAGAACCTGACCTCTGAAGTTATTGATAGCGCCTTTAAGTTTTTCCCGGAAGAAGTGCGCGATACGACGGTCGACGAAATAAAAAGAAAGCTTCTCTCTCGTATTGGAGACATTGAAAAAATAGCATCGGAATATTATGGCATACTAAATGAATATGCCGTAGTTGCCGGCACCGATAAAGATGATTGGTTTGAAATCGAACATGGCGATAAGTATGTTGAAGTGAACGCCTATCGAATTATCGATGGTGAAAAGAAAAGACGGTTTTTTAAAAGAAAATTCGAATCTGGTGTCACCAAAGAAATTTGGGTCTATGGCTTAGATGATGATGATCGATTCGTGGTAAAGGGAACGCAGAAAAGTAAAATAAAAGTGCGTTTGATCGGAGGCCAAAATAATGACATTTATGAGGTAGGCGAAGGTAAGGCAACATACATTTACGACTACAAATCAAAAAAGAATACATTCGAAGATATCTCCAGAGCTAAGGTACGATTGACAGACAATTATGAGGTGAATACGTACCGGCCAATGAAGTTTAAAAGTAGTACGAACATGATTACTCCGACCCTTGGTTACAACCCTGATGATGGGCTGAGGGTCGGGGTAAGCGATACCTATACCTATAACGGTTTTCGTCAAAACCCGTTTACCCAGCAGCATAAAGTTGCTGCCGCTTTCTATTTTGCGACCAGTGGTGTCGTATTAGGTTATAGCGGAGAATTCGCCAATGTGTTCGGAAAATGGAACCTCGAAATGGCCGCCCGTTTTACAAGCCCGAATTTTGCCATCAATTTTTTCGGGTTCGGGAATGAAACGCCGAATTTTGATGATGACCTCGATTTAGATTATAATAGGGTCAAATTACAGACGATAAAAGTTGCCCCGTCTCTGGTCTGGAGGGGCCAATTAGGAGCAAAGCTGAAAACTGGCATCGCTTACGAATCGATAGAGGTGGAAGAAACGGAGGGCCGATTTATCAATACATTTTATCAGCAAAATGGCGAGGAGACTTCAAAAAAGTTTATTGGCCTAGATGCTGAATATTCGTATACGAATTCCGATAATTTAGCCTTTCCGACCATGGGAATGTCAACTTCCCTTCAGGTAGGCCTCAAAAACAACCTCGATAAGGGAGACAGTTTTGGCTATGTCGTGCCGAGCCTATCCTTTGGGTATAAATTGGTACCGAACGGTAGATTGGTGTTGGCTACCAAGTGGAAAGCCCATTTCAATATTGGTGACGGATATGAATTCTACCAAGCCGCTAGTATTGGGGGCATCGACGGATTAAGAGGATTCCGAAACCAGCGTTTTACCGGTAAAAAATCGTACTATCAGAACACGGATATACGCTACAGTCTCAAAAAGATACGAACGCAGCTATTACCTTTCTCGATGGGTTTTTACGGCGGTTTCGACTATGGCAGGGTCTGGTTGCCCGATAATCCTTCAAACGTTTGGCATACCTCTTACGGTGGGGGCTTCTTTTTAAATGCTGTTGATATCATGAGCGCAAGAGTGGCGCTTTTCAATAGTGCAGACGGACTTCGCTTTGCTTTTGGGGTAGGTTTCGGGTTTTAATGTTGTGGTTTTGTCATTCTCGCTGAGGCGGTAATCTTTTAAGACTAATTCAGTTCAAACAAATATAGATTCCTTCCTTGCTTACTATTTTCTTCATCTGACAACAGAAGCGTTTTTTTGTCGATAAAACAAACGGATTCCAACTGCGTGCGTAGGCCTAAATCGATCTCACGAAGCTTGCCTTGTACAATATTATCCTTTGAAAAATCAGTGATGACCCAAAGTTTTCCATATCCCAATAAAACAATTGTTTTTCCATCTTTAGAAATATCCGCTGAGGTCACTCTACAGGTGTCCCAATCTTCGCAGGTTTTTAACCTTCCAATAAATTCAGCTTTATAATCCCCCTTTTTATCCGGAACCTTATACACCCAAGTTTCTCCAGTAAAAGGATGAGCTCTATTCTTTGTGAAAATATAAAGATGATTGTTGTGGTGAAAAAAAGCTTCGGAATCGAAAACCAATTTTTTTTTACTTGGAGGGAAGTCTTTCTGCTCGGGATACCTGAAGGTGATTTTTTCGGCATCTATTTTATCACCCGATTCCGTTTCCGGATTCGGAAGTTTATAAATGGTAAGGTCTTTCCGGCGGTTTTCATTGTTTCCAAAATCGCCGATATATAGATTTCCTTTGGCATCTTTGGTCAGGTCTTCCCAGTCTTTGTTTTTGGCATTTTTTACTTCTAGCACCTTTAGGATTTCTCCCTCAAAATTAATTTTGTAAATATTGTCTTGGTTACCGCTGTCTTCTATACCCCAGGCAGTATTCTCTGTATAAGTAACCAGTCCTGAACTTTCCTTTAAATCTTTTGGAAGTTTGACCACGCAAGTCAATTGCCCGTGATTAGCACAGCTACATAAAATAAAAATTGGTAAAAGATAACCTGATAGATTTTTCAAGGGCAGATTTATAAGTTTTTGTTCTTTTTGTAATTATTCGGTGTACCACTTTTTAAGGGGATAAAAACCTCGGCTTCCCATTCTAGTTCATTACCGCCCATATTCGGGTTGGTGTGGAAAATTTCCAATAGTTTTTTGTAATGGAGGTTTTATTTTCTTCCGCATATTCAAGAAGTACGTGCCACGCCCGATCTGAGGTAATGTAATTGCCGTTATAAATGGCACGTAACCCTTTTGTTGTTTTACCTGCTTGTAAACGAGATTTTTCCGCTGGAGAAAGCTTCGTCTTAAATCGAACAACATAGTCGTGGGGCTTAATAAATAAATACCAAAATAGTGGTCCGATGAGTGTAACTCCCAAGAATAGGCCTATTTTTCTTCGCATTTGCTTAATGTTCGTTTACGGCCATTCTTACGGCAGCTGTCATTTTTAAGTTATCGATTACAAATTTACCGAGGTCGCGTCCCTGTTTCACACCTACTTCTACAGCGGCACGGTAATGAATACCTCCGTACATTCTGCTGATAGCAGCTTCATCAGCGGCCTGGCTAAACGACTTGAAAGTTCTTATTGGTAGCCCGTAAGGTACTTCGGTATCGTCGTCGAATGCAAAATTATCTCCGAAAACATCGGTCAGGGCGATGGAAGCTGCCCCGGAAACCACACTATGTCCGCTGGTATATTCAGGAAAAGGAGGGGTCTGTAAAACTGGTTTCCAACTGTCGTCAATATGTTGGTTGATCAAGGTTTCAGGGCGAATAAGGTTACTTCGGTACTTCTCGTCCCAGCAACTGATAAAGGCATCGGCCATGGCGATCGATGCCTTGGTGTACGCATATAAGGTTTTATCAAAATCGCTATCAGTTTTCACAGCGGCAATTTTGGTAATGCCCATCCAGTGGGCACCTGGCGTGATTTTTTTGGTCGCGAACATCAAATGGCCCCGCGTTACCGAAACATAGGGGTTACAGTCCCAGAATTGAGCTATCTGAATCTCTTCCGATGTATCGCCCTTTTCGGTAATCTGATTACTGATATCGTAGACTTCTTTCAATTCTTTATAGAAATCGGAACCTTCTTCCATAGAAAATTCCGGTGGGGGCGAAGGTTTGAATTGTTGTGCCGAATCGATTACGAACGGTCGAATTTTGTTCCAATGAGGCTCGATACCGTCCATATAGGCTGGGGGGGTAGGTTGCCATCTTGTAGGGTCATCGGAATCTACCGTGAATTTCGGCATAGTACGGGTCTGGGCATAGTTGTCTTTATCCATCCATTCACCGATATGATCTGCTACTTTTAATCCATAGTCTTTTGACGCAATGAACAAAGTGGGGTTTTTGCCTTCCCAATTACTGTAAAGGCTATCGCGTAATGCCTCCATTCTATCCTCTGAAAAGATGAGCCTTTTGCTCAATTCCATATGGGCGACCATAGCGGCGACATCGTAATTGATCGCCTTGTTCGAATCAGGTTTCGGAATGGCGGTCAAATCACGAACCTGCTGGGCCAACGAAAGGTACTCGTCATTCTCAAGTGCCATGATTTCATAGGCCGCAATATTGGGGTAGACGAAAATACGACTTGCCACGGGGGGCGAGAAAATATCGTGGATCATGATTTCGGTAACCTTCTCTAAGGAGGCATGTAGTTCTTCCGGTGTAATTGTTATAGGGCCCTCTTTTTTTTCCGCACTACAGGAAACTAAAAAAAGCAACGTCATAAATACAATCGAAATCTGCTTCATCTTTCTACTATTTTCGTTTAATTTATAAACTTGAACATTATGATTGTTAGATGTAATCAAAAAGAATCCACGGTTCTTATGGCAAATGACCCCCACATGCCTTAGTGATTTTGGTTTGTTCGAGCCGGGACTTCAAAATTACATTATTTTCCCCTTTTAAATAAAGCTTATCGGCAATTTGGTTGGTGGTAAGGTGAACATCTACCGATTCGTCATTATAGAAATGAGCCACTGCCACCCCGCACCATTATAATAATAGAGATAGTTCAGTACATTAAGTTGGGGAATCATTTACTGTGCTCTTAAAGCCCATGCCGGAATCCGGAGCACTGATTCTCTGAAGTGGCTTAACTTTCTTTATCTATTCTTGTACAGGTAAACACGCTCAGAAAGCTTAAAAACAGTCCATAAAATGTCTTTTCTTCCACAGCATAAATGATGGGGCGAGATAGTCATTCGCTCACTGAATACGAAATGGTAGTACGCCCAAATTTTTTGTATTATTTTTAAGTTATCAGATTATGGGCCGATATTTTAGTTATTATCAAATAATCCGATATATTTAACGCACATAATCAAACCAGACTCATAAAATGATTGGAATATTCTCTTTTGTAGGCTTTACCGCTTTGGTGGCCATAATATCATATTATGCCACGCGAACGACCGATGAGAACTCTTCAGATGGGTATTTTCTTGGAGGAAGAAGCCTTACGGCCGGGGTTATTGCCGGATCACTTTTATTGACCAACCTTTCAACCGAGCAGATTGTTGGACTGAACGGGCAAGCCTATACCGAAGGTATCGTTGTAATGGCTTGGGAGACTTTGGCTGCCATTGCCATGGTGGTTACCGCCATTTTTTTACTTCCAAGATACTTGAAAGGAGGTATAACTACAGTACCACAGTTTTTAAAAGACCGGTACGATGTTACCACCAAAACCCTTACTTCGGCTTTGTTCTTGACGGGTTATGTTATCGTTCTTTTACCTACTATCTTATACTCAGGGGCCCTAGCCATAAGTACCATGTTCGATATACCGGAGATGTTGGGTGTTTCGCATAGTACCGCCTTAAATATGTGTATTTGGGGTATTGGTATTATAGGTTCTATCTACGCGGTCTTTGGAGGACTAAAGGCCGTAGCGGTTTCTGATAGTATAAATGCCATCGGCTTGTTGATAGGTGGTTTGTTAATACCCATATTCGGTTTAATGGCCATTGGCGATGGAAGTGTATTTGATGGTTTGAGCGTACTTTATGAAAACAATCCCGAAAAATTCGATTCTACAGGTGAGATTACCAACAGTGTGCCTTTTTCTACCCTCTTTACGGGTATGATGCTTATAAACTTGTTTTACTGGGGTACCAATCAACAAATTATTCAACGTGCATTGGGTGCGAAAAACCTGGCAGAGGGTCAGAAAGGACTATTGCTGGCTTCATTTATTAAGATATTGGGGCCTCTGATCGTCGTTTTGCCCGGTATTATAGCCTATGAATATTTTAAGGGTGGATTAGACCTACCCGATCAGGCCTATCCTGCACTTGTCAATGCCGTACTGCCGAAATATTTGGTTGGCTTTTTTGTGGCGGTGCTATTCGGTGCCATATTGAGTTCCTTTAATAGTGTGTTGAACAGCTCGGTAACCCTCTTTGGATTGGATATCTACAAACAGCATATTAATCCTGAAGCAAACGAGCGAACTGTCGTTAAATACGGCAAGATTTTCGGGATAATATTAGCTATCGGAGCTATGTTGATAGCTCCATTGATTGCTAGTGCCGGAAGCCTTTTTGCCTATCTACAAGAAGTAAACGGCATCTATACTATACCGATATTTACAATAATAGTAGTCGGTTATTTGACCAAGCGTGTTCCGGCTATTGCCGCAAAAATCGGTATTGTAGCTGGTGTTGTCCTATATTGCTTCAGCCAATTTTTTCTGAAAGATCTATTTGTCAATGAGGCTATGGAAAAGGCCGCCGGATCGGGAGTCACCGATACTGCAGCCTTAGCCCTTGTTGAGGCTGAGGCCTATCCCCATTTCATTCATGTTATGGCGATTCTTTTTGTTTCAAATGCTCTGATTATGCTCCTTATTGGAAAAATATGGCCTAATAAAGAGGCGTTTGAGTTGAAGTATACGAAGCAAGTTTCTATAGAGCCCTATAAGTACGTAAAGCAGGTAGGTATTGCGATTTGCCTCATAGTGATAGGCCTTTATGTTTATTTTGCCCGTTAGGGTAGAAATAGACCAAAAAAATAGACCTACAAGGATTACCAACTAGATGGCCTTCTTGTAGGTCTTAATTCTTAGGATATCTAGAGGTCCGTCAAATTATATATACTGGTTTACAATATTCTCGAACAGTTCTTGTTTACCGCTCTGTAGATCGAGTTCCCCGTTTTCTTTGGCAATCTCGTACAGGTCTTTGAAATCGAGTTTTCCATTTTCAAAATCTTTTCCTTTTGCTGAATCGAAAGAGCTGTAACGTTTCGTACGAAGCTCATCGTATTTTGAAGAGGAAATAATTTTATCAGCGGTAATCAATGCCCTTGCAAATGTATCGGCACCTCCGATATGGGCATGGAAAACATCGTCCATATCGGTAGAATTTCTTCTGATTTTCGCATCGAAATTGACACCGCCGCCTTGTAAGCCACCGGCTTTTAAAAAGACCAGCATGGCCTCCGTAACCTCTGTAAGGTTATTCGGAAACTGATCGGTATCCCATCCATTTTGATAATCACCTCTGTTGGCATCTACGCTTC
>CAZRIE010000075.1:0-20156 GCA_964600075.1 uncultured Flavobacteriaceae bacterium
AATTAGGAATTTTTTTCGTAAGATAATCAACTAAAAGGTTTTTTGTAAACTGCTCGGTTTCAAAGTGCCCGATATCGGCAATTATCATTTTATCTTCCGCTTTGTAAAACTCGTGGTATTTGATGTCGGCGGTTATGAATACATCGGCCCCAGCGGCTTTTGCAGCTTCGATAGCGAAAGCACCGCTACCACCTAGAACTGCGACTTTTTTTACGCTATTGCCTAGAAATTTTGAATGACGTATAATCGAAGCATTCATCTTATTCTTAACAATTTGCAGAAATTCAGTCTCGTTTAACGACTTTCCCAGCATACCTATCATGCCCATACCTATATTTTGGTCGGTATTATCAATGGTGAAAATTTCATAAGCGACTTCTTCGTAGGGATGGTTTTCGAAAAGCGCTTTTATCACTTTTGATTGGTTAATCTTCGAGAAGATGACATTTAGCTGTGTTTCTTCTTCGTAATGGGTTTTTCCGATTTTACCCTTTACAGGGTTAGCTTTCAAGCCAGGTTTGTAGCTTCCTAGGCCATCAACACTAAAGCTACAATCGCTATAATTCCCAATATTTCCAGCTCCGGCGGCAAAAAGTGATTTCTGTAGTTTTTTGGCATCCTTTGTCGGTACATAGGTTACCAGTTTTTTGAGGGTACCCTTTTTTGGTATCAATATACGGGGGTTTTTAATTCCCAGAACTTCACAAATTTTGGCGTTTACACCTTCCGAAGAATTGTCTAAAGCCGTATGCATGCTGTAAATAGCGATGTTGTTTTGCAGCGCTTTGATAACGACACGTTCGACATAGGTCGACCCAACGAGTTTTTTCAATCCCCCAAAAATTATAGGATGAAAACTCACGATGAGGTTGCATTGGCTTGAAATTGCCTCGTCGACTACGTTTTCCAAAGTGTCCAATGTTACCAAGATCCCTGAAACGGTGGTGGTATTATTGCCGACTAGAAGGCCTACGTTATCGAAATCTTCGGCATAGGCCAAAGGAGCTAATTCTTCTAAAATTGTAGTGACTTCTTTTATGGTCATAGTTTATTAGCGTTTTGTAAAAAAAATCCACCAAAGTTATTATTCACTTCATCCCGTAAATAATTCTTTAGTGGGAATAATTAAGTTACCGTTGTTTTTCGACATAAAAGATTTATTGACCGATTTTAGATTATTGGCTTCTCAAAATCCAATATTTTCAATTTATGATAGCTTAGTATACTTTTTCTCGAGCATTCAAAGATAAAATATTATAATTTCGCCTTCATGCAAGTGCTAAGAAAAATCTTGTTTCCTGTTTCCTTTCTTTATGCAATGGTAGTATACCTACGCAATTATTTTTATGACAAAGGCATCTTCAAATCGAAATCTTATAGAACACCCATCATATGTGTCGGAAATTTGAGTGTTGGGGGCACAGGAAAAACCCCCATGATAGAGTTTTTGGTTTCGGAATTAAGTGAGGAATTCAAAGTAGCCGTATTGAGCCGTGGCTATCGACGCAAGTCTAAAGGGTTTATTTTGGCCGATAAAGGTACGACCGTCCAAGTCTTGGGAGACGAACCCTTTCAAATACACTCTAAATTTCCTGAAATAACTGTAGCCGTAGATGCTGATAGGCGAAACGGGATTTCGGCTTTGGAAGATAAAGTAAGCCCTGCCCTTATCTTGCTTGACGATGCCTTTCAACATCGAAGGGTGAAACCCGATTTTTCTATTTTATTGACTGCCTACGGGAATCTATATACTGACGACTGGTACCTGCCCACGGGAAATCTAAGAGACAGTAAGCGCGAGGCGAAAAGGGCAGATTTGATTATTGTGACCAAATGCACACCGAACCTAAGCGACAAGGTAAGGGACTCAATTATACGTAAGCTGAAGCCAAAAACCTATCAGCATGTACTATTCAGCTACGTGGCTTATGATGCTCTTTTAAAAGGAAGGGATAAAGATATTCCCTTGGAAAAATTCAAGGATAAAAAAATCACCTTGGTCACAGGTATTGCAAACCCTGAACCTTTGGTATCACATTTAAAAAAAGAGGGTATCGATTTCGATCATCTCCGATTTCAAGACCATCATTTCTTCACAGAAAAGGAATTGGCCCAGTTGCGAAAAAGGGATTGCATTATCACTACCGAAAAGGATTATGTGCGTTTGAAAGACGGCCTGAAAAACTTGTACTACATTTTGATAAAACACAAGTTCATCGGCGAGGACAAAGAAATTTTAGACAATCGGCTGAAAGAAATCATGAAACCGGATTTTTGACTTTTCTATTTTCAAAGATATTTTCGCCGATTTTTTGGTAGAAGACTTCTGGTTTGAAGGGTTTGGTCACCACATCGTTACAGCCTGCGGCATAGAAACTTTCTAGACTATCATCGAGTGAAATTGCCGTAAGTGCTACGATTGGTGTAGTGCCATCAAATTTTCGAATCTCGATAGTAGCTTCCACGCCACCGATACCTGGCATGTGAATATCCATTAAAATAGCATCATAACTATTTTCTTTTGCCATTTCAATAGCCTCACCGCCATTGTTGGCGATATCGCTTGTAATCTCCTTCTTGGTCAGCATTTTTTTGGTGATGACCTGATTTATTTTATTGTCTTCGACAATCAATAGATGAAGACCACTAAAGTCATAGTCCTTTTGGCTAACTTCCACCGGAACGTCATCATCGACTGTATTTCTACCTTTAACTTTGAGTTCAAAGAAGAAAGAACTACCCTCACCGAGCTCACTTTCTAATTGAATTTTGCTCTCAAAAAGCCCTAATAGACTTTTTACGATCGTAAGACCCAAACCGGTGCCGCCATATTCGCGGTTGATTTCTATCGAACCTTGTTCGAAGCCATCGAATATACTTTCTTGCTGGTCTTTCGAGATGCCGATACCGTTGTCTTTCACTTCGAAATAAAGTGTCACATCTTCGTCTATTTCCTTCATCAGTTTAGCAATGACCTTTACCTCTCCGTTCTTGGTAAATTTTAAGGCATTACCGACCAAATTCATAAATATTTGCGATAGTTTCAAGGGGTCACTCAGCAGATGGGATGGAATTTTCTCATCATAATCTAAAATGATTTCAGTGTTGTTCGCATTGGCACTTTGCCGTAATGGGTCGATGACTTCTTGCAATACTTTTTTAAGATTGAAATCAATGTTCAGCGGCTCTAATTTATCAGCATCGATTTTATTTATCTGAAGAATATCGTTTATAAAATTCAACAGGTAATCGCCCGAGAACTTCAGGGCCTTTAAGTGTTCCTTTTGATTTTTACTCGGGTTTTCTTCCAATAGGAGATGGGTGAGCCCCGTTACGGCGTATAGTGGGGTGCGGAGTTCGTGGCTAACGGTAGACAAAAAGTTCGTTTTTGCCTCCATTGCAGTTACCGCGGCATCTCTGGCAGCCTTTAGCTCAGTATTTTTAGTTTGTAGTAAATCGTTGGTCTTCAACTTGATTTGATTGTTTCTGAACAGGGAAACGGCTAATAGGGTAATGATTATTAATAGTGCCGCGGTTAATATTGCGGCGACTTCAGATTTGTTCTTTGACGCATTCAGCTCTTCGATTTTCTGTTCTTGGCGTTTTATTTCATCATTCATGAAATCGAACTGTATTTTTTCAGCAGTTTTTGCCTCGGTCTTCAATTTTGCAATATTGAAAAGCGAGTCCCGAATGTTAAGAAGGTTTCTATTATTGGCCAGCGACAGATTGTAACGGCCTAAAAGTTCATAGACCGTAGTCAACATTTCATTGGCTTCAAGAATTTCTTTGAAGAACTTATTTTCTTTAGCCAACTTAAGGGCGTTTTCAGCGCTCGATGCGCTTTCCTCGAAGTCTTTGATCTCAAAATTTAACTTCGCCAAACCTAAATAGGCCCTCGTAGCAAGGTACTCACTTTCATAAATATCAGTGTTGATAATCAGGGAATTGAAGTTTTTCGCGGCACTATCGTACTTTTCGAGGTTGACATAAATATTCCCCTCAACCAATAGTATATTATTGAAAAAATTGCGGTCGTTATTCAGTTGCTTTGCCTCGTTGAGCATAAAGATGGCCTGAAAATTCTTTCCGTCGTGATACAAAAGAATGGCCTCGATATACTTCTGCATAGCATCTCCGTAAGGGTATTCGATGTCCTTAAGTAAAGATTTTGCCCTATCCCAGAAAAAATAAGTGGTCTCCTCCTTGTTCAATTTGAGATACAGCAGAGCGTGCCTTTGGTAACTGTCTATCAATGCCTTTACATCTTCATCGGCTTCCGCTGCCCTCGATGCTTTTTCCAATTCCTCCAAGGCCAGATCAGTCTCGTCGCGGTTGCTGTACAACCTAGCGTTCTCGAAATAGCCTTGAACACTACTATGTTTTATACTGTCTTGATCTTGGGTATTGGGTAAGGAGCCTTTTGCCGATCCTACATGAAAGAAGAAGATGACTGCAAAAAGACTTAATGCTTTTCTAGTTTTAATATGTAGTGAGCCGAATCTCAAACGTATTTTTTTCGTATCAGTAAATGTATTAAATCGACAATTCTACTGCTATACCCGGTTTCATTGTCGTACCAACCTATTATTTTGACCATTTTGCCAATTACTGATGTCATCTGAGAATCAAACGTACAAGAGTAACAACTATTGTTTATGTCAATGGATACTATGGGGTCTTCTGTATATAAAAGTATGTTTTTCAGTTCATTGTGCGAACTTTTTTTGAAAATAGCGTTTATTTCTTCAATAGTAGTCTCAGTTTTGACATTGAATGTGATATCTGTCAAAGATCCGTTTGGAACTGGAACGCGAATACCACAACCACCAATTACATCTGCCAAATGTGGAAAAATTTTAGTCAATGCCTTGGCCGCCCCCGTCGTGGTGGGTACTATCGATTGTGATGCTGCCCGTGCCCTTCTCAGGTCATGATGTGGCCGGTCGTGAAGGCTCTGATCAGAAGTATAAGAATGTATAGTGGTGATATAGGCTTGTTCGATACCGCAGAGCTCATCGATAACCTTAATCATTGGCGCCGAATTGTTCGTGGTGCATGAAGCATTTGAAATAATGTCGTCTCTAGCTTCTATGGTAGATTCGTTTATGCCCATAACTACCATTTTTATGTCATCTTCTATGGGTGGTACAGAAAGAATGACTTTTTTAGCACCATTTTTAAGGTGATGCCGGAGAATTTCTTTTGATTTGAATTTTCCGGAACACTCGACTACGATATCAACGTTATTTGAAGACCAGTCGATGGCTTTCGGTGAACTATGGTTCGAAAGTTGGATGTTATACCCGTTTACAATGACGCTGTTATCCGAATGCGATATTTCAGCATCAAAGACTCCGTGTATACTATCGTACTTCAAAAGATGACCCAATGTTCGTGCATCTGCCAAGTCGTTTATGGCAACGACCTGTAAATTCGGGTGCTTATCGAGCAACCTGAATAGTGTACGCCCTATTCGCCCGAATCCGTTAATACCAATATTGATTTTTTTCATTGGGGCTAGAAGGGATGTTTGAAAGTGTAATTGTGAGCGAATTAAGCTAATCTGTTGCAGCTTTCACCATTGTTCAAAGAATTGCCACGATTCGCTTGCAATGGATGGCTAATCGATATGCTTGTGCGCCTTGTAAGATGATCGTACCAAGGCACCGCTCTCAACATGTCGAAAGCCCATTTGCAATCCGATTTCCTCGTACTTTTTAAATTGCTCGGGAAGAATAAACTCCTTAACGGGCAGATGCTTTTTAGATGGCTGAAGGTACTGCCCGATGGTAACTACATCGACGTTTACTTTTCTTAGGTCTTCCATGGTTTCGATGACCTCTTCTTCCAGCTCGCCCAAGCCCAGCATAATTCCAGATTTCGTGCGGTTCACGCCGCTATCGTGCAGGTAGCGGAGTACGTTTAGGCTACGTTCATATTTTGCCTGAATGCGCACTTCGCGAGTGAGCCTTTTTACTGTTTCCATGTTATGTGAAACTACTTCCGGAGCAACTTCAACGATTCTGTCCAAATGTCTTTCGATACCTTGAAAATCGGGTATTAAGGTTTCTAGGGTAGTTTCAGGGTTCATTCGCCGAATGGCCTTTACGGTTTCAGCCCAGATAATGGAGCCCATATCCTTTAGGTCATCCCTATCTACCGATGTAACGACCGCATGTTTAATGCCCATGATCTTTATTGATCTTGCAACTTTTTCGGGTTCCGCCCAGTCTACGCTAGATGGCCGCCCTGTCATTACGCCACAGAAACCGCATGAACGGGTACAAATATTACCCAGAATCATAAAGGTGGCCGTGCCTTCACCCCAACATTCCCCCATATTAGGGCAACTGCCAGAAGTACAAATGGTATGTAGGTCGTACTTATCGACCAAACCCCTTAATTGGGTATATTTTTTTCCAGTGGGCAGCTTCACGCGGAGCCATTTTGGCTTTCCTTTTGGTGGTGCTACGTTTTCTAAAGTATCTGTGCTCATTCTTCGCTACAATTTTATACAAATATACGATTTCAGTCAACAGTAAGCGCCCTGTAATAGTCGGTTATCAAGTACTGAAAATTGCTTAACGCTATTGCCTATTTATTTCTGATAACTTGCGCCAAAAGTTTTTTAGCCCGAAGTAGCTTAACTTTTACATTGTTGATAGGCTCTTTGAGTTCTGTGGCGATATCGGCGTAACTCAATTCTTTGAAATATCTTAGGTTGATGACTTCTTGATAGTGAGGCTTTAGTTTTTTGATGTGCTGTAAGAGATTGGCTAAGTTTTGTTCCGTAATAAGTTGGTCTTCGGCCGATGGTGCATCATCAAGAACTTTTATAACGGCATCTTGGTTTCCACCGGTTTCCAGATTTCTTTTTCTTTTTCTTAAAAGGTCTACATGAATATTCTTTGAAATGGTTATTAGCCAAGTCTTGAACTCGTAAGACTCATTGTAGGTGGCCAGTTTGTCAAAGGCTTTCGAAAAAGTCTGTATGGTAATGTCTTCGGCATCGTTCTCGTTCTCGGTGCGTTTGAGTTGAAATCCGTAGAGGCCGTTCCAAAACCTATCTAATAAAGTACTAAAAGCTATTTGGCTACCCGCAAGTGCTTTGTGTATGATGGCTTGGGTATCATCGGCTTGGGCCAAGGGGAAATGGATTTAGAAATTATAGAATCAATTAGGCGTTTGTAATTCGGAATTGGAATCTTTCTGACAGTCTTTTTCGCTAGGAAGTTTTCCGCACATACCGCAGGCTTCCCCGTCCGTATTCAAAAAAGGGCTTTGACTGGCACATGTACCGGCAAACTTACCATCTTTTTTAGACCAGATCTTTATGGCGATTCCTGCGAATGCCAGGGCCAAGAGACCTATGGTCAACAGTACTAATTTCATTTTTTAAAAAGTTAATAGATACAGGTTATTCGTTGTTGTGTACAAAAACTTACGATTAATTTCGAATTGCTTCCTGTAAAAGTTGTATGCCTATTGCTATACAAAGATATAAAAATAAGCCCCGAAACGGAAGTCTCGGGGCTTAGATATTATAGGGTGATAATGGTATTAATATGCGATGTTTGCGACAATATTTTCGACCGTAGGGCTTTGGTTGCCACCTTTTGGTTCGATAGTAATATATCCCAAGGCATTATCGGAATAAGGTAAAGCCAATAATTTTTCTTGGCTATCGGCCTCTTTTATGATACCGAGGTTCACCATTTTGCCGTTGACCTCTGCCCACATTTGGTAACATTGGTCTTCCGGCAAGTTGGGCAGCTTACTTACATTGATATAAGAAAGTTTTTTAACAGGGTTGACATATGCAACCGCCTTAAGCTCTTCTGCTTTTGTATTACCCTTGACATTATATTTTTTTGTCTCCGGATTTTGAAGAACGATAAATTGGTTTCTAACGTCTTCTAACTGCTCGCGCATGGTTTCTTCGAGATCATCGATTTTATTGTTGACAATCGTATTTTCTTGCTGAAGGCTCTGGTTCTGGTCCCAAATGAAATACGTGGCACCGACAGAGACTAGTACTGCGAAACTAGCGGCTATGGCAAATCGGTAGAAGTATTTGCGCCCCATAGTTTCTTTTCGAATTCGAATCAAAATCTTCTCTTTTAGCGCATCGGGCGCTTTGATCGCATGTAATTTGGCAAATGTTTCCAAATTTTCCTGTAGTTCGTCGTAAGTTTTTCGAACTTCGGGATGCATAGCGATATATCGCTCTACTTGCAAAGTTTCCGTATCAGTGGTAGTTCCCAAGAGGTAGTTCTCGAGCAAATCGGAATCCAAGAATTGTTTTATTTTTTCTTTCATAATATTAGGGTATCAGGTTTAATGATAACACCAGTAGTAGTGTTGGGCCATATATTTTTTTGAGTTCCCTCAGTCCGATTTTCAATCTTGATTTTATAGTTCCCAAAGGTATGTTTAGCTCATCGCTAGCCTCTTGTTGTGTCATTCCCTGGAAAAAAAGGGCATCTAACACAATTTGGTACTTTGACTCTATCTTTTCAAGATTATCTCGGACGTCCATAAACTCTGGTCTTGTACTATTGACGCCTAGATTATATACGTCCGAAACATCGATTTGGATTTCCTTATCACTCTTTGTATTGACACTTCTTAATTTATCGATTGCAGTGTTGCGTGTAATACGAAAAAGCCACGTAAATAACTTGGCTTTAGAGGCGTCATAGGTATCTGATTTTTTCCAGATTTTTACAAAACTTTCCTGTAGCACATCTTTCGCCAATTCTTCGTCGCGCACAACTTTATTGGCAACGCCCAAAAGCGTGTCGCCGTAGTGTTCGTACAAAAGCGAGATTGCCTTTTCATTTCGCTCTTGAAGCAGTTCTACAATATGTTTTTCAAGTAACGTGCTCATAATATAATGTAGGTCATAAAAAAATGATGCTGGGGCATCCAATATGGTCGGTTAGACCGTATATCAGTAAACGCTAATTTATAGATTTGATTGTTATATTGGTGTTTTAGTAAAATTTAATAATATAAATATGCACTTGGTAACTGCATATTTAGTTTTTGGTTAGTTTGGTTTGGTATAACCCCTGTCGATTTATCTGCAGGGGTTATTTTATAATGTTCACTTCTGAGGCAATTTGAATTCCGAATTTCTTTTCGACTTCACCGATAATACGATGTGCAAGATCAAGAATTTCTTTGCCAGTGGCATTGCCATGGTTTACCAATACCAAGGCCTGATTTTTATGAATACCGGCATCACCAAAACGTTTTCCCTTAAAACCACACTGCTCGATAAGCCAACCTGCCGGAATTTTATAAGCATCTTCTGAAACTTTATAAAAAGGCGCATCTGCATGGTCTTTTGTAAATGTATGGAATTCAGAAGCTCTAATAATCGGATTTTTAAAAAAACTACCACTATTGCCAAGCACTTTAGGATTTGGCAATTTACTTTGTCGTATAGCGATTACAGCATTAGAAATATCTTTAATTGAAGGGTCGGAAATTCCTTCCTTTTCGAGTTCTGCTTCAATAGCTCCGTATGATGTGTTTTTTTTATGATTGCCCTTAGTCAAATCAAAAGTTACAGAGGTAATGATGTATTTTCCTTTGCCTTTGTTCTTGAAATAAGAATCGCGATAGCCGAATTGGCAATCTTCTTTAGAGAAGATTCTTAACTTTTGTGTTTCGACATTCATCGCCTCACAGCTTACAAAGGTATCTTTCAGCTCAACCCCGTAGGCCCCGATATTTTGAATAGGTGCGGTGCCAGTATTACCGGGAATCAGTGACATGTTTTCAAGTCCGCCATAGTCGTTGTCTAAAGTCCACAGCAGCATTTCATGCCAATTTTCACCGGCCATGACTTTTATAGTAACCGCGTCTTGGTCTTCCTTAACCACTTCAATTCCCTTTATGTTAATATGTAAAACTAGTGCGTCTAAATCACTGGTGATAAGCATATTACTTCCGCCGCTAATTATAAATTTCCTAGGATGGTCCTCGTGCTGTAGGGCATGCCTAAGGTCATCCGTACTGTTGATCTCACAGAAAAACTTTGCCATGGCGGCAATGCCGAAGGTATTATAAGGTTTAAGTGAAATATTCCTTTGGATATCCATCATCCTATATAACTCTTCAAGCCTTCTTTTAGTATGTTGACCGCCCTTCTTAGACTTTCTTTGTCAAGCACATAGGCAATCCGAATTTGATTTTTTCCGTAGCCTTCACTAGCATAAAAACCCGCTGCAGGTGCTACCATCACCGTTTCGCCGTTCAACCGGAAATCTTCAAGCAACCATTGTGCAAAATCATCGGCATCTGTTATAGGCAGTTCGACAATGCAGTAGAAGGCCCCTTGTGGCTGACCGACTTTCACACCATGGATTTTTTTTAGTTCTTCGATTAAAAGATTTCTGCGACCAACGTATTCTTCCTTTACTTCATCAAAATAACGCTGAGGAGTATCCAATGCGGCCTCACTGGCAATTTGGGCGTAGGTCGGGGGCGATAATCGAGCTTGTGCGAATTTGAGGGCAGTTTTGATTACGTGCTTATTTTTGGAAACCAAACAACCGATACGGGCCCCGCACATGCTGTATCGTTTTGATACGGAATCAACGATAATGCCATATTCTTCAAGTCCTTCCTCTTGTAAAATGGAATAGTGTTCTTTACCGTCATACGTAAACTCGCGGTAGACTTCATCGGCCACTAAAAAGAGATTGTGTTTTTTTACGATGTTGGCGAGTTTTTGAATTTCTGCCTTGGTATATAAATATCCAGTCGGATTACCAGGATTGCAAATCAAAATGGCCTTGGTCCTCGGGGTAATCAATTTTTCGAATTCTTCGATTGGAGGTAGGGCAAAATTTGAATCGATATGGGAAATTACAGGAACCACATTGACTCCTGCTGCCGTGGCAAAGCCGTTATAATTGGCATAAAAAGGCTCGGGAATAATAATTTCGTCATCATTATCCATAATACTGCCCATCGCAAAGGCGAGGGCTTCCGAACCTCCTGTGGTTACGATAATGTCTTGCACAGTTACGTGAATATCATTTTTGGCATAATATGCGGCAAGTTTTTTGCGATATGCTTCGGAGCCTTCCGTTCGGCTATATTCCAGTACTTCGAGCGTATTGTTCTTTACGGCATCAAGGGCGATCTGAGGTGTTTTAATATCGGGTTGCCCGATATTTAGGTGAAAGACCTTGGCCCCGTTCTTTTTTGCCTGTTCGGCAAAAGGCACCAACTTTCGTATAGGTGATTCGGGCATGGATAGCCCCTTTTTTGATACTGATGGCATAGCAATCTTGATTTTCCACAAAAATCGGAAAACCATTCGACAAAACCATTATCGACGATTACATTTCGGTTATCGGACTTTTGTTAATTAACAGTTTTATTATATAAATAAATCGTAAATTGAAGATGGTTAATTAGTTAATAACTAGAAAGTTGAAAGAGTTACAGCGTTACATAGCATTGTTGTTATTTTTGCTACCCCTGTTTGGGGCAGCGCAGACTTTCGATTTGCCCAATGGGCAAAAAACAGAAAAATTAAAGTTTCAGTTGATTAACAACCTTATTGTAGTGCCTGTTGAAGTAAACGGTACCGAGCTTTCCTTTCTACTTGATTCGGGGGTAGGTAAACCTATTCTTTTCAATCTATCCGATAAAGATTCCGTTCAGATCAATAACGTTTCGGAAATCACAATTAGGGGCCTTGGCGATGGGGAGCCTATCAAGGCATTGAGTTCAAGTGGAAATACCTTCCAAATTAAAAACATCAAAAACGGCGATCAGCAATTATATGTAGTCTTAGATAAGGATATGAACTTTTCCCCATCATTGGGTATACCTATACACGGAATTATCGGCTATGATCTTTTTCGTGATTTTGTGGTAGATATCAATTATGGCAGTCAAACGATAAAATTTCATGATCCGGAATCCTATACCTACAGGAACAGTAGAAACCGTGAAACTTTGCCCCTTACCATTAGAAGAAAGAAAGCTTATATAGATGGGAGTTTATTCTTAAACGATTCTCGAGAACTGCCCGTTAAACTATTGGTAGATACAGGAAGTAGTGACGCTATATGGTTATTTGAAGATGAAGATATCAACATACCAGAAAAGCATTACAAAGACTTTCTAGGGAAGGGCCTAAACGGGGATGTTTTTGGAAGGCGTACCAAAGTCAACAGCTTCAAATTAGGGCGTTTTGCACTAGAGGATGCCAAGGCAGCCTTTCCTGATATGGAATCGTATAGTTCTATAAAAAATTTAAGCAGCCGAAACGGCAGTGTGGGCGGGGAAGTGCTCAAACGGTTCAATATCGTCTTTGACTACCAACGAAATAAAATTACCTTACGAAAGAACAGTCTTTTCGATGCGCCGTTTAAGTATAACTTGAGCGGACTCGACCTACAACATAATGGTATGCGCTATATCTCAGAAAGTATCTCTGATTCGCGGGGCGTAGTATCTAGCGATAACAAGAATTTTGGTAATGTGCAACTGTTATTCGAGACCCAGACCAGGCTCAGTTTGGTTCCCGAAATTGTCGTATCGGGCATACGTGCCGGCAGCCCTGCCCATCAGGCCGGTCTAAAAGAAGGCGATGTCATACTCGCCGTAAACGGTAAGCGGGTTCATCGGTACAAACTTCAAGAGGTTCTAGGAATGCTCAATAAAAAAGAGGGCATGCGTATCAAACTGCTTATCCAACGGTATAGTTCGGACCTCCTGTTTACCTTCGTGCTTAAAAATATGCTCAAATAAAAAACCTGATGTCCGTTTGGTTGGGTGTCGGATGCTCGATGCCCACCGTATTTTTTGGAAAGGGAAATCTGGCGCCCTGCCATTTTCTATTTATAAGAAAAAAAAACCCCGATGGAAACATCGGGGTCTTAACATATTCTAAAAAAATTCGTTTTACTTTCCTTCAACGGCTTTTACTTCGCCTTTGATTTTAAGAACTTTCGTTGGTGTATCCGCATTCGATATAACGGTTATCGCCTTTCTAATAGGCCCAACACGGTTTGTATCGTATTTTACCTGAATTTCTCCAGTTTTACCCGGTAAAATTGGATCTTCTGGTTTTTTTGGGATGGTACACCCACAACTTGAACTTACCTTACTGATAATCAATGGGACCTGACCTGTATTCGTGAACTCGAATACGCGAACGCCATTAGCACCTTTGTCAATTTCACCGTAATCTACGGTCTCTGTCTTAAATTCAATTTTGGCGGCCTTATCCTGTGCGGTAAGGGTCAATCCCATAAGGCCTACGAACAATACAAGCACTATTTTTTTCATCATTTTAAATTTAGGGAATTTCAAAATTAAATCTTTTCAGATGAACATCCAAAATTCTTTTCTTATCTGTTAACGTTACTTATTTTTGTTTCGTATTTAAAATCTGGCAAAATTGCCATTATTTATTAACAACGAAACATCTTGTTTGGGTCTTACTTTTTAGACCTACATTCCTAAGTCAAAAACTGTTCCAAAATATGGCTATCCCTTCAAAATATGACTCTCAAAAAGCTGAAAACCATTGGTACGACTACTGGATGGAGCATGACTACTTTTCTTCCAAACCGGATGACAGGGAGCCATATACTATCGTAATTCCTCCCCCGAACGTTACAGGCGTGCTTCATATGGGCCATATGCTCAACAATACCCTTCAAGATGTATTGACACGAAGGGCTCGGTTGATGGGTAAAAATGCGTGTTGGGTTCCCGGAATGGACCATGCTTCCATCGCTACAGAGGCCAAAGTGGTGGCTAAATTGAAGTCCGAAGGCATTGATAAGACAGACATAGGGCGTGAAGCTTTTTTGAAACATGCCTGGGATTGGACGGACGAGTATGGAGGCGTAATTTTAGAGCAATTAAAGAAGCTGGGTTGTTCATGTGATTGGCAGCGTACCAAGTTTACGATGGATGACGATATGTACAAGTCTGTTATCAAAATTTTTGTCGATTTATTTGATAAAGGATTGATATACAGAGGTTATCGTATGGTGAATTGGGATCCCGAAGCACAAACTACCCTTTCTGACGAAGAGGTTATTTATGAGGAAAAACAGGGATTATTGTACTATTTGTCATACCCCATAGAAGGGTCAGATGAGAAAATAACCATTGCCACTACTAGGCCGGAAACCATTTTAGGAGATACTGCTATTTGTATCAACCCCAATGATGAACGTTATAGGCATCTAAGGGGTAAAAAAGCGATTGTTCCCATTTGTAATCGTGTTATACCTATAATCGAAGATGAATATGTAGATATCGAATTCGGTACCGGTTGTTTGAAAATTACGCCCGCGCACGATAGTAACGATAAGGCTTTGGGCGAAAAGCACGATCTTGAAACCATAGATATTTTCAATGCCGATGCTACTTTAAATTCCTTCGGATTACACTATGAGGGAAAAGACCGATTTACGGTTCGAAAGGAAATTACCAAAGAACTGGAAGAAAGTGGATTTCTTGTTAAAAAAGAGAATTATATCAATAAAGTCGGCACTTCCGAACGGACGAAAGCCATTATCGAACCACGATTGAGCGATCAATGGTTCTTAAAAATGGAAGATTTGGTCAAACCGGCACTAAAAGCAGTTTTGGAAACGCAAGAAGTCAAATTCTTTCCCAAAAAATTCGAAAACACCTATCGACATTGGATGGAGAACATCCGCGACTGGAACATTTCGCGCCAGTTATGGTGGGGGCAGCAGATTCCCGCCTATTTCTACGGTGATGGGCAAGATGACTTTGTAGTTGCAGAAAGTATTGATGAGGCATTGAAAAAGGCAAATGAAAAACGAGCTGTCACTTCGAGCACAGTTGAGAAGCTTTTAACAAAAGAAGATTTAAAACAGGACGCAGACGTACTCGATACCTGGTTTTCCTCTTGGTTATGGCCTATTAGTGTTTTTAATGGTATTCTAGAACCTGATAACAAAGAAGTCAGTTATTATTACCCGACCAGTGATTTGGTCACGGGGCCAGATATCATTTTTTTCTGGGTTGCCCGTATGATAATTTCAGGGTATGAATATCGCGATGAACGGCCATTTAAAAATGTTTATTTCACGGGCTTGGTGCGTGATAAGCAGCGTAGAAAAATGTCGAAATCCTTAGGGAATTCACCCGATGCGTTAAAGTTGATAGAAAAATATGGCGCCGATGGCATTCGAGTTGGGCTTTTATTGAGTTCTGCCGCTGGTAATGATTTGATGTTTGACGAAGACCTTTGCCAACAGGGCAAGAACTTTGCCAATAAAATTTGGAACGGCTTCCGATTGCTCAAAGGGTGGGAGGTAAGGGATTTACCCCAGCCCGAGGTATCAAAATTGGGTATCGAATGGTATGCTGCCAAGTTCAACCTTACTTTGACCGAAATCGAGGATCATTTTAGCAAATACCGTATTTCCGATGCCTTAATGGCCATTTATAAATTAGTTTGGGACGATTACAGCTCTTGGTTGTTGGAAATCATAAAGCCCGATTATCAAAAACCCATTGATAAAATCACCTATGAAGCGGTAATTAGTTTATTCGAACAGAACTTGAAGCTGTTGCATCCCTTTATGCCCTTTTTAACCGAAGAGGTCTGGCAGCACATTTCCACCCGTACCCCAGAAGAAGCTTTGGTTGTTTCGCAATGGCCTAAGCAAGAAAAATTTGATGAAGAAATCATTGATAATTTTGATTTTGCAGCAGAAGTTATTTCCGGTGTTCGAAATATCCGTAAAGAAAAGAACATCCCGATGAAAGAAGCTTTGGAACTCTCTGTGTTAAATGAGATAAAAATTTCCAAAAAATGGGATGCGGTCATTCAAAAACTGACGAATATCTCTGATATTTTCTATGTAAATGCATCGGTTGATGGAGCATTATCTTTCCGTGTAAAAAGCAATGAATACTTTGTGCCCATGACTGGTGCTATTGATGTTGTGGCCGAAATCAAAAAAATACAGGACGAACTGAAGTACACCAAAGGCTTTTTGCAGTCAGTACAAAAGAAACTTTCAAACGAGCGTTTTGTGAAGAATGCACCTGAACAAGTTATTGCCATCGAACGTAAAAAGCAGTCCGATGCCGAAGCGAAGATCGAGACGTTGGAGAAGAGTTTGGGTAGTTTTGGGTAGTTCAGGTGAATTTGTCAATAGCTTGAAATTTTGGATAAATGAAGACAGAAAAAAGTATTCAAGAACAAATGTTCGCTGAGCTTAAGAGCAAGTCAATTTTTGATCAAGCGCGCTCTTACACATTTTCCTATATGGATGGTGTTCAAGATATGGACGTATTTCCTAACGACCAGAATTGAGAAAACCTCAAAGGTTTTGATGAAAACCTTCCAGAAGACCCTTTATCCGCAGAAACAGTTTTAGCACAATTACACAAAATGGCTCACAGGCAACCATAGCCCAAATAGCGGGCCGTTATTTTGGTTTTGTAAATGGGGGAGCGGTACCGGTTTCTTTGGCTACAAAATGGCTTTTGGATGTTGGGGACCAAAACGGAGGGCTATATCTGACCTCTCCTATAAATGCAAAACTGGAATCTGTTTGCGAAGCATGGTTAAAGGATGTTTTTAAACTGCCTAAGGAAACGATCGCCGGTTTTGTAAGCGGTACTTCTGTTGCCAATCTGTGTGGTTTGATTGCTGCCCGATACCGTCTTTTGAAAAATTTAGACTGGGATGTCAACGTCAAAGGTCTGAACGGCGCGCCAAAAATTCGGATTATCGCCCATGAACAGGTACACGCGAGTGTCAAAAAAACGTTTTGGATTATGTTCAACAATCGCGAGTTATTTGGTGCGGAGGTTCAAAGTGGAAAAGTAAGCAGGTTATTCGTATAAGCATATGTTCGTGGGCAACAACAGAAAGTGATATTGAAAGAACAATAGCAGTTTTTAAGGAGGCCAGAAATGTATGCCAAAAATAAATCTCGGACCACATTGTTTTGTTTCCAAAAGTCTACTTTATGGTATCCCCATAATTAAAGAATTCTATCTAATAAGTGAACATGTGTTCACTTATTTTGCTATTTTAGCAAGGTGAGATTAAAGGATGATGGAAAAATCGAAGCTATTTTTGAAGCGACTATAGCTTTAACAAGTGCAGACGGTCTAGATGGACTTACCATGTCGGCAATAGCAAAAAAAGCCAAAATAGCCAGCGGAACTCTATATATTTACTTTGAGGGCAAAGAGCAGCTTTTAAACGAACTCTATAGATATTTGATGCTTAAAGGTACGCTTTCGTTACTGCCCTCAATAGCACATCTACCTCTAAAGCAACAGTTGTTCGCGATTTGGTCAAATGTCTTGAAATTTCGTATTTCCAATAGCTCACAGGTAGCTTTTTTGCACCAGTTCAGATATTCATCTTTTATTTCAGAGGAATCTAGAAAGGTGGACGAGCAGTTTGTAGGTCATTTGGCGGCATTTTTGAATGCAGGAAAAAAAGAGTTTATAGTCAAGGATATGGACAATAATATCCTAATTCCACTGATGTACGGGTATGTCAATAATCTGGCAAGACATTTTACTTTGAAAAAAATAAGTTTGACAGAAAAAATTATCGAACAAACCTTCGTTGTTTGTTGGGATGCCATTAAGGCATAAAGTTTTAACATTTATTAATGAACTGACATTCATCTATAACAGTATCTTTGTAGTATAGAGTAGCCCAGCTAGTTAAAATTATATTTAAGTGTTATAATGCCCTTGCCGAGAATGTTTTCTTTTAAACATACTTGACCTGCTTAGGTTATTGGAAACCCCGTTAATGTGATAGGTAAATAGTTCCCCCGACTTTATCGCATTGGGGTTTCTACTTTGTTTCTAGATGTATTTCTATTTGATAATTTCACTTACTTTTAAGTTATGATAGGGCTGTTCAAGGGTAAAGTAATTTTGCATGTGAGTAATTGGTTCAACAAGCAACATGTACTCTAGACGGTTTTTGTATTTTTCATGAATGGTTGATTTCAGTTACTAGTACCAGTGCCGCAGCTGATATTTTTACTCAAAATAGCTTCAAACATATTTTCTTTACGATTGACCTTTTAGCTCATTTATACGTAAATATTGAATTTGAGTTGAAAAATTTAATTTTGATGTTTATCTTTAGATAAAACAATCCAATTATGAAGCCTGCCGTACTCCTGATTACTTCGCTACTAATGACTTCTTGTTCTGCGCAAGAAAAGAAACCTGAGATTCTTCCCGCCGAAATACAAATAAAAACGGCTACTTTACCAGCACCGGAAGCCGATAAAGAGGGCGCTATGGTTTATGGTTACAATGCTTCGGGCACTTTGGTCGTCTTAAGGGAAGGTACTAATAATCTGGTCTGCGTTAGCGACAACCCCAATAATGAAGGTATTAGTGTGGCCTGTTATTCCAAAGAGTTGGAACCCTTTATGCAAAGGGGCCGTGAACTTACTGCAGAAGGAAAGAATACCAAGGAAAAACGCGAAATACAGGGTGCTGAGGTAGCCGCCGGTAAATGGCAAATGCCCATAGTGCCCAGTATGATGTATGTCTATTACGGTAGTGATGGTGACTACGACAAAACAACGGGAGAACTGGGTGATGCCCTATATCGCTATGTTATTTATACCCCTTTTGCGACCAACGCATCTACGGGACTTCCCGACAAACCGCATGAAAAAGGAATGCCGTGGCTTATGGACCCCGGTACTTTTAGGGCGCACATCATGGTTGGGCCTTTTAACTAAAGCTTGTTAGCACCGAACGGAAATTATCAAGAGCCTAGTTTAGGCTATGTAATTACCCGACCTGAACACTTTTTTGAATCGAACTATCTTTGATGATAAATTGATTATCAAATGGAAAGCTACGCTGAAGCACTTCTCTATGCCATTCCGTTTTTTTCGTTGTTAATGGTAATCGAGATTGCCTATGGTTATTTCGTAAAAGACCAAAAGCACAAGGTCATGGATTCGGTGTCGAGCATCAGCTCGGGGTTTACCAATATCATTAAGGATACTTTGGGACTGGGTCTGATTCTTGTCACCTATCCCTATTTACTGGAACATTTGGCTTTGTTGGAAATAAAGGCGACATGGGCAGTATGGTTAATCGCTTTTATCGCATTCGATTTTGCGGGCTATTGGAACCATCGATTGAGCCATAAAGTGAATTTCTTTTGGAATCAACATGTAATTCATCATAGTAGTGAAGAGTTTAATCTCGCCTGTGCGTTGCGGCAATCCATTTCAAATCTTATCGGTTATTTTCCTTTGTTATTAATCCCTGCGGCCCTCTTAGGGGTGCCGAACAAAGTGATAGCCATTTTGGCGCCGGTTCATCTGTTCGCCCAATTTTGGTACCATACACAACATATCGGTAAAATGGGCTGGTTAGAAAATATTATTGTGACCCCCTCACAACATAGGGTACACCATGCCGTTAATCCTCAATATATAGACAGAAATTTAGGTCAGATTTTATGTGTTTGGGATCGTTGGTTCGGTACCTTTCAAGAAGAGCTCGATGACGTGCCCCCTCAATACGGGGTGCTAAAACCTGCGGCGACCTGGAACCCCGTACCCATTAATTTTCAACACTTATGGCGATTGGTACAAGATGCGTGGCGTACTAGGAGCTATTGGGACAAACTACGAATATGGTTTATGCCTACCGGATGGCGCCCGAAAGATGTAAGTGAAAAATACCCCATTGCTATCATCAAAGATGTCTACGGTTTCGAACGGTACAAAACAGTGTCTTCACCTGCACTTAATGTCTACGCCATTTTTCAATTAATTGCCACCACGCTATTCTTATGGTTTATGTTCTATAACTTTTCTAAAATCGATGTAGACGGTCTATTGCTTTTCGGGGGGTTTGTTTTTGTGGGTATCTACGGATACACCACCTTGATGGACCGCACCGAGTATGGCGTTTACATTGAAGTATTTCGGGGTATCTGTGGTATTCTATTCATTGCTATCACCGGAGATTGGTTCGGCATTAACGATTATTTTGTGTCTGGAAGTTGGCTTGTAATCACCTATTTTTTGGTTACCATCTTTTCAGGTATTTACTTTACCTATTTGGAAAAAGGCCCTATCGGAAAAGGTGCGGTTTTTTAGATA
>CAZRIE010000076.1:0-19977 GCA_964600075.1 uncultured Flavobacteriaceae bacterium
TATTACCAAAGTCTTACTGTTTTGGGGCTAAGGTATTTTTGCTTGAGCTCATTGTTACGGGTTATTTAATCGCTGTAGAACTTTGGACAGTTTCTGAAGATGAAAGGGCTAACATTTCTACCTAAACCACTCGTATGTCTATGCCTTTAGTCTGTTGTGTTTCACTGCCAGGTGAAATGAACTTTAGCATTACCTGACAAAAGTCATATTCTACTTCCTTTGGAATCCGTATTTTTGAAATTCTAGGGTTCTACCTGAGCTATGCGGAAAGTAGAAAAGATTTTACTGTATTTTTTATTGCCATTATTTTTGGCCGGCTGTGCCGATTCCAGAAAAGAGCAAAAAAAATCAAAAAAGAAAAACCGGGTTATAACGCGGTTTACGGCTTTACCCGAAACGGTAAAATCGCCGTCCAACAATCCAGCATCACTCGAAAAGGAGGCCTTGGGGAAATTACTTTTTTACGACCCGATTCTTTCAGGTAGTAAAGATGTGGCCTGTGCAACTTGTCATCATCCCGATAACGGCTATGCCGAGTTTTTAGATATCAGCATAGGTCCAAACTCCCATGGTTTTGGAAGTAAACGCAAATTCAATACGCCGAACGATATTCCCTTTGTAAAGCGAAACGCCCAGACGATAATCAATACCGCTTTCAACGGAATAGATCCGAACAACCGATATAATCCAGAACAGGCTACCATGTTTTGGGACGATAGGGTGAAAAGCCTCGAGTCCCAAGCTCTTGAACCTATCAAGGCCTTTGAGGAAATGCGTGGCCACGGCTTTACCGAAACCGAGATACTAGATATCATTGTCGACAGATTGAAAAACATACCGGAATATCAAAAACACTTTGAACTGGCATTCGATGAAAAGGATCCAATTACCATCGAAAATTTAGGAAAAGCCATCGCGACCTTCGAACGAACTATCGTCACAAATAATTCACGATTCGATCTCTATATGCGTGGTGATGATGAGGCCATTCTCATTTCGGAAAAAGAAGGCTTTGCCCTTTTTAAATCGGTTGGTTGTGTGAACTGTCATAACGGCCCCATGTTTTCAGACTACAAGATGCACGTATTGGGTAGTCCGGAAAATAATAAACTTCCGAAACCTGATGGCGGTGTAAAAGATACGTTCGCCTTTCGGACTCCATCCTTGAGAAATCTAAGGTTTACAGCGCCTTACATGCACAATGGTAGCTTGCAAAGTTTGAAACGCGTGCTTGAGTTTTATGAGGATATTTCTAATGGAAAGGTACGCAACCCGAACGTTCCTGTCGAAAGATATGATCCCTTCGTTCGCGAGCTTGAATTGAGTGTGAAGGAAATGTCATTGATCATATCGTTTTTGAATACCCTGAACGACAATAGCTTTGACAAGTCGATTCCTGAATCCGTTCCTAGCGGACTTCCGGTGGGTGGAAATATTCAATGAACACGTTCTTTACAAATACTCCAAGAACACGAAAACGTTTGAACATTTGAACTTTTGAGCTTGAGCTTGAACTTCACTCCCCTGTAACCCAAGTAACATTGCCATTTTAGATTTAACCTTACCTTTGCGCTATGCGAAACTTCTTCCCGTTTTTGCAATGGTTGCCCAACTATAAAAAGAATTGGTTTTCCAAAGATTTAATAGCTGGTATTACCGTAGGTATTATTTTGATTCCGCAGGGTATGGCCTATGCAATGATTGCTGGCCTTCCTCCTGTTTATGGACTATACGCAGCATTGTTCCCGGTTTTGATTTACGCGTTTTTAGGTACCTCCAGACAATTGGCCACAGGTCCTGTCGCAATGGATTCACTTTTGGTTGCTGCAGGGTTGGGAACATTGGCTATTACAGGAGTTGAAAATTATATTGCTATGGCTGTTTTCTTGGCCTTTCTGGTCGGAGCAATTCAATTTGTTCTGGGGCTCTGCCGTATGGGGTTTTTGGTTAATTTTCTATCCAAGCCCGTGATTAGTGGCTTTACTTCTGCCGCTGCGATTATTATTATGTTCAGTCAATTAAATCATTTATTGGGGGTCGATATTGAAAAAAGTAGCAAATTTCACATTTTGATCGGCAATGCTTTCGAAAAGTTGGCGGAAACGAATCTATACGATTTTGGTATCGGTATATTGGGCATTCTCATCATCATCGGTCTTAAAAAATGGAATCGAAAAATACCTTCGATATTATTGGTAGTTATTTTGGGTATCTTGGCAGTGTATGGGTTGCGTCTGGAGGGGTTTGGCGTGGAGATTGTCGGAACTATTCCCGGTGGATTGCCCACTTTCAAAATACCGGATATCGGCCTGAATAATACCTTAGAAGTTTGGCCTATCGCTCTGACCTTGGCACTGGTGGGTTATTTGGAAGCTATCTCCATCGGAAAAGCCCTGGAAGAAAAAGAAGGCAAAGAAACCATTGATGCCAATCAAGAACTGGTGGCTTTGGGTGCCGGAAATATGGTGGGATCTTTCTTTCAATCGTATCCGGCCACGGGAAGTTTTGGGCGTTCGGCAATCAACCAAAGCGTTGGAGCAAAAACCAACCTTTCAGCCGTTTTTAGTGTCGTTATGGTGGTCGTTACCTTGCTTTTCTTGACCCCCGTTTTCTACTATTTGCCAAACGCTGTGTTGGCCAGTATAATTATGGTATCCGTCTTTGGCCTGATTGATATCCCGTATGCAAGGCATTTATGGGTGCGCCGCAAAGACGAGTTTGTAGTACTATTCATTACCTTTTTGGCGACCTTGTTTATCGGTATAACCCAAGGTATTCTTGTTGGTATACTGGCTTCGTTGCTTTTAATGGTCTACCGCACCTCAAAGCCCCATTTTGCAGTTTTGGGGAAGATCAGAAATTCTGATTATTATAAAAATGTACATCGTTTCGGTGATGAGATCATTATGCGTGAAGACCTATTGATTGTTCGTTTCGACGCCCAATTATATTTTGGGAATGCATCCTATTTTAAAAATCAATTATTCAAACATATCGATGCAAAGGGAAATCGATTAAGGGGGGTAATATTAAATGCCGAGGCCATCAACTATATCGATTCCACTGCGGCACAAATGCTCGTAAAGGTTATTCATGAGGCACATGAGAGAAAACTAGCGTTTTACATAGCCGGTGCAATCGGGCCGACACGCGATATCATTTTCAACAGCGGAATCATTAACGAACTGCATCGAGAGTATCTTTTTGTAAAGACTAAAGAGGCCGTTGCCTTTTTCGATGACCCCAAAAGCGTATCTATTGTAGGGTCGAAAGTAGCTTACCAAAATACGGTAATCGGTAACTGATGTTACAGTTTACTCTTGGGAATTGGTTTATTTTTACCCTAATTTTGAACTTGGTTCGGTCGCTGTGGGAAAAGACTTAGAGATAGTGTGGAGAAGATTACCTTAACTGACGGGACGATAAATAAATACGTATTATGAAAATTGAACAAATTTATACAGGTTGCCTTGCACAAGGTGCCTATTATATTGAAAGTAAAGGAGAAGTAGCGATTATCGATCCCCTAAGAGAAGTGGAACCTTATTTAAAAAGGGCAAAGGCCGATCATGCGAAGATCAAGTATGTTTTTGAGACCCATTTCCATGCAGATTTTGTGAGTGGTCACGTTACACTTTCCAAAGAAAGCGGCGCGCCAATTGTATTTGGGCCAAACGCGAATCCGTCTTTTGAGGCGATTATCGCTGAGGACGGTCAAGAGTTTCAATTGGGTGCTATTACAATAAAGGTCTTACATACCCCTGGCCATACTATGGAAAGTACAACCTATCTCCTAAAGGATGTCGATGGAAAAGACCACGCAATTTTTTCTGGGGATACCTTGTTCTTAGGCGATGTGGGTCGCCCCGATCTCGCCCAGAAAGCAGCGGAAATTACCCAAGAAGATTTGGCCGGTATACTTTTTGACAGCCTGCGTAACAAGATAATGCCATTAGCGGATGAAGTCATCGTATATCCCGCACACGGTGCAGGTTCTTCCTGTGGAAAAAATATGATGAAGGAGACTGTTGATACGCTTGGCAACCAAAAAAAGGTCAATTACGCCCTACGTGCAGACATGACCAAAGAAGAGTTTATTACCGAGGTTACGGAGGGGCTGCTGCCACCGCCCAAATACTTTCCGTTAAACGTAAAGATGAACAAAGAAGGGTATGAAGACATTGGTGATGTAATCGACAGGGGAACCACAGCATTGTCTCCAGATTCATTTGAGGTTGCGGCGAACGAAACTGGAGCGATAGTTTTAGACGTGCGCCATCAAAACGATTTTGTTGCAGGTCACGTTCCCCGCTCTATTTTTATAGGCTTAAACGGCGATTTTGCTCCTTGGGTGGGCGCTTTGATTGCCGATACCGAACAGCCGTTGTTACTTGTGGCTCCTACAGGTATGGAAAAAGAGGCCCTTACGAGATTATCACGTGTAGGCTTTGATGGTACAATTGGCTTTTTAGAAGGTGGGTTCAAAGGGTGGAAGAAGGCCGGAAAAGAGTACGATACGATTTCTTCCTTTTCTGCAGGTGAGGTCACACGACAAATTGAAGCAAATAAGGAGCTGGTTTTTGATGTTCGCAAAGAAAGTGAGTACCGATCTGAACATGTAGCGGATGCCAAAAATACCCCGCTTGATTTTCTGAACGGATATATGGCAGAGTTTCCCAAAAAAGAAACTTTTTATGTGTATTGTGCAGGTGGTTATCGCTCGGTTATAGCGGCCTCTATTCTAAAGAGCAGGGGAATTCATAATTTTATCGATATCGCTGGTGGTTTTGCTGAACTCAAGGCTTCAGGGGCAGCGGTAACCGATTACGTTTGCCCGACAACCCTGTACTGAATTTTGTTATAAAATTCAGTATCTTTTCAGAAGATTGAATAAAGAATGAATATCAGTAAAATTAGAAAGTTGTTGATGGTATGCATAATTTGCCTAGGGCTTATTACCGGTGTAGTTGTTATAATTGAAATATTTAACAAGTAAAACGAAAAAGATGAAAAAAAACATGGGAAAAGCGGATAGAGGCATACGTGTTTTAGTAGCCATAATTGCTGCGCTTTTGGTCTACTTTGAAGTTGTTCAAGGTACGTTTTCTAATATTTTGATTGCAGTAGCCGCCATTTTTGTACTGACCAGTCTCGTGAGTTTCTGTCCGCTATATGCCTTGGTCGGTTTAGAAACCTGTAAAGTAGACTCCAAATAGTGACGGGTATTAAAAATTTGAACAATCTCGGATATACGCCTATGTTATTCGAGATTTTTTATTGAAGGCCAACTAAATTTCAAAAACCTGATACATGTCATTTTTTCATAAAGCATTATCGGATAAGTTTGCGGCTGCAATTAATATTATCTTATGAAAAATCAAATTTTACCCTTAGTGAACTGGGGAAATGGTATCATTATGATTGTCATTTTCGCGCTGGTATGTATCGGTTTGGTGACCATGGTAGTGCTCTTTTTGAATAGTGGTGATAAAAAGGATAACTAGAAAGCCACCGTCATTTTGACCTTCTGGACTTAATGTGATTTTCAATTAATGCTCCTAGGTTAAGTTTAATTACGATATAATAGCTTATTGAACTGTTTTTTGTTAATTTTACAAATGTTAAGAAAAATCTAATAAATCTTAGGTTTTTAAATTGCTTTTAAGTATATTAATAGGAATTTTAGTACACAGAATGATTAAAAATTTTATTGAGCGCATCGGAACGATGAACTTTATTATGCTTTTGGTTGTACTATCTATCATAGTCGTTTCCGAAGTGATATTCTTTACTGGAGATAAGGTAGATGCCATTTTTATTGGTCTTTGGGCACCGACCATTTTAGGATTTATGAATTATCTCAAACACAAGAAGTAGTGGATTTCATACTATTGTATTCCATATTCGTTGGTCTTATATTCATTATATGGATGTTTCTTGTTATTCGGATGTATAGAGAAATGAACAAGTAGGCCCCTTTCCAAAATATTTCCTTCCTCTTACACTTGATATTTGTCCTTGAAGATTTCCTGATGTATTACGATGTTCTTCGAGTTTTTACTGACGTAAGATTTGATAATACTCTCGGTTTCCAAAGTGTTCGGTTGGTGGATTAGAAATGCATCAAGGTCTCCATATGATGTTATGTTGAATTCTTTTTCCACAAACCCATATCCCATATAAGTACTGTCTTTAACGAGTACAAAAGCATCTTCGAGTGGAGTCCTCCCTTTCTCTCTAATGATAAAATGTTCTCTTTGCGACTTGATGTGGTCCAAGGCAGCGCTTACTTTTTCATTATAATTCTCAGCGGTTTCCGTGCCCCGGCAGACCCCAGCGCAATTGGTAATGCTATAGTGCGAACAAGTTTTGACATTCTCCTGCAGATGGCAATATTTTGGGCAGAGCTGAAAGCTTTTGCAAACCTCCTCCAGGTAAAGTCTACAAGAGGTAGGACTGTAGAAAACGGTCAGCGAATTTGGAGCCATTTTCAATTTATTGTATGCCAAGTGCAGTATGCCGTTGCGATCTTCGTAACTGAAGATACCGTAGGCTTGTATTTTTCGTTTTTGTGCGCGGTTATATAGTGGATAGTGATGCTTTATAGCCACAGATTCCATCAATAGGGCCAGTAATTCGTTGCCGGAAAGCTCATAATCAATATCCGCGGTAGCTTGGCATAGAAGCACTTCTTTGTTCGATTTGTCATAAAAATGGCTTAGCACCCGCTTTTTAATATTGATGGCCTTGCCCACATATACAATCTTTCCTTTGGAATCCTTGAAATAATAAACTCCAGGTTTTGTGGGCAACCTCTCGAAGATCTCTCTCGGAAGTGAAGCCGGTAAAGTTGCCTCTTGAGAACGGGCGTTCAAAAATGACTTAAAAACTTTGTCGGCACTTTCGGTACGTAGTAGTTTTTGAAACAATAGGGTAGTGGCGTGGGCATCGCCTCTGGCGCGATGCCTATCGGCTAGAGGGATGCCCAATGCCGAACATAGTTTTCCCAAACTGTAGGAGTTGTAGCCTGGAATCAATTTTCGTGATAGTCTTACCGTGCAAAGCTTTTTTCGCACGAAATCTCTTCCTAGGTTTTTGAGCTCGTTCTTGATAATATTATAATCGAAATTTACGCTATGGGCTACAAAAATCGCGTTCTCGGTAATCTTAAGAATAGTATCGGCAATTTCTTCTATGGTAGGGGCATTTCGTACCAAGTCATTGTCGATACCGGTAAGTCGCGTAATGAAATACGGAATTTCACATTCGGGGTTCACGAGTGAGGTGAACTCGTCGACAATCTGATAACCATCGTATTTGAAAATCGAAATTTCGGTTATCTTGTTTCCTTTGATGCTGTTGCCAGTGGTTTCTATGTCGACGATGCAATACAGTTGAAATGGGTATTTGATTAGAAATTAAAGTTAGGGCAAAGTTCGGCCACTGCAAAAATAGTTTTCTTGAATACGAAAGAACTACCGGTGATTATGTATTTTTAGAAAAACGTTTTAATGTCCGATAATATGCCAACACCTCGATTTTTACTTTTGTTTTTTATAGTTACTTTCATCATGTTTTCTTGCAAAGAGAATGTAAGACCCGTCGAAAAAAAGGAAAGCTTACCGAACATCATCTATATCTTGGCCGACGATTTGGGATATGGTGATATCGGTTCATTTAATCCCGAAGGAAAAATACGAACGCCACATATCGATAAATTGACTGCTGAGGGAATGAAATTTACTGATGCCCATACCTCCTCAGCGGTTTGTACACCTACACGATATGGAATTATAACCGGGAGGTATAATTGGCGTAGTCCATTAAAACAAGGTGTTTTGACAGGAGTTTCAAAAGCTTTGATTCCGAATATAAGGACTACGACGGCCTCATTATTGAAACGAGCAGGTTATCAGACAGGCTTTGTCGGCAAATGGCATTTAGGATGGGATTGGGCCTTGACCGAGGGCGATAGTGTCAAAGGTTCAGGTTGGAATGCTACGGACTATAAAAATATCGACTTCTCAAAACCAATCGCCAATGGACCCAAAGAGTTGGGTTTTGACTACTCGTATGGCCACTCCGGGTCACTAGATATGGCGCCTTACGTTTACGTCGAAAACGGAATACCTACTTCCGTTCCAACAAAAGTTACTATTGATGAGGGCAAATATACATGGTGGCGCGAAGGGCCGACAGGAGATGATTTTCAGCATGATGATGTTACCCCTAATTTTTTTCGAAAATCCTTCGCATTTATTCGAGAGAAGGCGTCAGAAGAAAAACCGTTTTATCTTTATTTGGCCTTGCCTTCTCCACATACACCGATTTTGCCTACTGAGGGCTGGTTGGGTAAAAGCGGTTTAAACCCCTACGCTGATTTTGTAATGCAAATCGACGATTACATGGGCAAGTTATCGGCGCTGCTCGAAGAACAGGGTATTGCTGATAACACGCTGGTGATTTTCACCAGTGATAATGGTTGTTCTCCCCAAGCTGATTTTGAAATTTTGGGCGAAAAGGGTCATGACCCTAGCGCAATCTATCGGGGTCATAAGGCCGATATTTTTGAAGGAGGTCATCGCGTACCTTTTGTCGTACGGTGGCCTTTGAAAATAAAACCTGGCGGCGTTTCTGAAAAGACCATTTGCACAACTGACTTCTTGGCCACTTGTGCAGATATTATTGATTTGGATTTAGAGGATGGCGAAGGCGAAGATAGTTTCTCGATGCTTCCTCTGTTTTCTGAGGCTTCAAAAATGGAATATGGTAGAACAACCACCATCCATAGTTCAATAAATGGAAGCTTTGCCATCCGACAAGGAAATTATAAGTTGATCATGGCTCCGGGATCGGGTGGCTGGAGTAGCCCTAAGCCTAATATGGAAGGTATTGATAAACTTCCAAGCATTCAATTATATGATTTGACGTTAGACCCTGAAGAACAAGACAACTTGTTCCAAGAAAAACCAGAAGTGGTCGAAGAAATGAAACAACTGCTTATGACTACAATTCAGAACGGTCGAAGTACGAGTGGTCAGAAACAATTGAACGACCCCAAATTCAATAATATGGAATGGAGCCAGTTAGAAGTTTTTGACTAATCTGATTATTTGCTAAACCTATAGGAAGGAAAAAATCATCATATGGAAAGGAAGAGGCAAAAATCAAAAAAGGTCGCGAGTAACCTGTCAAGACGGAATTTTGTCAGACTTTCGACACTGGGAGCCGCGTCGACGTTGTTGCCGATAAACCTTTCTGCAGTGGTCAATATTAGGGAACCCCTTCAAATTGGATTAATAGCCGATGTACATAAAGATATAATGCATGATGCCGATGAAAGATTACAGGAGTTTTTGGGCGAAGTAAATAAACGTAATTTAGATTTTATAATTCAAATGGGCGATTTTTGTATTCCCCACCAAAGAAATAAAGATTTTTTAGAAATTTGGAATAATCATCAAGGAGACAAGTATCATATTTTGGGAAATCATGATACCGATGGCGGATTTACAAAAGATCAAGCTAGGGCCTTTTGGAATATGACCGCGAACTACTATTCTTTTGATAAGAAAGGAGTTCATTTTATAGTTTTAGATGGCAACGATGCCAACCCCAAACCGTGGTCAGGTTATAATCGCTACATTGGAAAAGAGCAACGGGAATGGTTAAAAGAAGATTTAAAAAATACTGATAAGCCAACAATAGTTTTCAGTCATCAAACCTTGGAATTGGAGGAAGGTGGTATTACGAACCTAAAAGATGTTCAAAAGATTTTGGAAAGCGCAAATAAAGAGGCTGGATTTCAAAAAGTACTGGTATGTTTAAGTGGACATCACCACACTGATTTTTTAACACAAATCAACGGTATTTATTACGTGCAGATTAACAGTGCCTCGTATCGATGGGTCGGAGATGATTACAAAAAACTACGGTATAGCAAGGAAATTGATGAAAAGTTTGAGTGGATTAAGTATACAATTCCGTACAAAGATCCATTATTCACATTTATGAAAATTGAAGAGCATGGTATTACCATCGAACCCAGAAAAACAGAATTTGTTGGGCCTGGTCCCAAAGCCCTAAATATGAGGAAGAGTCATCCACATGACCCGATTGTTCCCATGATTTCGAAATTCGAAATGAAGATATGAACGAAACAATAAATAAGTTTTTAGTTTGCTTTGCCACATTCTTTGGATTGGTGCTTTTTTTCTCTTGTGAGCCTGAGGAGATATCGGAAACACCACCCAACATCGTACTTTTTTTAGTAGATGATATGGGATGGCAGGATACCTCTGTTCCTTTTTTTACCGAACGCACGCCTTTCAATGATCGCTACCGTACCCCGAATATGGAGCGCATGGCTTCCGAGGGCATGAAGTTTACCCAAGCTTATGCCACACCGGTCTGTTCGCCAACGCGCATAAGTCTAATGACCGGAATGAACGCTGCTCGCCACCGTGTTACGAATTGGACGCTGCATAAAGATTCTATTCAGCCTATGGAGAAGAATCATCCATCCTTAGAATTCCCGAAATGGAATGTCAATGGGCTGAGTCCTGTCGCCGGTGACCCGAAGGCTGTTCATGCTATGCCCTTGCCGCAGGCCCTCAACGATATCGGTTATTATACCGTACATGCAGGAAAAGCACATCTAGGTGCCATTGGTACACCCGGTGAAAATCCCTTGAACCTTGGTTTTGATATAAATATTGCAGGACATGCAGCTGGTGCACCCGAAAGCTATCTGGGGGCTGAAAACTTCGGTAACGGAAAGGAGGGTAAAGAAATTTGGGCTGTTCCGGGGTTGGAAAAATATCATGGTCAGGATATCTTTTTGACCGAAGCACTCACCCAAGAGGCTCTCAAGGCTATAGATACCGCAGTGACCACCCAGCAGCCATTTTTTCTGTATATGGCGCATTACGCCGTTCATACCCCGATTATGGGTGACCCACGGTATGTTCAAAAATACCTTGAAAAAGGTTTGGATTCGACCGAAGCCAAATACGCTTCTATGGTCGAGGGCATGGATAAAAGTTTAGGCGATATTATGGATTATTTGGAAGAAAAAAACATCGACGATGATACGATTATTCTATTCATGTCGGATAATGGAGGTCTGAGCGCGCATGCACGTGGCGGGGAGCCCCATACCCACAATAAACCGCTTTCTAGTGGAAAGGGCTCAATGCACGAAGGCGGCATTCGTGAGCCGATGATAGTTAAATGGCCAGGAAAAGTTGAACCCGAGTCCATGTCAAGCTATCAAGTCATTATCGAAGATTTCTACCCGACAATTTTAGAAATGGCGGGTATCGATAGTCTGAAGACAGTACAAAAGGTCGATGGGCAAAGCTTCGTTTCTGCGCTCACTGGGGAGAAAGAATATGCGGGGGTAAGACCGCTTTTTTGGCACTATCCCAACGAATGGGGTCCTGAAGGTCCTGGTATCGGTGCGGCAAGTACTGTTCGAAAGGGCAACTGGAAATTCATTTACTACCATGCGGATAGACGTATGGAACTCTTTAATCTGAAAGAAGATATCGGGGAAACCGAGAATTTGCTTGAGCAAAATACAGAAAAGTCAAAAGAATTGGCCGAAACACTAACTAATCATTTGAAAGATGTTGATGCGCAGATGCCAATTGATAAGAAAACTGGGGAACTTGTAGCGTACCCGATTGCGATTTTGGATTCCGTCGAAGTAGAATAATACTCTTCGGATTTAGTCTAAATAATTCCGCTACGAACTTGCCTATCTAGCGAAAAGTCGGTTTTAATAATATTTTATTGAATTAGGTAGTCTCCTTGTTCATATAACATCTTGAGTACAAAACTTAATCACTTATTGCAAAACACTTTCTTAGAGAAATTTGCTTATTTTAAGCACAATTAATATTCACTATAACTGATAACATGAAAAAAACTAGAACACTTTTTCTTCTATTTACACTTTACTCTTTCGTAGTAATAGCACAAAAAACTACTATCGACCTTGAAAAATTCAGTGAACTTAAAGTTTTTGATAGGGTCGAAGTCACCTTGGTCAAATCTTCTGAAAACAAGGCCATAATTTCTGGTGATGACCAAGACGATGTCCGAATTGTCAATGACAATGGACTCCTCAAAATCCGGATGGATTTAGATGAATTTCTCGATGGTAATGAAACGTACGTAGAGTTACATTACACGGAGAAAATTGGTTTGGTAGACGCTAACGAAGGGGCCAAGATAACTTCCGAAGAAGCGTTAACCAACAAATACCTGAAGCTGCGTTCGCAAGAAGGCGCCCAGTTGCACATAGTGGTCGATGCGACAAATTTAGATGCTAAAGCGATAACCGGTGGAAGGATATGGGTAACGGGGAAATCACCGAACCAAGAGGCTGCGGTACGTTCAGGTGGGGAATACCACGCAAAAGATTTGGCAACCAAGCAGACGGAGGTAACTGTTTTTGCAGGCGGCAAAGCCTTTGTTAACTCAAAGGAATATGTAGAAGCCAATGTAACAGCCGGTGGAACGATTGAAATATACGGTAATCCTGAAAAGGTAGATGAAGACAAGACTTTTGGGGGGTCGATCATTATTCGGTAATAGCTTCCAGAAATTTGCTATTGATAAAAAACCGGTTGATTTACCGGTTTTTTTGCTCGAAACTTTAATCATTTCGGTCAGTAGGCAGTTTATACATTACGGCATACAATGTATACAACTTCGGTTATTTTGTCGCGTAAATTTCTTACATTTCTTAGCGATAAGTCAAAATTGAGTATCTTTAAGTTATCCCTAAACTATAGTAAAGTTTGCTTTTCAAATTATCGATTATCATAGTCGATTTCACTTTTTTCATAGAAGTGTTAGGGTTTGCATCTTAATATAACTGACATTTCAAAAGCGCTGCCTTCAAATAAAGACTTGAATTAATATAAAGAAAAAATGGCCTTGATCCCAGGTTTTGAATACGATATCTTCATCAGCTATGCCCATGTTGATAATGCTACTATTTCTGATTGGCAAATAGGTTGGATCCGATCTTTTCATGACCACCTCAGGCAAATGCTCGACCGCCGGTATGGCCGCATGGGCATGGTAAAGATTTGGTGGGACGATAAAGAACTCGATGGTTCCAAGGTGTTCGATGACTCCATCAGGTCGGGAATTGAGAAATCGGCTATTTTCATAGCCCTTAACTCTAGTGGGTACCAAAAATCGGAGTACTGCCAGCAAGAGCTCGATTTTTTTTATAAAAAAACACAAGCGGATAATATAGGGTTAAAGGTGGCTGGTCGTTCCCGAATCGTTCAAGTGATGTTGAATAACATTGACCCCAAAGAATGGCCAGAGGCCCTAAGTCGCACCGCGGGATTTTCTTTTCATGATGCCAAGGAAAAAGAAGATTACGGAGATTTTCTTGAACCTAATTCTGAGGTTTTCATTAAACAAATACGCAAGTTAAGGGATGCGCTTTGGCCCTTGATCAATGATTTTGGAAACGAGTTAAAGGCAGAGGAGGCAGCTGTTGAAAAAGATGCCGATGCATTCACAATTTATATTGGTGAAGTTGCAGATACGCTCCGTACATCACGAAAACGGGTAGTTTCTGAGTTGGAGAAAAAAGGCTATCAGGTAATTACAGGCATCCCACCACCAGATGAAGCTGAGGCCCACCAAAAGGCAACGGAAGATGCCATTCAAAAAGCTGATCTTTCGGTACATTTATTGGATGAATACCCTGGAAGGGAAATTGTAGGAAGTCCTGAATTTTGGTATCCACAAAAACAAACCGAAATTTCTTTACAAACGGCAAAGCCACAAATGATTTGGGTACCATCGGATACAGACTTTTCTCATGTCGAAGAACCAGACTATCAAACTTTTCTAAAAAACATCGAAACAGGAAACGGCATTTCAAAAGCATATGAGTTTGTAAAAGGATCTAAGAGTAACTTAGCGAAGCAAATAACTGATTTCGCGGATCAACTACGGTTAAAGGAAGTAGAAATGGTTGCTTCCGACGAAAAGCTGTCCGTGTTATTAGATACCCATCCGAGTGACCAGACCTATGCTATCGATTTAGGTAAGGCCTTGTTGGCTAATAATATACAGACTTTTATTAATCCCCAAGAAGACGACCCCAGAAAAAATATTGAAATGTTGGGGAATTGTATCGGGCAGGTCAAAAAAATGATTTTTCTGTACGGCAAGGTTTCAAAAGAATGGGTGCTAGAACGTATGAGCGCGGCCTTACAACTTATTATAACCCGTAACTACCCAGTAGAAGATTTTATGGTATATATGGCACCACCGCACAAAGATGCCAACGATATTAATATCAATCAAAGGTTTCTCAAAATAAACATTGTTGACAATAGCAATGACAGTATTCTCGATAAAGCGGTGCTGAACAAATTTTTAAATGCCCTAAAATCAGGAGAGGCATGAGAACCGATACTTCCAATCCCTACGTGGGTCTCCGTCCATTTGAAATCGACGAAAGTATATTGTTTTTTGGTCGAAATGAGCAAATCATGGAGTTGTTGCAGCAGTTGCATCATTACCATTTTGTTGCTGTCGTAGGTAGTTCTGGTTGCGGAAAGTCGTCACTGCTAAGAGCTGGGGTCATACCCGCTTTAAAGGCCGGCTATCTTTTGCACGATAGTGACCAATGGCATATTGCTATTATGAGGCCAGGACAAAACCCGCTTTACAATTTGGTTAGCGAGTTATTAAATTGGGGCAGTGATGCAACCGATTCTGCGAAGGTTTCCAAGCTTTTGAACGAAATGGAAACGAATGGGGTGCAACCCTTACTTGATCTTCTGATTGAATTGAAACAAAAAGAAAATAAGAATTTCTTTTTGTTGATAGACCAGTTCGAAGAGCTTTTTCGTTTTACTATAGAACAAAAAAACAAAGTCAGAAAAGATGAGGCCAATGACTTTGTCAATATGATGTTGGAACTATCGAGACAGCATAGTGTACCATTTTATGTGGTTATGACTATGCGATCTGATTTCATGGGTGACTGCACTAAATTTTACGGTCTTCCAGAGGCCATGAACAAAAGTCTTTTTTTGGTTCCGAAACTAAATCGGGTACAGATGAAAATGGCCATTGAAGGCCCAGCAAGGTTATATGGCGGTAAGCTAAATGCTGCATTGGTATCGCGCTTGTTGAACGAGGTAGGAAAGTTTGATGATGAATTGCCCATATTACAACATGCTCTAATGCGCATATGGAACTATGAGATGAACATCGATAAAAGTGGTGAACTTGATATGGGCGATTATGATGCTATTGGGGGTATGCAAGAAGCCCTCTCAAAACATGCTGACGAAGCACTTGCAAAGATGGACAAGCCGGAATTTATGGTTGCAAAAGAAATCTTTCAGGCACTTACAATGATCGATGAACACGGACGTAAAACGAGACGACCGGTTCTACTGAGCGAACTGGTTGAGCTAACCGGAGCTATGGAGGCACAGCTGCTCAAAATTATCCAAAGGTTCATTGAAGGTAAAAGGTCTTTCTTGATTGTAAACGATGTTGCCGATACACATGACAAGGTCATAGATATTTCACATGAAAGTCTAATTCGCGAATGGCAAAGACTGAATCGCTGGATGGATGAAGAGGCAGAATCAGCTGCTCTTTATCTGCGTTTGGCGGAAGCCTATGATTTGCATCACAAAGGAAAAAAAGATTTTTTGGTAGGCAGTGAATTGCAGTTGACGCTGGATTGGAAAAACAAGTTCAAACCCGCTGCTGTTTGGGCCAATCGCTATCGGGAAGGTTTTGATGAGGCTATATCTTATTTGGAAGCCAGTGAAAAAAATCAGACGGCTAAGTTAAAAATCGAACAGGAACGCCAAGAAAATGAAAGACGTAGTAAAAAGCGTTTGAGTACCATGTTCAAGGTAATTGGTGCATTGACCCTATTGGCAATTATCGCTGGCCTCGCAACTTTAAATTATAAAAAGGACAGTGAAAAAAATGCCAAACTTGCAGCAACACAAGAGGAAATGTTAAAGCTAAAAGACAGCGTTTTGAATATTGCGAATGAAGAATTAGGAGAAGCAAAATTGCAACTCGAAACTTTAAAAACGGCACAAGATTCCATTCAAAATATTATTGCTCAGGGAAGTACTGATAATTCTACGAAAACCAGATTGGCTAGTGTGTCTTATAGTTTAAATACCGCAATAAAACAATCTGAAGAGGATATCCGTAAAAAGGATTTAGGTGTAAAAGTCAAAACGTATGGGGGTAATAAAGATGTAATCTACAAAACCATTTTATCCCTAACGAAAAAAGTTACTGGCAATATTTCAGAAGATGAACTTTACGACGACCTCTATTTTTTAAACAATTCAAAAAAAGTAGCTTGGACCACCGCCATGATTAAAGAGGGTAATGTGATGATCGAAACCGTAATGAAAGCGATGGAGGTTTCGGAATCAAAGTTTAAACCAAGCACCATCGAGCAAGTAAAGCGATTTAGAACTTATTTAAGTCAAATCGAAAGCTATGCTAAAAAAAGCTATTCAAAAAAGTCTACATATTGAATTTTGAAGAAGAACACAACTGATAAAAATAAATAATATAGTCAACATTACCTAAGCAGCGGGTTTACCATATCTATTATACATTGGGAAGGGTGGCGCACTTGAAATTGGATTTAGTTCTTGGAAATGAATATGCCAAAGCGACTTTGGAGTGAATGAAAAATAGTTGATAAAATCATGTTGAATTGAGGCTAAAGACCAGATGATTCAAATTTTTGTAACTTATTAAAACACCGTCAAAATGCCCAAATGGAAAGTCTATATATCCTCAACTTTTATTGATTTAAAGGAGCATCGTGCGAAATTAATCGCCATAATTCAGAACGAACTCCAAGATAGTTTTGAGTTGACCGAGATTATGGAAAGGATGTATGATAAAGGGGAATTCACACTTTCGGTAGATGTTTGTACCGAAGCGGTGAAAAGCTGCGACATCTTTTTGATAATATTGGCCAACCGAACAGGTTCGATATCACCAGATGGCGTAAGAACTTATACCGAAGTGGAACTAGAGACAGCTATTGCTGAGCATAAAAAAATCTTTAGTTTCCATTTAACAGAATTTGATGATGATAAAATTGACAATAAAGAGAAACATAATGAATTGCTAAATAAGTTAAGGAGTGAATTCAAAGGTAAAGATATGCACCCATTTTCAAACTTAATTCAATTTGAAAATAAACTTCTAAAATCTCTCAATCAATTCGCTTGGCAATTACCTATCAATAAGGGAAACCCCTACAAAGGTCTATCGGCCTTTACCGTTGATGATGGCGATTATTTTTTTGGTCGACATAAGGAGGTAGAATCGTGTTTAAAAAAAATCACTACAAGCGAAAAAAAATTCTTTATCTCGATAACCGGAAACTCCGGGACCGGAAAGAGTTCTTTTGTACAAGCGGGGGTACTGTTCGCTTTGAAACACAGAAAGGAACTTGGTTTTTCCGAATACCTCCAGATTAAGGTTACTCCAGGTAAAGATCCATTTACTAACCTCAAGTATCAGCTCCATTTGCAGGGTATCTCTATCAAGGATTTAACCATATCAAATGCCCAGGTAACCAAAGTGATTTTGTTCTTTGACCAGTTTGAAGAGGTCGTTACCCAATGTCATTCCCCCGAAGCCCAATTAGAGAGAATCGAGCTTTTTGCCTTTCTTGATACATTGGTGGACAGTGTAAATACAAGTTTGGAAATTTTAGTAATTACAAGCTTTCGGAGTGATTTTCACTCCCAATTGGCCAATTACCCCTTTATTCAAGCTCATCAATTTGTCTTTCCCTTGAGTAGTTTAGACTATAGGGTTCACGAGGCCCATTGGGAAGAAAGTATTAAGGGAATCATTACCCGACCGGCCCTTAAAAACGGTGTAGAGATTGAAAAGGAGTTTGTTTTGCAACTGATTGAGGAACTTAAAGAGGTAGAAGGTTCTCTACCTATCTTACAGTTTGCCTTGCAGCAGATTTGGAACAATCAAACCATCGAAGATAGAGTGATCAGTTCTAAGGAGTACAATCAACTTTCTGAAAGCAGAGGGTTGACCGGTATTTTAGAAACCCATGCCGAAAGAGTCATAGGGGCAATAACACAAAATGGAAAAGAACAACAGAAAGAAGCTGTTTTAAAAAGCATATTTGTCAATCTTACTGAAGTGAACGAAAATTTTTCGGATGTCAAAAGAACAGTAACAAAGGATGAGCTCTTTAACAAGTTATCTATTTATCCCAAAAGAACGGCTAGTGAGGTTTTTGAGGCTTTGGTAAACGAAGACAGTCGTCTAATAAAGGTGAGGGAAGAAAAGGATAACATGATTAACGTCGATATCGTTCACGAGGTCTTGATTCGAAAATGGGGGCGATTGCGCATATGGATCAATGAAAGAAGAGAGGCTTTGGAGTTTCGTAAAAGATTGATTAGCGATATCAAAGCGTTTGAAATAGGGAATGAAAGTTCATATACCGGTAAAAAATTGGAACGTGCCAAAGATTGGAAAAATGAAAATCTTGACCTTACGAACACTGGTATCAATGAATTTTTAAAAAAGTCGGAAGGGTTCGATTTCAAAGAACGGAAAAGGGAATTGATTGGGGCTATGAAAAATAACGAATCGTTGAGCAAGCAAATTCAGGCCGTAGCTGAGGATTTAGATGGGATTAAAGAGCTCCGCATAGCGAACAATGCAGCACTGTATATTCTACAAAAAAACTTTGGTTACTTTAAAAACATAGAGAAACTCCAATTAAACAGGCTGACAAACTTAAGAGACTTAAGCGTTATCAAATCCATGGAACAACCCAATAAAATAGATTCTTTGACCATATATGAAAGTAGCTTAGGGCATTTAAAAGGGATAGAACAATTGCATAGACTTAAAGAATTGGATATTTATGATAACGTCTTTTTGACCAGTCTTGAGGGGCTCGAGAAATTGGAAAAACTAAGCCGTTTAAGTATCTGTCGTTGCCCTTTACTATTCGACCTCAGAGGCATCGAGAAATTAAAAGGGCTTACGAATTTAACGATTGTGGGAAATTACGATATACAGATTTTAGTATCGAAAATTAAAAAGCTGCCAGCCTTAAAGGTTTTGAATATACAAGACAATGACATTCTGAAAAACTTACAGGAGCTTCGAAAACTTGTGGGCTTGGAAAGTTTAACACTTTCAAGAAATAAAAAGCTGAACAGTTTGACTGGGATTGCAGACCTCCAGACACTTTATTCTTTAGAATTAGCAGATAATGCAAATCTCCCTAATTTACATGATATTTCAGAAATTGATTCGCTGCGTTTCTTGACGTTATCTGGTCATCATAATCTTTATGATTTTCGAGGCATTGAAGAATTTCCGGCTATTCATTCAATATCATTAACGAATAATCGAGATTTGAATGATTTGCAGGGTATTGAAAAATTTCCCAGTCTTGAATCCTTGTATATATATAATAATAAAAGGCTGACCAGTATACTTGGAATCGAAAAACTTTCTGCTCTTAACTACCTGTATTTATCACGTATTCCCAATTTAATCCATCTCGAAGGAATCGAAAAACTTAGCTCCCTTAGAAGTTTGAAAATATCAGGGCCTTTAGTAAAGTTAAACATTGAGGCCGTGCATGAACTATCAAAATTGGAAAAATTAGAAATACCCAAAGACCTAGAATCGGATATTGACCGCATAAAGATTAATAATCCAAAAATCAAGATTACTAGAAAGCAAACTAATAATACCGATATTTAGTCGCAGCAGGTCCTTCTTTTTTCGTTGAATTCATTTTCTTAACATTCATTTCTCCCTAACCACATTCAGCGCAACCCGCAACTCATCCATATAGACCCCTAATTTATCATTGGAGGCGGTGGTTCCAATAGTCGAAAAACTATGGGTATTACCAGCGGCTCGATG
>CAZRIE010000077.1:0-19764 GCA_964600075.1 uncultured Flavobacteriaceae bacterium
ACCAAATCAATTTGAAATCCATCCCAACATATAAGACTATTTTACTCAGTGCCGTTTTCACGGTACTGGGGATTGCTGCATCAAATGCCCAGTTTTTGTTACAGGCACCTGATAGCGGTGATGAAACGAACTATCGTTGGTACGAAGCCTCCGACACTGCTACCGTCTTGGGTACGAATTCGTTTTACGAAGTGACCCAGCGTGGAGTTTACTTCGCAACCTACGATGGTACTTTGTGTGGGCAAAATGCTACGGGCTATTTTATCGTCACTAATTGTAACTCACCATTTAATGAAGTAACCTTAGATATTTCTGCCAATCAAGTTCCGCCAGGCGCTACACTTAGTTGGAGTCCATCGTTAACAGGAAACCAAACTAGTCCCACAGTAATCGCTACGCAGACCGTTGTACGTTACACGGCAACAATAAATAAAGCTGGTAATAGCAAAAGCCTTCCGAATTTCACGGTCGTATGTATGGATGAATCCGCGACCTTGGTCGACGATTTGGTTACTGTAAACGAAGATGAATCTGTTGTTGTCGATATTTATGCTAATGATTCAGACCTACCGACAACAGGGACTTTGATGATTTCCGACACACCTGATAATGGAACAGTTAATATTGACAATAATGGTACTCCTAACAATCCGATAGATGATAGTGTCACTTACATTCCAAATCCGGACTATAACGGACCGGACACATTTGACTATACCGTCTGTAATTCATTCGGTGATTGCAGTACAGCAACCGTAACCGTTGACGTGCTTCCTATTGTTGATGCTATCGACGACGCTATCGCAACGAATGAAAATACTCCAATCGATATCGATATTTTGGATAATGACAATGATATTCCATCCGTAGGAACTTTAACTACAACTAATCCATCCAACGGTAATGTAACTATAAACAGTGGAGGGACGCCCAATGATCCATCTGACGATACGGTGACGTATACACCGGACACCGATTTTGTTGGGACGGATACTTTTACCTACACTCTTTGCGATGTTTTGGGGAATTGTAATACTGCGACTGTAACGATAGTAGTTACCAATGTAGTGGATCTAGACGCGGATAATGATGGTATTCTCGATAATTTCGAAGATTTGAACTTGGATGCCGATAACGATCCTATCACTGATTCTACGGATACAGATGGAGATGGTATTGCCGATTATTTAGATATAGATAGTGATAACGATGGTATACCAGACAATGTAGAGGCGCAAACAACGTTCGGGTATATTCAACCAAATGGACAAGATTTCAACAGCAATGGACTGGATGATGCCTATGAGGCCAATGGTAATTTGGGAATCATTCCCGAAGATACCGATAACGACAGTCTGCCGGATTATGTTGATGAAGATAGTGATAACGATAATATACCTGACGCTATCGAAGGTCATGATTATAACCAAGATGGAATTCCCGATGTAATCTTAATAGGCTCCGATAAGGACAATGATGGGTTAGACGATGGCTATGAAGGCAGTACGGCAATTGATATTGATGTTAATGACGAAATCAACGACCCGTACAGTGATCTGCCGAATACGGATGGCGACGAGGAACCCGACTATAGGGATATTGATGATGATAATGATGGTATAGAATCAAAAGATGAAGACATAGACTCCGATGGAAACTATGCGAACGATGATAGCGATGGTGACGGTATACCTGAATATCTTGAGCCAAATGCTTCTGAGGAAGTAATTCAAGTCTTTAATGTGATAACGCCTAACGGCGATGGCGTACACGATGTACTTACCATAGCTGGTCTAGAGAATTTCCCGGATAATTCGATACGCATCTTCAATCGATGGGGTGTATTGGTCTACGGTACACAGGCCTATAATACTCAAGGTAATGTGTTCGATGGCACTTCTAAGGGCAGGGTGACAGTAGATGTAGATAGAAAATTACCAGTAGGAACTTATTTCTACATTTTAGATTACAAAAACAATATTGACGAAATGAAATCCATATCAGGATACATTTATATAAACAGATAGCAGTTATGATGATCCCAAATCTCAAAACGACCGCTAGCAAATTATTTATAGTGTTTGCCGTAATCTTATTTGCGGCGGTGCAACAGGTATTTGCACAGCAAGATGCCCAGTACACCCAATATATGTACAATACGGTCAGTGTAAACCCTGGTTATGCCGGATCTCGTGGTCATATGAGTGTTGCGGCTTTACATCGTTCGCAATGGGTAGGCCTTGATGGTGCCCCTACGACACAAACTTTAAATATACACTCACCCATTGGTTATAGAGGTGTTGGTCTTGGCATGTCAATCGTAAATGATAAGATAGGGCCGACTTCTGAAACATATTTCGATATTGACTTCTCTTACACGCTACACACCTCTACCGAAGGTCGGTTGAGTTTTGGCTTGAAAGGAACCGCCCATCTATTAGATGTCCGCTTTTCGGAACTTAATCAAATCGCCCCTGATACAAGCTTGGAACAGGATATTGATAATCGTTTTTCACCAAACTTCGGGGCGGGAGTCTATTATCACACTAAGAAATTTTATGCAGGACTGTCGGTACCAAGAATTTTACAGACCGTACATTTCAAAGATGGACCGGCACCTTCTACCGCTCGGGAACAAATGAATTTATATTTTATTACCGGATATGTTTGGGATTTGAATCCGAATTTGAAATTCAAACCCACCCTTTTAACCAAGTTGGTACAAGGTGCGCCGCTACAGGTAGATATTTCGGCAAACTTTATGATAAGCGAAAAATTCATTCTGGGTGCCGCCTACCGCTTGGATGCCGCTTTTAGTGGTATGTTAGGCTTTAATATCTCGAACAAATTTTTGATAGGTATGGCCTACGATCGCGAAATCACCGAATTAGGCAGTGCTGTCTTTAACGATGGCTCTTTCGAGGTCATTCTTCGTTATGATTTTATTACAACCAAGGGCAATTTGAAATCTCCAAGGTTCTTCTAAATTCTTTCCTATTTAAGAATTTACGTTATATTTTGCTGATATAACTTTCCTCTACAGTTTATTGATTGGCTAAATTGATTTTGTCTCTCAAAAAATTTTATTCCTACTTTTCTTTAAGAATTATAACTCGTTTAAAAGCCATAATTGAGCGTTAACGTAAAGTATAAAACTACGTTAGCGCTTGATTTTTAAACACTTCTTGGCTGTCAAGCGGTTAAAACCATCCGAACATCGGCTAATTTTCTAGATCGGGTACTTCGATGGTAATTTTGTAGGAGAATTAGACGCTAAGTCTACTGAAATAGAAAATCTTAAAGCTTCAACGTATCGCACATTTGTTTAGGGCGAAAAAAGGGTTTTGAGTGATTCAGGTTTAAAAACCTTGACCTATGAAGAATAACTACAATTCAATTGCCAGTATTACGGTATCGGTTTTAATCATAGCGCTTTTTTGTTTTACACAAACGGTTAATAGTCAAGCCAATTCTATAAGAACAGGGGTAACTTTCAATTGGGCCGACAATCAAACGACACTTAGTGATCCTGCAAACTTGCAATCCATAAATATTAATGGAGCTGACTATACAACTTTTGTGGTTCCTTCATCATATGAGATGACCCGTCTAGGGCCTGGTGGTCAAAATCAAAATAATATTTGGTTAAACGGCACACAGTTGGTGGCCGGTAGTAATAGCCCAAATTGGTCAAATGATGCATTAGACGCTTATCAATCATTGAATTTGAACCATTATTTTCAATCGAATAATGCAGGTGATAATATTTGTCTAAATTATGCTGCACTTCCTACTACAAATGCTCAAATACAAACAATTGTGTATAGTCCAGGTATACCTTCTAATCCTGACGGTGTTATAGCGATAACTGAGCGAGGTGGCAATAACTGTATGTACATAGAGCTCTATGGTACACCCTCTGGCGGAGGCCCTGAACAATTATTAGGTCAAACTTTTATAAGAAACCAAGGAAATTTAACAGGGGTCCTACCACAAGGACCACCGACGACGACCAGCGACTATTGGAGCAGTGGAAGAAACAACGAAAACAATCAGATAATAGGCATCGCACTTTACCAACTTTCAGAATTGGCACCAGTTGGTTCCACTATTACCTCGATTCGATATTTGGGAGCAACCAACGATCATGGAGACGGTAAGTTTTTTTTGATGCAGACTTATGCTAAAGACGACAGTTTAAGAATAAAATTAGATCGTGAGGGCAATGGCGATATTGCGGCTAATGATCTTGTACCTTCTGGTAGTACCTATACCCTAACTTCTGCTACTTCAAACGGAGCATTGACTTTCAACCCTGATGGAACCTTTAATTACATTCCTGATTCCGGGTTTACGGGCAATGATACTTTTGAGTATGAAGTATGTCTTCCGGCTCCTAACACAAACGTTTGTGATACCGGAACCGCAATTATTATAATCAAGCTCGAGGCTATTTTCGATAGTTTAAATGTAATACATAATTCGACCGACAATGCCATAAACATTCTTGACAATGATAATTTCGGTAGTTCAGGCCCCAAGGTAAATGGAGCAATAACCAATTTTACTTTACCGACCAATGGTACTATATCGTTGAACGATAGTGGTACTCCAAGTGAATCTTATGATGATTTTTTCAACTATACACCGAGTATTGGCTTTACTGGAACGGACTTTTTCAACTATGAAATAACCGATGCAGGCGGGAGTACAGATTTGGCATCGGTTTATATTTCCACTGCTTTTGATACTGACAATGACGGTATTGATGACAGAACCGATCTTGACGATGACAATGACGGTATTACCGACTCCAATGAAGCTCTAGAGTGTATCGATGACGACTACTTTTCATGGGAATTTAATGCTCCCGTGGGAACAAGAACAAATAATTTTGTTGAAAATCCCGCGATTTCAAACTGGTTAATCTCCAGCACTGAAAATGTAACCACGGGTATGGGTCTAATGGGTGATTCTCCCAGTTCCGAATTACAGATATCAGGTTTGGATGCGGCTACGTATACAGATGCAATCATACAAGATGAATACATTCAGGTAAGTTTTACAACAGCGACAGGCTTAATACATCCAATTATAGAAAGCATAGGTATGAACTGGTATCAAAACTCAAATGGTACGGCCGTGGGCCATTCGTATGATGCAGCATTGGCAATATCAAAAGATAATTTTTCCACTTCGATTTTACTATATTCAGATATCAGGATACATTACCCTACAAATGGGGTATCGGCGTTTTTCGATATGGCTCCGTCAGGTGCCACTTTCAATTTAGAGGAGAATACAACATATACTGTTCGTATGTATGTGTATAACCAGCAAAATAATGGAAATGTTTCTTATTCGGTATTTGATGACTTTACGGTTAGGGTCTCTGCGTGTAATGCCCTTGATACCGATACCGATGCAGTTTTTGATTATTTTGATTTAGATAGCGATAATGATGGTATTCTTGATGCAGTCGAAGCTGGCCATGCAGAAGCAAACCTAGATGGTCGCGTCAATGGTTCAGTTGGTAGTGATGGAATACCAGATGTTGTACAGGCCGACCCGGACGGGGGAAATGTAAATTATACCTTGGCGGAAAGCAACGATGATACGGATACGATTTTTGATTTCCTTGATTTGGATGCCGATGGCGATGGTATTCCCGACAATGTAGAAGCCCAAACTACTGTAGGATATATTGTAGCTACAAATGCTGTAGACGGCAATGGAGTTGATATGGCGTATTCCTCAGGATTAGAGCCAACAAATACTGATGGTGCCGACACCCCTGATTATTTAGATACCGATTCCGATAACGAAGGCGGTAATGACACTACCGAAGCGGCGCTGGCATTATCGGGCAATGATATCGATACGGATGGACTTGATGATGCTACAGATGCTGATACTTCGGGCTATGCGGATGCTGGTGGAACAATAGACGACCTTCTTTCGGCACCTGTGATATTACCAGATTCGGATAACGACGCCAATGCGGGGGGTGACGTCGATTTCAGAGATGTTCCTGATGCTATTAGCGTTGATCTCGATACGGACGACGATGGTATATTGGATAGCTTTGAAGACTTGAATACTGACGGTGATAGCGATCCGACTACGAACCCCACCAATTCGGACGGGGATCTGTATCCCGACTATTTGGACATCGATAGTGATAACGACGGTGTACCGGATAATACAGAGGCGCAGACGACTTCCGGATATATTCCGCCAAGTCTTCAAGATACCAATGGCAATGGTTTAGACGATGCCTATGAAATTGATGGAAACTTGGGGCTGTTCCCAGTAAACACAGACGGCGAAGATCTACCTGATTATTTAGACCTTGATAGTGATAACGACAATGTACCCGATGCCATAGAAGCACACGATCAAGACCATGACGGTAGAGCTGATGAACTATTTATAGGTTCTGACAAAGACGATGATGGTCTTGATGATGGCTATGAAGGTATACAGGTACTAGATGCTGATGTGAACGACGAAATCGATAATCCTTTTGCATATCTGCCGAATACCGATAACGATGAAGAACTGGACTATCGAGATATCGATGATGACGGAGATGAGATTCCCACCCGCGAAGAAGATACTGACGCTGATGGCAATTATGCCAACGACGATGAAAACAATAATGGAACGCCTGATTATTTAGAAGCTCCGTACATAGATGTGGTTGTCTATAATGTGGTAACCCCTAATGGAGATGGAGTACACGACATTCTCACAATTTCGGGCCTTGAGGAAAGACCGAATAACAGCTTACAAATATTCAATAGATGGGGTATCTTGTTATATGCTACCGAATCTTACAATACAAGAGGTAATTATTTTGACGGATATTCGTTGGCAAGACTTACGTCTAGCAATGAAGAGAGATTACCGATCGGAACATATTTCTATAGTTTCGTCTTTGAAGATACAACAGGCGCGCGTAGAACACTTAAAGGATATTTATACCTGAACTGATACTCTATCCACACGGAAAGAATGAAAACCCTTGATTTGCAACTCAGGGGTTTTCTTTTTTATGAAATTGCTGGTGCTGATTGTTCGATAACTATATTTTATCGACCTCTTGGCGCGATACTAAATCAAAGGTGTTATTTTTGTATTAGAAGGAGCTTTCTTAGTTCCAGAAAAAAAATTGCACTTGAAAGAAGAAGAGGTAATCTTGGTCAACCAAGATGACGAACAGATTGGCACGATGCCGAAAATGGAAGCTCATGAAAAGGCAGTTCTACATCGCGCATTTTCGGTTTTCATCATGAACAATAAGGGAGAAACAATGTTACAGCAGCGCGCGGAGCATAAATACCATTCCCCGTTGTTATGGACTAATACCTGTTGCAGCCATCAGCGAGTAGGTGAATCGAACATAGTTGCCGGTAAAAGAAGACTACAAGAAGAGATGGGCTTTGTCGCCGAATTGAACGAAATGTTTTCGTTTATTTATAAGGCACCATTCGATAACGGACTTACGGAACATGAATTGGATCACGTTATGGTCGGAAGATGCGAAGACAATCCTGTCATAAACCCTAATGAAGTAGCCGATTGGAAGTGGATGCTGCCTGATGATATAAAAAACGATATCAGTGAACACCCCGAAAAGTATACGGTTTGGTTTAAGATTATTTTTGAAAGGTTTTTTGACTATATCAATCAAAATAAAGGTGGTCTATGAAAGTAAAAGTTAGCAGAAAGGCACATTTCAATGCGGCACACCGATTGTATCGGGAAGACTGGGATTTTGACAAGAACGACACTGTTTTCGGCAAATGTAATAATCCCAATTTTCACGGCCATAATTACGAACTGATTGTTAGCGTAACCGGAAATATTGATAAAGAAACAGGTTTCGTAATGGACATGAAGGTTTTGAAAGACTTGATTAAGGAAGAAGTCGAAGATGCTCTGGACCATAAAAATTTAAATGTCGAAGTGCCCGAGTTTAAAAATCTCAATCCAACAGCAGAGAATATTTCTGTGGTTATTTGGAATAAACTCCGCCAACATATTGATCAAAAGCATCAACTTGAAGTAGTGCTATACGAAACTCCTCGTAACTTTGTAACTTTTAACGGATAGGAATGGGGCTAAAAGTTGGTGACCAATTACCCGATTTTAAGTTGAAAGATCAAAACGGAAGCCTTTTTTCAAGTGCCCGATTGAAAGGTAAGAAACCAATGGTCATTTATTTTTACCCGAAAGACAATACACCTGGATGTACTAAGGAGGCATGTGGTTTTCGTGATAATTACGAAGACTTTACAGAATTAGGGGCCGAAGTCATCGGAATTAGTTCAAATACCGAGAAAAGTCATCGTCGATTTGCCGACAAGTATCAATTACCATTCATTCTTTTGGCAGACACCGACAAAAAAGTAAGAAGACTGTTTAGAGTAGAGAATAACCTACTGCTCGTGCCCGGAAGGGAAACCTATGTAGTAGATACGACCGGTAAGATTAGAATGGTTTTCAACAGTATGAACGCCACTGAACATATGGGACGTGCATTTAAGGCATTAAAAAATGAAAATTAAGTTTTGTATCGTCCGAAAGCGTTGGTAAATCTAGAATCATTAAACCTGCAATAGAATGTATCCCTTTAAATTCCATCCAATATTAAAAGAACGTCTTTGGGGCGGCACAAAACTCAAAGAAGTATTGGGCAAATCTATTGAAAGTGATATTACTGGTGAAAGTTGGGAACTTTCCGCCGTTTCGGGTGATGTTTCCGTAGTCGCCAATGGAGAACTTTCGGGTACTACGTTGCAAGAACTCATCGATAGCCAACCTGAAAACCTATTGGGCAAAAACGTTTTCGAACGTTTCGGTAACAATTTTCCGATACTTATCAAGTTTATCGATGCTAAACAAGATCTTTCGATTCAGTTACATCCGAACGATGAACTGGCCAAAAAACGACATTACTCCTTTGGAAAAACCGAGATGTGGTATGTTATGGATGCCGATGAAAATGCTAATCTGATTGTAGGTTTCGATAAAGACGTGACTAAAGTTGAATATGCTAAAAGCCTGGAAAACGATACGTTGTTAGAACTTTTAAATTACGAGCAAGTTAAGGAGGGTGATACCTTTTTTATCAACACGGGAAAAATACATGCCATCGGAGCAGGTGTGCTATTGGCAGAAATACAGCAGACTTCAGATATTACTTATCGCGTTTTCGATTTTAATAGAAGGGATAAAAATGGAAACCTTCGTGAGCTACATACTGAACTGGCCATAGATGCCATTGACTACACAAAGAAGAACGATTTTAAGGTTGATTATTCAAATATTCAAGATGTCATTAACCCCATGGTCGATTGTCCTTATTTTACGACAAACTATTTAGAATTGGCCAAAGATTCAATTCAAGATATTTCTGAAAGAGATTCGTTTACCATATATATGTGCGTGGGCGGTTCGGCAACCATTACTAACGATTTCGGTTCGGTAGCTATTAGAAAAGGAGAGACTGTGCTTGTACCGGCTATGTCTAAAATGATAAGTATTCGAACAGAAAACACAAAACTTTTGGAGGTAACTATTTGACCTGCAAGGATGTCTTTGAAAAAGGCGACAACACCTTGCAGGTCGATCATATTAAAACCCTATTTTTGCAAAAAATAATTTAGGATGGCAAGTATAAGAGATTTAAAAAAAGACATCAACAATGTTTTAGGCGATATCATCGAGGCAGTCTATATTGTAGAAGCGGCCAATGAGAAACAAGATTCAAAGGAAGGTGCTAAAGTTATCGATGAGGCTATCGAAACTTTTGACGACTTAATTGAAAAAGTAAATAAAAGGAATCTTGACGATAGAAAGAAACACCTTAAAGTCGTCAGGAATGAACTGGAAAAAAAGGCGGTAGCTCTTGTAGAAAAGGTCAATAAATTAGGGTAGTCTATTCCAAAAATTAGTTTAAAAAAATCCCGTATATACGGGATTTTTTTTATTCCTTTATTTCTGCTAAATACGTTTTTAATTTTTTTCCATACTTCGAATCGACAACTTCTGGGGTCAGCGAATTGTAAATAGAATCGAGATAAATAACGTTAGCATCTGAAACCTCGGCCAAAGCTATGTAGGGAGCGATAAATGAATTTTTATTGCTCAAGGCAAAATTGAGGGCAAAAGCATAGCCTCGCTGTAGGTTTTTGTTGCTCAATTTTTGCATAGAATCAAGTTGAACCGAATCCAAAGCCATTTCTTGATTGTTGGCATTTTGAATAAGTTCAAGGTTCTTCATATTGAACCTTGACATGATTTTTTGGTATTCTTCCAATTTTTTTTGGGTTTTCGAACCTTTTATTGTCGCGTTGAGGTCAAATGTATTCCAAGAAGTCTCGATGGTTATTACCCCTGGTTCTCCAAAGAAAGTAATACGGTCGTTGACATCGTTTGCGTCTTCTTTGTTGAGATAGAGGTAAAATATTTCGGGACTTTCCAACTCGGTTTTAAAACTAAAGTTGCCATTGCCTTCAACTTGCAACGAATCGATAGTTACCAGTATAGAATCGGGTATATGTTGTAGATATAGGGTTCCTTTTTTGAGACCCTTTACGTTTCCGGTGACGGTCATTGTATTTTCGGTGTCACCGCTTCCGCAAGAAATTAATACTGAAAGTATCGTCGAAATAAATAGGATTTTCCTCATGGTCAATTTTTCGTGGCGCAAATATCCGTAACTTTTAGATAGTTTCTAAACTTTCGAAGCGATTTCCATTAGATAAGCACAGAGTAAGGCCCCGCCAGTACCGACAACATAACCAAAAACAGCCAATAAGACTCCGACTGACGTCAAAGAGGGATGAAATTCGGCAGCCACAACTGGTGCAGAAGCGGCACCACCAACATTGGCCTGGCTCCCGACCGCAAGAAAGAAGTAGGGTGCTCTTATCAGTTTGGCCACCAAGATCAACAATCCTGCATGAATAGAAATCCAAATAAAACCTATAGCAATGAGTCCGGGGTTTTCAAGAACGCGGCCTAAATCTACTTTCATGCCTATTGTCGCCACTAGAATGTAGATGAACATACCTCCGATTTTACTGGCTCCTGCGCCCTCGTAATTTTTAGCTTTGGTGAAAGACATGCCGATTCCTGCCCCGGTGGCAATAACCACCATCCAAAAGAAACCGGAACCTAGAAATGATAAGAAGTTGGTGGGGTCAGCTACCGCAGCAACATTTTCAGTGAGGGCCGTACTGATATGACTTCCAAAAAAATGGGCGATACCAACAGCGGTAAAAGCAAGCCCAAGCATTATCATATAATCAGCCAAGGTAGGTACGCGTGTAATGCGATTTGTAAATTCTGTTACTGTGATCTTTAATTTTTCAATGGCAGAAGTATCCGCTTTTAACCATTTGTCCAATCTTTTTGTTTTTCCAACTCCAAGTAGAATTATTGCCATCCATACGTTGGCTACGAAAATATCAACAAGTACCATTCCACCATACTTTTCGGGTGTGTATTTGAAAATTTCGTACATGGCAGCTTGGTTCGCTCCACCACCGATCCAACTTCCCGCGATGGTGGAAAGTCCTCTCCAAATGGCATCAAAGTCATTTCCTCCAACCGACTCCGGAGAAAAAACAGAAACAATTAAAATGGCAATCGGTCCGCCAATAATGATTCCAAGGCTACCGGTTAAAAACATAATCAGGGCCTTAGAGCCCAAATTAGCAATGGCCTTCAAGTCAATGCTTAGTGTCATGAGAACCAATGCTGCGGGAAGTAAATAACGACTTGCCATATAATATAATCGAGAGGTATGTTCGGTCGCTTCGCCCAGTTCGTTGACCGTGTGCCATTTTTCGGCTACGACACCCAATGAAGACAAGAGGGCAGGCAAAAGATAGCACATCAATACTGCAGGTATTATACCGTAGAATTTCTTCCAAAAACCTGATTTGATCGATGAGGTTACAAAAATAAAACCGAGACTTAGCGCTAACAAACCAAAGACTACGGTATCATCGGTGATAATAGGTTCGGGTAATAGGTTTTCGGTCATTCAGAAATGTGTTGCTTCTTTTCAAATATACTCAAAATAGAAGATGCTGCTCAATATAGCGTGCAACCCCATCTTCGAAGTTGGGGAGGGCAACAGTATCCGCTATGGCTTTGACGGTTGATTTAGCGTTGCCAACGGCGACACCGTAGCCTGAGTGCTCGAGCATTTTAATATCGTTATAATTATCTCCGAAGGAAAGAACATCCGCGAGCGATTCGCCATCTTTCAGTAGTAATTTGATGGCGGATAATTTTGATACGGATTTCGGTGCAATCTCGATTAAAGTATCGTTTGACCTATATAAATGCAATTCCATACCAAATCTTTTCTCAAGGATGGGAAAAATAGCATCTGCGGTATTCTTAGTACCCATCAACATAATCTTGTGTGCCCCGATATCACGATTTTTCCAATCGTGCAGGGTTTCCGAAGTCTCCCTAAAGTGCGGTTTTGTTTTTGTATAACGAATCTCTTTTTGAACTCTTTCGGTATTTTCCTCAACATACCATTCATCTTTATAATACATGCCCAATTTTATAGAATGCGTCGATGCCAGCTGATATATCTCTTCTAAATGATGCATTTCGATGCAAGTGGACGAAAGTTCATTATCCCCGTCCAAGACCAAAGCACCATTATAACAAATGATGGGCTCTTTTTCGATACCTAATCTACGCTGCAAATAGGTCATGGCACGTGGCATTCTTGCAGATACCAGAATAATGCGTATCTGGTCTTTTATCCTCTTAAATTCAGCTATCGTAAAATCGGATACATCACTTTTGGTAGAAAGCAAGGTGCCATCAAGATCGGAACATAGAATTTTGAAATTCAAAGGTTTATGAGTATATAAGTTTAAAAAAATTGATTTCGGGCCTCTCTGGTTTTTAGTTCGAAGTTAACTTGAAACGACAAAATCTGCATGTGTTTTTTCAATCTTTTTTCTTTATTTTATCTTCTCGCACCATTAGAGATTCAACCAATACGTCAATTTTAGATTTATAGACCGATTGCGGGGTTGAAAACTGTTGACAAAATAGTTGTCATTGTAAACTATAAACAAATCAGATAGTGGTGCAAACCGCCATTGCAACCTTGAATTGAATCCGAGATTATCGCGTTGGTTACTATATTGAACCAAGGTTGACCAAAAAATAGATTTGCTAAAAGTAATGTCGATTTTAGGGCTTAAAAGCCATATTTCTGCACTCGAGTAGGGCTCTGGTAGTTTGATTTGGTCGTAGTTGAGAAGCAAAGAAAGAAAGACTTTTGGTTGAAAACGAAGTGTCGCCATACTTTCCACAGAAAATCGATTTCCGTTAAAAAAACGCCCAATCGAGGGTTCCACGGAAAAGGCAAATTGCTTTCTCTGGTCCGATTGAAACTGCATTTCCACACTGTTATAATAATATCCCTGATTTGCAGGAAGTGGAATTGCCCCATCGGTGTCCGTGGGGTCGAAGGTGTCGAACAGAAAAGTGTAGCTATTGGTCATGCCAATACTTAACTGAGACTGATCAACGAATCTGGCCTCCCAGGAAGTCCTGAAATCGTAATCTGTATTTTTGAAGTTTCGACTGGGGCTCCATAACACGATGGGAAAAAATTGAAAAGAATGATTTTGCAACATCCCTTTCCTAGGCCAGAAAACACGTTCAAAACTCACAATGCTCTTTACTATATCGGTTCTTCGGACAAAGCCAAGGTCTGAGGAAAAATCTTCGTCGATATAAATGCCTTTTACATAGAAATTATACTTTCTTGAACTGTAGGCCATGATTGCCCCGGTGGAGTAGTTGCCGACATTGTCTTCGGGCTGAAAGGATTTATGGGCATAGAACTTGCCGTTCCATGTATTGTCTTTTGAGGCTAAATTGTAGTCGACCCCCAATACGCGGTTATATTCTTCTTCCCTTTCAATAAAATCATATTCTTTGAATGACTGTTTGTTGATCAAGAACATACCAATATTAGAACGGGAAAACACGCGCTGCCGGAACGCCAACATGGTATTGTTGTTGGATGCGATCTCGTTCTGAACATCATCCGCGGTTTGAATATTCAAAAACCCAATTCGCATATCTTTGGTCAATTTGCCACTTAAGCGAACACCCCCGATAATCTTGTTTTCTATGAAATTGTCAGCAGTATCTTTTGCAATACCAATACGTCTTGAAAAGAATGGATTGGCATCACGTTGGTCACCAAAACTTGCAAACAGATCACTATTATCTATAAAAAATTGTCTTTTTTCTGGTAATGAAACTTCAAATCGGGTAAGATTGGTCACTTGGTCATCGACCTCAACTTGGGAAAAATCAGGATTTACGGTAATATCTAAGTTCAAATTATTGCCTATTGAGACTTTGGAATCGCCCCCTACTTTCAAATTGTTAAGCCCTTGTTCGTTCTCAAAATTCTTTTGTGAAATCGCATTGATATAAGGTATTATCGCAATGGGTGTCTTCGATTTTCCCAATGGTCGCTCAAAAACCATATCGCCCATAAACGCTAAGTTGAAAATAATCTGATTCTGAGGTACGTTCGTCCAATTGCTACGTTCGTTTGATTGGCTGTCGATGCGATACGAATTGAAGCGCCATTTTGTAGCACCTTCTTTAAATTTCAAAGAAGTTAATGGGATAATCATTTCAGCCGTGAAATAATCATCATAGATTTTTGAGTTGCCTTGCCATTTCACGTCCCAAGATAGATTGAAGTCTCGACGGTCGGCCCCACCGTTTGAAATTAGTCCCTCTCTTCGAACACCGTATGGATTTATGCCGAACAAAAAAGCATTGGTGCCGTCGTTGTAGGTGTCGAACAACAAAGAGAAACTGTCAACCCCGCTCCCCCTAAAATCCCTTTTTAGCGATTGTAAGGTATAATTTTTACCAAGTGCACTTGCCTTTATGCCAACGTAAAGGTTTGTGTCGTCATAAAGAATCTTGACTTCGGACTGTTGTCGCGCCCTAATACTATCCGAAGGAAAATATTCCCAAAAATTATGGGCGCTTTCGGCAGTTTCCCAAATAGGCTCGTCTAAAACGCCATCAGCCAATATCGTTTCGGATATATACTTTACTTTAAACGATTGAAACTCTTTTTGAGCAAAAATAGGGGCGTTGCAAACTAATAGTAAGATAGTCCAAAGGATACTGCTCTTTAATATGGAATTGGTTTCAAATAGTAGGATTAATCGCTGCATATGTCAAATCTCTGAGGCTAAATATTCAACCAAGAGGTCAATTTCAGATTTATCGATCGGTACCGTGGTTCAAAAGAAATTTTATATGTGAGATTCGACTGAGACCTGTTAACATAACTGTTGAAAATAGAGTGTTTTACTCACATCTTTTAAAAGTAAGGTTTTAATGTGATTCTTATTTTGTAAAAACCGCTATCGACATATTTGATGGGGTAAACGTCATTTTAAGGGTATTTGTTGTTTAGTGCACCATTGCTGTCGTTTACAGAGAATTCATCATTGACTTGAAATAGAAACCTAAAACTTGACCTGTAAGATTTTAATTTGTGACTCATGAAGTATAGAATTCTTTTCTTACTTCCATTTTTACTTTCGCTACTAAATAGTACCGAGGTTACTATCTAAACCATTACAACAAAGATAATAGGTAAGGTAATCGGGTCTGGAGAAAAACCGATTGAATTTGCAATAGTTCTCTTTGCAGGTGTAATGAAAAAAATACATTTTTCACCTTGGTTCCAGTTTCATGCCCCTTAAATCGACATTAAATATTCAGCCAATACGTCAGTTTTAAATTTATTGAACGGTATCTCGGTTCAAATGTGTTTACAAAATAGTTATCGTTGTAAACGATAAATAAATCTGACAAGGGTGCAAAACGCCACTGCAATCTAGAGTTGAAACCTAGATTATCTTGTTGGTTACTATACTGTACCAACGTCGACCAGAATAGTGATTTGCTGAACGTGACCTTGATTTTTGGGCTTACTAGCCAGAAATCGTCACTTGCGTACGGGTCGGGTAATGCTATCTTATCGTAGTTCAATGCGAGGGAAACCAAAACCTTGGGCTGTAGGCGCAAAGTAGCCTCGCCTACAAAGGAAAAAAGATTTCCGTTGAAAAAACCACCTATTTGGGCAAAACCTTCGAATGAAATCTTTCGTGCGGCATTCGATTCAAATTGGATAGCGAAACTGTTGAAATTATAACCTTGATTACCGGGAAGGGGAACACTCCCTTCTGTGTTGGTTGGGTCAAAGTCGTTGGTCAAGAAGATATACTCCCCAAAGAATTCTACCCCGAGTTCTGATTGATTTCTTAGCTCCGCTTTCCAAGAAGCCATAATATTTCTATCCGTATTCTTATAGTTTAAACTTGGTTGCCAGGTGATTATTGGAAACAATTGAAAACTGTGGTTGTTTATAAATCCGTTTTGGGCCAAAAGACGCGTTCTACGCCAGTGGCCGATTTTACGATGTCGGTACGCCTAATAAACCCGAGATCTGACCTGAAATCTATATCCACATAGACCCAGTCGGTAAAGACATTGTATTTTCGGGAATTGTAGCCTAAATTTGCTCCTAAAGAGAAATTGCCGTCGTTATCATCTGGCTGAAACGATTTGTGTGTGTAGAATTTCCCCTGCCAATTGTTGTTTATCGAGGCGAGGTTATAATCGATACCGACTACACGGTTGTATTCGTCTTCACGTTCGATAAAATCGTATTCCTTAAAAGATTGCCGGTTGATGAAGAACATACTGATGTTAGAACGGGCAAATACTTTTTTTTGTAAGGCGAACATGGTGTTGTTGTTCGAGGCAATTTCGTTATTTGTATCCTCATCAGTTTGTATACTGAGCACGCCCAGACGCCAGTTTTCATTTAGTTTTCCGCTCAAGCGTATACCTCCTAAAATCCGGTTTTCTATTGTATTTCCAGCACTGTCTGTGGCAATACCTATGCGCCTCGAAAAAAAAGGATTGGCATCCCTGCCACCTCCAAAACTTGAGAAAAGGTCACTGTTATCTATAAAAAATTGTCTTTTCTCAGGTAACGAAACCTCGAACCTTGTAAGATTGGTAATGATATCGTCAACCTCTACATTCGAAAAATCTGGGTTTATGGTTACGTCGAGATTCATACCATTGCCAATGGCCACTTTTGCATCGCCGCCTACTTTCAGATTGGTATTACTATCGTCTCGTATGTAATCTTTCTCTGCGATTGTGTTTACGTAAGGTATAACTGCGAAAGGTGTTCGAGACTTGCCTAAAGGTTTTTCGAATAGCATATTGCCCATAAAGGCCAAGCTAAAAATCGATTGGTTTTGAGGCACATTGCTCCATACGCTACGCTCATTAGTCTGCATGTCAAAGCGGTAGCTCTGAAAACGCCATTTGGTCTCACCCTCGCGAAATTTGAGAGAGGTCAAAGGTATGGCGAGTTCTGCCGTATAATAATTCTCGAACATTTTGGTCTCTCCTTTCCATTTTACATCCCAAGAAGAATTGAAATCGGTTTGGGCCTGTTCCCCACCACCGGAGATGAGTGCTTCACGATTTACACCATAGGGGTTGATGCCGAATAAAAAAGCATTCGTGCCGTCGTTGAAAGTATCGAACATCAAACTGATATTGTCACCTTGACTGGCCCTATAATCACGTTCTAGAGAAGGCACGATCCAGTCATTACCTATGGAGTACATTTTTATACCGATAAAAAGTGTGGTACCGTTGTAGAACATCTTCATTTCCGTAAGCTGCTCAGCTAAAAGGGTGTCTGAGGGAAAATATTGTTGGAAATTATTAGGTCCGTCGGCGGTTTGCCATGTGGCTTCATCAAGAATTCCATCGATTTGCGGAACGTCCGAAATAAATTTTACAGTAAATGATTTTTTAGGAGTCTGACCGAAAATTGCTATTGCGAAAAGGAGGGAGGCAAATACGCAAATGGTTTTAATCATTAGTCTTATATTCGATGGGTGCCCAAATTTAAAGGAATTTTATTTGAATTATTTTCAAATGCTTAATGATTCTCTGAACTCATACTGACTTTTTACGTTTTTATGATTTCCATATTTTGAGACCTAATTTTATTTCAATTTCTCATTATAACTTGCACTGAATTGTTCAATAAATACTTTTTAAATAGCAAAATCAACTAGACTGCTATCAAATTCGGGTTTTAGAGACGGTTTTGAAATAGGTTGATCATTCTTTTATACCTCTTTTTGCGAATGACTTTATTAAATTTTTTAAATAAATCCATATTTTTAAGGATTGGCATTTTTCTTTCTGAACTTTTTTGTCTTTTTCTTGTCGGGGTTCTTGAACAAGCGCTTAAAGAAACCATCGCGTTTTACCGGTTCACAATCAAGCATTTCAACTACCGCAGGGTTGGGTCTTTCGAACTGTGCTTTTGTAATGCCATTATACGACGGGTGTTTGTTCAGCTCTTGCATAAATTTAGCGAAAATAGGTAGTGCTGCATTCGCACCCTGGCCAAGACTCGTACTTTTAAAGCCGATTTCGTGGTTATCGAGACCGACCCATGTAACGTGCACCAGTTTGGGCGTAAGGGCTACAAACCAGGCATCTTTATTGTTTTGCGTGGTTCCGGTTTTTCCTGCGATGGCATTGTTCAATTTATAGGTTGTACGAAGGCGGGACGCAGTACCTTTATCGATGGTCGATTTCATCATCTCGACCATAATTTGCCTCGTTTCTTCAGAAAAAGCTGGTTTTACAGCTCTTTTTGGTTCAAATTGGGTCAAAACAGAATCTTTTTGATCCGTAATCGTTTCAATTAAATACGGGAAGATAGCTCTTCCGCTGTTCATATAGCTCGCATATACCCCGGCCAACTCATTTAGATAAATTTCTCCCGTACCCAAGGCTACCGATGGTTGTGCTGGGAGTGCTGAAAACACTCCCATATTTTTCGCCATCGTGATTACGTTTTCTATACCTGCTTTTTCGAGCACTTTTACCGCGACGGTGTTGACCGAATTGCTCAGGGCTTCTTCCATTGAATAGTTGAGGTACGTCTCATCTTTATTCCCGGAATTGCCCGGTGACCACCCTTTTAAATTTTCGTACGCTACTTCTTCAGCAGAAAAATATGTACAGGGCAGAATACCCATTTCTAAGGCCGTTGTATATACAATTGGCTTAAAGGTAGACCCCACTTGTCGCTTACTCTGTGCGATATGGTCATATTTGAAATGTTCAAAGTCAACACCGCCGATCCACGTTTTTACTGCACCTGTTTTTGGATCAATGGACAATGAGCCGATATTCAAAATCTTCAAATAATGTTGTAGGCTATCAATTGAGCTTGCGTTGACGGTTTTTTCACCATCCCAATCGACCAATACCATCTTCCTTTTTTTGTTCAACGAATCCATAATTTTTTCCTCCTCCAATCCAGAGGCTTTGAGCTTTTTGTAACTTTCTGATTGTTGAACCAATTTTTTGATCAATTTTTTGTCGCGTAACCAAGGGGCATTTTTCCCATAGCTCTTCTCAAAACTTTTTTGGAGTGATTTCATGTGGTCGCGCATGGCCTCTTCGGCCCAGTACTGCATGTTATAATCTAAGGTAGTATAGACTTTTAGGCCTGCGGTATAGATGTTGTATTCGTTGCCTTCTTCACGTTGTTGTAGGCTCCATTTTTTTAGTTGTTTTCGAACTTCTTCTCGGAAATAGGGCGCC
>CAZRIE010000078.1:0-14931 GCA_964600075.1 uncultured Flavobacteriaceae bacterium
TAGTTGTCGGTTCGCATTGAATATCCCATCAGGCGATTTTCGAACAAATCCCTGTCCCATTTATCTTTTTGTTGATGAATGATACGGCCTTCAACCTCATTGATAAGTGGTCCGAAATAGGTTTCCCTCATCCCTTGTGAAAGTGGATTTGCCGCCCATTCTCGTAAAGCGGGTGATGGAAATTGGCTAAAGGCAGCTTGTTTCCATGCTGTTTTTGGGTCGGAAAGTAAAGGTTTAAAACTTTGGCCTTCTAGATGATCGGGCAAAGAAACTCCCGTTAATTCGCACAAGGTTGGATACATATCTACCAATTCGACCAAGGCATCCGTTTTTTTGCCCCTACTTCCTTTTGGCATATCGGGTGTCCAGATTATCATGGGCACTCTGGTTGCAATTTCGTAATTGGTCGCTTTTCCCCAAATACCCATTTCCCCTAAATGCCAGCCATGATCGCTCCAAACTATAATAATCGTGTTATCGCGTACTCCGGCCTTTTCCAAGGATGTTATCATTTTGCCGATTTGAGCATCTACATAACTGACGCAGGCTAAATAGGCATGTTTTAAAGTTATAGCTAGCTCATCACTGATAGGCCCCTGTTTTGGAATGCCACTTCGCACCCTTAATTCAAAGGAGGGATGCAATCCCATTTGAGCTCCATTAATCGGAGCTTCGGTTTGAGTTGTTAGATGAATGCTGTCCCTTTTATATAAATTCCAGTACTTCTCAGGGGCAAGCCAATCTAAATGTGGTTTCTTCATTCCCAGGCCTAAAAAGAAGGGTTTATCGGGATTTTTTTCTAGCATATCTTTCAGGGTTGCTATGGCAAGTTCGGTATTATAGCCATCCTCATAAAAATGATCGGGCACATTGGCCTTTTCATAGGCAGGTCCTTTACCCAATCCCCTTTTTGCTGCATCAGCACCGTATTTTGCTATCATATCTGCTTTGTTCACCCTATACATTTCCTGATTTTCAGGCAAGGCAAACCCTCCAGGGGTTTTTGAAGGTTGTACCGTCATTTTATCGGCTGCCGGTTTTCTGCTCCATGAAAGTTCGCCATCACCAAACTTGCTATTATGGTATATTTTACCGGTATGCACGGTTTCGTAACCATTGGCCCATAAGTGTTGGGGCAGCGTTATAATATCAGGATTTGCATCGCGAAAATAGGTGTAGTTTTCAATGACCCCAATCGTCTCGGGTCGGGCACCGGTCATCAAGCTAGCTCTCGATGGGCTACAAATCGCTTGCTGACAATAGGCGTTTTCAAAAAGAAGTCCATCGCCGGCCAATGCATCTAAATTTGGTGTGATCGCTATTTCAGAGCCGTAGGCACCTAACTCTGGTCTAAGGTCGTCAATGGCTATAAAAAGAATATTCGGTTTTTGCTTTGTCTTTTCTTCACGGTTTTTTTCTTCTCCTTTGCATCCGAATATGGATACCAATAGAATCAGTATAACGAACGGGAACTTCATGTGACTATATTTTAATTTTGGGGAGTTATGACGATATCATCGATATAGAATTTTGATGCTTTTTTCTCTGGAATATCTGCCGAACGGACTTCTATCTTAAACTGGTCATTGGCGCTGGAAGCACTTGTTTTGGTAATTTTCTTCTCAATGGCCACCCATTTTCGGCGTTCCAATCCGCTGAGGTCAATTGGGATTTCCATTTTCGGATTCTCAAACGACAGGAATATGTTTTTGACGGCACGACCTTGATCTAGCCAAACTTTCATTGACAATGTATATTCACCTTTGGGAATATTTATCGCACCTTCAGGAGAAAGGGCAATGACCTTTTCAGTTTCTAGTTTTTCGTTCTTTCCGAAGCCTGAAAATTCAAGACTGTTCACTCCGGAAAAATAATCGCCTTCAACAATTTTGAAGTACTTTCCAGAAAGACTATCGATTTCCCAAAACTTTTGGTACTCGTTAGGAACCGAACTTTCAGGCACCATTTTTAACGGTCTTGGAACATCTTCGAATAGAATAGGACCTTCGAAACCATAAAATTGACGCGCTAAAAGATTGTCCGTCGGTTTTTGCCAAACGCGTAGATATTCTATTTCAAAATCTACAGGAAGTTCTTTCTTATCAGGCATCCCCAGCCAAAAGAAAATCTCGGAATCGAGCCAAACTTCCATAGGATTATTAAGTACCCAATCAAGACCCACATCGTCTTGTGTGAAATGATGAATCAGTTCACCATCAATGAATAGACTCAAATAATCTTCGCCCCAATCTGCCCCGTACACATGAAACTCATCCGCTACCCGATAGGGCAAACGTTCTACATACTGAAAAACGTTTGTTGGTCGTTCTGCTGGCGGACTCCAATCATGTGCGGTGGATAAAGAACTGGTAGCCGTTATTTTCTCCCCCTTTTTCGGCTTGCCCATTTGCTCGAACACATCGAGTTCCTGCTGATAACCAATACCCCAAAAAGCCGCTGTTATGGCAGCATTTCCAGCCTTGGATTTGACTTCCATATAGCCATTTAAAAATCTTTTTTTCGTAATGACACCTGCCGTAGTGACGGGCATGGGCTTCTCTTTGAACTCACCATATTTGGCGGTACCCATGGCACCATCGGTATAAGATTCTTGAATGAATTCGTATTTTGGTTCCCAAGCTGTTCTTAGTTTGAGCTTCCCTTTATGTACTCGCACATTGTGTGGAACGAATTGCGAAGGAGCACGACCTTTCCAAATGTAATAATCGCCATTTTCTCCTTCTATAAACCATTTGTTTCGGTCTAGTTCTTTGCCTTCGAACTCATCACTGATTTCTTCGTTCAGTACCCATCCACCTTCGTTGTTCGGGTCCGAAGAGGGATATAATTTTTCAGCCTGTGCATTAGTTTCGCTGACTAAAAAAAGTACTAAAAGGCAAAAACATATATACTTCATCATTATTTTTTTTTAGGTGCTAATACTAATTGCACTTCTTCAATAGTCATGTTTTTGGTCTCACGCAAATAGAAATAAAGAATAACCAGACCTATCAGCACAATGATTGCGTAGAATAGCAGGGTCGAGCTAATGCCCATTGTTGCCAGCTGCCATGGGAAAAATTTTTGAACTAAATAACTCACCGTACTGGTAACCAATACAAAAAACGGAATCGCTATTCCCCTATTCGAAATGGGAAATATCTCAGAAAATAATACCCACATTACTGGCCCGACGGAAAAATGAAATGCCGCGATAAAACTCAATATTCCTATTAAAATTAAAAGTCCATTGATGTTGGCCGCTTTTTGAAGTAAAAGCCCAGAATAATCTCTTGCATCGTTTTCTCCAATGGTTTCTATTAATGCGGTTTTAAAACCGATATCGCTATCATACGAAATATCAACCAAAGGATTCAGGCGTTCAGAATTCGGAATTTCAGATAGTTCAGTTACCGCATCTTTCGAAATAGAATAGTTGGCCGTTTTGAAGCCATAATAACAAATGCTTAAACTCAAAACAATCCAAACCATACCCCAAATAATCATTGGCCTACGGCCTATTCTATCTACCAACAGCAAACCTAGAACTGTAAAAACGATACTGACCAAACCTATCCAAATTGCCTGGGCAAAAGCAGCGTCGGTTCCAATGCCCAACTGTTCAAAAATTGTAGGGGCATAGAATAGTATTGCATTGATTCCCGTTGCCTGTTGTGCAATGGCAATGGTCATAGCGATAATCAAAGTAATGCGCATTGGTTTACTAAAAATCTCTTTTAGTTGTGCAACCATTGAACGGTCTTGATTGCCGTTTTCAAGACTCTGCTTCATTTCAGTAATCTGCACCGCAACTTCGTTTTCTGGAATTACCTTTCGCAAGGTCGCTTCGGCCTCTTCCGTTCTACCCTTATATACCAACCAAGCAGGACTCCTTGGAATGAAGAACAATAGAATCAACCATAGTAAAGCGAATAGCACTTCAGTACCCAACATGTAGCGCCAAGTATGTTCATTAATGCCTAAGGTCTGAATCCAAGAAGCTTCCGAATCTACCAGCCCAAGAATAAGATAGTTTACAAAATAAGCTGCCGACAAACCGACCACAATGTTGATTTGTGTCATGGACACGAGTTTTCCACGCCATTTGGGAGGAGCGATTTCCCCGATATACATCGAAGCCATAGAAATGGAACTAAATGCCAATCCGCCAAGAAAACGGGCGGCAATCAATGTCCAGTATGACGGCGCAATTGCTGAACAAATTGCTGAAACCAGATAGAAGGCCGCTGCTATTATCAGTGCGGTTTTTCGACCATATTTGTTACATGCATAGCCTACAAAGAGCAGCGCAAGTAGAACACCCATGGCTGGAGCACCTACTACAGAACCCAATTCCAGTTCATTTAATGAAAAATCTCGGGTTATGAATTTTGTAGTGCCCGAAATTAGGGCGGCATCCAAACCGAAGACAAAACCACCCATGGCTACAATCGTTGCGTAGGTAAATGCATTTCTTTTATGGTTGGCCATGTGTCGTTGGTTTTGTGGGTGTTAATAATATAGTCTACGTTCTATTTTGCAGCGCTTGGGATATACGTCCCTAAAGTCCCATCAAAGGGGCAATTCCTTTTTTCAACTTCTAGTCCCAGATTATCGGCATAAAAACAGTCATTTCTCCTTGTCCACGATTGCTCCACGCATAATAGGGAATCAATTGGGTGGAGAATGTTTCCAATTTCGGTTTGCTTACTTCGTTATACATACCTTTTAACTTGTCTTTTCGGATGAGCAAATCAGTCTCGATAGTAGTTACCCCACCAAATAATTCAGGTTTGTGAACGGGTTTCAACTCTTTGGCGCTGGATATATAGGCGTCCGTAATATCGGTTCCTTCGGGAAGGTCTACTGTTTCTAGCGTATATACTACAGGCCCTCTTTTTACGGCCACTTGGTTCCGTACTTCTTCGATTCTAGGATGGCCCTCGATGAATTTAGTATCCATGGGCATGTCCAAAGAAATTACATCTCCAGCTGACCATTGCCGTTCGATTTTGGCAAAGCTTCCGGGTTCAACATTATCGATTCCTTGACCATTTACTTTCAAGGAACTCCCTTTAGCCCAAGCAGGAATTCTTAGTAGCATCTCAAAGGAATCAGCTTTACATTCTTCAAAAGTTATCTCAACCGTACCATCCCAAGGGTAATTGCTTTTTTGGGAAAGTTTTATTTTGGAACCATCTACTAAAGAAGTATCTAGATTATTTCCTCCATAAAGATTGACAGCGATTCCATTTTCAGACTTACTATACGCCCAGGCCGGAGATTTGGCCACCGTACGCACCAAATTTGGTGGGCAACAAAAACAGTATAAATAGGGCTGTCTTTCAGGGAATTCCACATTCATTTTATCATAATCCAAAGCCCCATCGATTTTCCGAAGAGGGTTTGAATAGTAATAATCTTTTCCCTCAATACCGATACCTGAAAGTCCGCTATTGTGCAAAACCAATTCCATCACGTCCCCGTGATGGGATTCTCCGGTCAAGGTCAACATCCTATAATTGAACATCGCATTACAAATATTGGCACAGGTTTCATTGTACGCCGTCATATTCGGCATCATGTATTCGTCGATAAAACCCTCTTCGATTTTATCTAAACGGGATGACCTACCATAATGTGCTTGCCCCACAGCACCAGTAACATACATTTTCTTTTGGGTCACGTTATCACAAAGTTTATCAAGCGCATCGATTAGCGCTTTTTCTCCTGTTTCAGCATACACGTCCGCAGCTCCTGCATAGTAATACAAGGCTAATACAGCATGACCTACAGCTTCCGTCTCTTCTCTTAAAGGAATACGTTCTTGCACCATATCACCAATGGGGTAGCCCTCGGTAGTAGCATCTTCAACAATATCATACGTACCGCGCAAATTGATAAATTCTTCGGCCAATTTTAAATAGCGTTTATCACCAACAGTTCGGTATAATTCTACCAAGCCCATGATTTGCGTCTGATTGAAACCAAAACGTTTTAATTTGTCCGTAATCGGAACGAAAAGTTGGTACAGATAATCGGCATGTTTGACAGCGATATCTAAAAAATTTGCTTTGCCTGTCACCCGATGATGAATACAGGCGCTGGTCAATAAATGCCCGCTATTGTACAATTCGTGATATCGTCGGTTGGAAAACGGTTTAATGCTTTCATCGATAATGGCTGGAGTCGATAAATAGCCGTTGGCCCATTGCGCTTTGGCAATAACCGCAATTATGTCATCTAAATCATTAAGAATCGTTTCATCTTTATTCACGGCGTAAATGTATACGCTGGCTTCCATCCATTTGTAAAAGTCACCGTCGTGCCACCACTCGCCTTGGTGTTTTCCGTCTTTTAAACCTGCCGCAATCTTAAAATTATTTAATCCATGCCCTGTATCACCTTTCAGTAAACTGCCCATATATGGCACCATTACTTTTTCAGCCTGTCTCCATTTATCGCCCCAAAAACCATCTGTCCATTGGCAATCACCAATGTCAATGCTTTTTAGTTTTACGTGAGGACTGTTGGTATTGTTGAGAATACCTCGGCTATTTTTTTTGCTCATTTTGATGCTGCTATTCTTTGTTTTTTAATCGGTTTGAAGACCGACAGTAAAATGTCCGGTTTTCAATTTTTCATTTTTATCTGTGATGCGATATCCGTATCCGGGAATTGAAATGCCTCCTTCGATTTTCTGCGTTACTGGACCTAAATTAGCAATGACTTCAGTACCCGTAGAAAACCGACTTCGTTGCACTTTAAAATCTGCACTTAGGTATTCATGGCTAACGAGTTCAGCGTAGAACGTTTCTTCATGAACCGGACTCACCAAATCACGAGCCATTTTAACCATCGGGGCCATACCTTCAAATTCATAAGGAGCGAAGAAAATGGTCATTCCTCTCCCGAAAAGCATACTTCTCAAAGCCTTGATTCGGAAATCACCGTTCTCGGTAACCTCATTGTCAGGGTCTTGTATTTTTCCAAAATTTGCGATGGCTTCATGATATACCAAATTAAACAAAGGCGCATGGTGTGAAAGCTGACCCAAAGGTCGATTTTCGAGATAGGTCATTCCCTCGAACATATCGAAATACGGAATCCATTGTTCTTGGCCATGTTCGGTGCCATTTACTAAATTCAAGCTGTCAATATATTTTGCGAGTTCAATTCGACCCTCTTTACCATCTTCACGATAGGCGGCAAAAGTGATATCTGTGATATCCGCTTCCAGACCGAGAGTTGAAATTTCGTTTTCAAAATTCTTTTTGGCTAACCCCTTCTGAAATTTCGGATCGACACGTCCCCATCTACTTCCTGTTTTTTTCAATTTGCCTTCGCTATCTGTTTCCATAAGGCCAGTAGTAAAGTCCGGGTCATTTTCAAGCATAGGAGAATAAGCGTGGTACGAAGAATACAAATACCCATAAGACTTGGCCAAGTCTACGGCCGCTTTTAGTTTTTTAGGACCTCCCAATTCTTCGCTTATAGGGAAATTGTGCGGCACAAAATTGGAGAAGGTTCCCCAAGCGTGTATGAATGCTTTATCAACTTCTAAATCATCATGAATCGATTGAATGATATTTTTCAACTCGTCAAACGTAAAAGCCATACCAGGCATGTTTACGTAATGCGGATATCCACCATAGACTCCAAAATAAATAGCTCCTGGCAATTTACCTACATTGGGGTTTCGGGCAAGTTTCTCTTTTAAGGTCACAAAATGACCGCGTTTGATGGCTTCCTTTTTGTATTCCTTGGCCATATCCACATAATCACCACCCGGAATGAAATAATAAGTGATTTGATGTTTAGTATCTTTCCCATCTAATTTCCATATGGGGTCTAAAAACAATACTCTTTGATATGGTGACATCTTACCTTTTGCATTAAAAAGGTACTGCCCATTATTGTTGATATTGTAAAATAATTCAGGTCGTGAAGCCTCATCGACAATACCCATGACAGCCGACTTTTTATTATGAGTACCCCACCAAGGCATGGTCAAGCCACTCCCATTATTAAATAGGGCCAATGTGCCGACAGATTTGCTGTTGTAAGTCGCATCATCCCATTTGCAGAAACGCCCACCGTTCATTGGAAAAATATAAGAAGGACAAATAATGCCCTGTTTCTGAGGGATTACTCCTGCCCCTTTATCTTCATCCGTTTTTAGGCCGAATTGTCTTGCTGGATAACGTAATTCCGAAAGTTTGAAATTTCCCGACTGTTGTTTCAGAATCTGAACTTCCAATTTTGGGGCGGTAGTATCCAAACGTAACTCAGATGCAATACTCACTCCTGAAGCCACGGTCCCATCTTCTAAAACTGGCTCTGAAAATTTTATTGAAATCGTTTTTTCGTCCTTTTGAACAATTTTGACAGACTTACTTTTAGAAAGGTTGACAGTTTGTTTTAGGCCCTTGTCAGTAGTCAAAGTCAACAATCCGGCAGCATTCTCCCAAGGGTCGGAACCCCATACTTGACCTGATTTTTTTTCTACAACCGTAAAACAACCCGTTACTTCGTTGACCGAAATTTTCAAAGCATCGTTTTCAATTGTAACGACCTTAGGTTTTGGGTCTTCTTCGACATGTGTATTTACAGGTGTGAAACCAAATAATGTTGGAATACACAGAAAGGCTAAGCTTAACGCGATACTTTCAATTGCTTTATTTATTTTTTTCATTTTGTCTCGGTGCTCTTTATAGGAATTAATAAGACTAATGTTGAGGCCAATAGGCATCCATGCGTTGAACATCTTGCCACTCGTACTCTTTTTTGAGCAGCCACCTTGGGCGTTCTAAAGTAGCCTCCCAAGCAAAAAGAGCTTTGTACATTTCTTTATAGCGTTTCGGTTCTTTAGATGCTAGATTATTCAATTCACTTTCATCGGCAGGGAGATAAAATAACTCCGCAGGACGGTCAGGAAAACGAACCAATTTCCAATCCCCTTTTCGCATTGCTGCCCTGGCATCTCTTTTCCAGAAAAGCGTTTCGTGAGGACGCGCAGTTTTTGTTCCGTTAATATAGGGGAGCAAATCGACGCCATCGATATCCATTAAATTTTTGGTATCTCCGCCAGCAGCTGCGAAAAAAGTCGGTAGCAAATCAAAAGTGCTAATCGGAAAATCGTAGGTCGAGTTCGCTTTGACCTTACCCGGATATTTCATCACAAAAGGCACGCGAACACCGCCTTCTAAATGTGTCGATTTAATTCCGCTCAAAGGAAGGTTACTCGATGCATTCTTATCAGAAGGGCCACCGTTATCATTAGTGAAAATAACAATGGTATTCTCATCAATGCCCAATTCTTTGAGCTTGTCCATTATGGTTCCTGTTGCCCTATCCAAAGCCAACGTCATTGCCGCAACGATTTTTCGATTTCCAGTAAGGTTAGGAAATTGGTCCATATCCTCTGGCTTGGCATCCATAGGCGTATGGACTGCATTGAACGAAAGAAAAGCAAAGAACGGTTTATTCGTTTTTGCATTTTTTTCAATAAACAGGTTCGCCTCCTCCGCCAAGACATCTGTCAGATAGCCCTTATGTTCTTCAAAACTACCGAAGTCGCGTTCCATTTTGTTCAACGGTTCCGCAGGTCCTTCAGTATATTCAAAATAACTACGCGCACCGCCTCTAAATCCGTAGAACTCATCGAATCCTCTTTTAGTGGGGTGAAACCGATCTGCCCCTCCCAAATGCCATTTACCATAAACGGCAGTTGTATATCCTTGCTTTTTCAGATAATCGGCCATGGTTATCTCTTCTATTGGAAGCCCCATTTCAGCCCCGTCAACGGCCGATACCGCACTCATAAAACTGGGCACGTTGTTTTCTTCATACCCGAAACGGTATTGTGATTTTCCGGTAATAAGCCCGGCCCTTGAAGGTCCACATGTGGGATGGGTCACATATGCTTGGGTAAATCGAACTCCCTGCGAAGCAAGTTTATCCAGGTTTGGGGTTATCATTTCTTTGCTTCCCTGAAAACCGAAATCGGCATAACCCGCATCGTCGGCAAAAAGGAGAACGATATTGGGCCTCAACCTATCTTGACGGGAAGATTTTTCTTGAGGGGAACAAAAATTGGCGGACAAGAGAATAAAAACAAAGAGTACATTTTTCATTTTAATAACGAATTGATAACCATGAATTTAAGTCCTTCTATTGACATTTTAGAGTTCCGAGAAAGGTTAAACCCGTCTGTACAAAAGAAACAAATTGTGAAGGATTTGGATAAACAGATTTTATCCGCTCACTACACTATTCTACCCTTATTAATGGTACACGAAGAATATCATGGTAAGATTCGGCTTTCAAACGAATAAGCGTAATCAATTTTGGATAAAGTTCCGAATCTCATTTTTAATACAAATGAAATGGTTTTTCAATCCCTCAAAATCGTTATTTGCAATAAATTCCTTATTTAACAAAGAACTGCCCATGCCAACACCCACGGCCCCTGCTTCAAAAAAAGATTTGATATTGTCTCTGGAAACTCCCCCGGTCGGTACGAGTTTGATTTCATTTAAAGGCGCAAGAACATCTTTGATATATTGCGGGCCTAGTTGTGTGGCTGGAAAAACTTTGACTGCAGAGGCTCCGAGATGCCATGCCTTATAAATCTCAGTTGGTGTAAATGCCCCGGGAAAAATGGGAATATTGCGATTTACGCAATTCTTGATCACGTCTTCATCTATAACCGGTGTAACTATAAATTGAGCTCCAGCTTCAAGGGCAATTTTAAGATCTTTAATGGTACAAACTGTGCCAGCACCCACGTTAAGTTCAGGAAACTCTTTGCGCAAGGTAGAAATCAGCGTCACTACACCTGGCGTATTCATGGTAATCTCCAACGTGCTCAGGCCGGCATCTAGATAGGTCTTTGCGATATTCAATACGGTCTCACGCTCCAATCCCCGTACAATGCCAACTATAGGCGACTTGTAATAGCGCTCCCAACTGAAGGAATCATTTGTTTTCATAAAGATGCAGTATTTTTTTCTGTCCGTTAAGCAAGGCGTTTTCCAAGACTTTATCGCCGAAGAAAAATAATTGTTCTTTTCTTAAAATTGTTTCCAATGCCAATTTGTACATATCGAAAAATGGTTCAGGAGCCGCTAAAAAAATATTATCCTCCCAATTTTTTAAGTAGGATAGCTCATCACCAATCAACATACCGCTTAAGGTAAAATAATTGTCCTTCTTTTTAGCGCCATGGAGCAGGTTTTTGGCACGAATGGAAAACAAGTGAGCACTAAGTTGACCTTCAAAGCCTATAGAAAGACCTTCTTTAAAGGCGTTTTTTCTTTTTGTGATCCATTGACAAGTTTCGACGTTATTTGCAAGAATACTTTTTGTTGACAGTAATTCGAAAAGCTCACCTGTCATGAAGCTTTTTAGGGCCGTAAATTCACCCGAATCATAATTAATGTGCTTGCTGTGCGTACCCGGTAAAATAAGCATCCCGTTTTTATACGATTCTAAATACTTTGTGAGACCTAATGCCTGTATTTCTTCCCCCCTCATCATTCCTGATTCGTCTTTGATGCCCGATACCAACAGAATTTCCATCCCATTTTTAAGGGGAATCGCTTTGAAATTTATGCCTTTACCAGCTTCATCAAATGGCATATTTCCGTACTCCAATTCAAGGAGGCCTATGTTGGCCGAGGCCATACCGACCGTGACCACATTTTGGGCTCCGTGAGTATTTCCCATTTTATCAATTTGGTCCTGTAGATACGTAAGGAAGTATTCCGTTTGCCCGAGTTTGTTTTGTTCTAAAAATTTCTGGTACAGTACTTTAATACCTTGATCGGTTTTATGCTCGACTAAAACCGACAACGACCCTGTTTCAACCAATCGAAGTCTAAAATTCGAGGTGCCCCAATCACAACTGATAAAATAGGAGGGATTTGCCATTAGTTTAGTGCCAAAGTTACTCTCTTTTTTACCAAATAATCATCTAGGGCATAGGTCGAACAATCGACCCCGATACCACTATTTTTGACGCCCCCGTGGGGAAGGTAAATATCATACTTTACTCCGTTCAATTGTACTTCACCGAATTCCAGTTTATCAGCGAAGAAATTCAGGGTGTCCTCATTCTGTGAGAAAACATAAGAAGCCAATCCAGCATCGGTGTTGTTGGCCAGTTTGATAACTTCTTCCTTAGTTTTAAAAGGAACGATTAGGGCTACGGGCCCAAAGATTTCCTTTTGTAAAATTGCGGCATTATTATTTTCGATTCGAATCGCCGTCGGTTTAAAGTAATAACCTTTACCGTCGATGGGTTCTCCCCCATAGATCAGTTTTCCTCCTTGTTGTATTGCATCCTTCACGATTTGGTGGACCTTTTCTACCGATTGTGCATTGGCCAAGGGGCCCATATCGGGTTGGTTCTCGCGACCGAATCCTATTTTGGCGTTCTCAAACTTTTCTTTCATGCCCTCCGTAAACTGATCAATCACCGATTCGTGTATAAAAAAACGATTTGGCGCTACGCAGATTTGGCCTGAATTTCCAATTTTTAAAGCTGCGCCGATATTCATGGCAAGATCCATGTCGGCATCTTCGAATACGATGAACGGTGCGTTACCCCCACATTCCATGCTATATCGTTTTATGGAAGTACGTGCGCTTTGCGCGATAAGTTTTTGGGCAGTTTCCGTTGAGCCGATCATGGTAATCAATCTCGGAATTTTACTTTCGCAAAGTGGAATACCGACATCTTGAAGGTCGCCGCATAAAATCGTAACAACCCCTTTCGGGAAGTCTATCTCGGCACAGAGTTCTCCAATAATATAGGCCGACAAGGGCGAAAATTCAGAAGGTTTTATAATGATACTTGAACCTGCAGCCAATGCTGGGCCCAGTTTGAACCCGAGATTTAATAAGGGAAAGTTGTAGGCTAAAAAGGCTACGGCTACGCCCAAAGGCTGCGATACCATGCGATGCTCGTGGGTTCCTTCCTTATCTTCAATCGGAAGGTCATTTCGTTTTTGAATTTCCTCTGAATAATATTTCAAAGAATTTGTAATACTGGTCAGGTCTTCTTCCGAACCTTCCCAAGTCTTGCCCATTTCATGCATGATACTTTTACGCAATAGGTCACTGTTTTCGATAATCTTGTTCCGAAGTTTATTGATCCAGTCTAAACGTTCCCGCAAAGGCAGTTTTGACCAATGCTCAAATCCTTTTTGGGCGGACTTCAATGCCCTTTCGGTGTCAGCGCTACTGGCCCAGGCAATGGTTGCCGCTGGCAATTCATCAGCAGGGCAAATGACCTCAAAGGTATTTCCGTTCGAAGCATCGACGAGTTCACCGTCTATGTATAATTTTTTATAACCGAAATTCAATTTTTGTTTCATCTATATCTCTATATTTTTCTAGTGCATCTATATCTACATCTACGCCCAATCCGGGGGAATTTGGTACGTTTAGCAAACCATTTTTTACTATTATTTCGCTCATGGTCACTTCATCGCGGAGTGCGTTTTCGGTGCGGTCCAACTCCATGGTGGGCAGGTCGTTGTACATCCTTCCAGGGTTCTTGTCCAGGTTGCCCACAAAATGTACTGCGGCACTAATGGCAATCCAGGTTCCCCACGTATGCGGAACCACATCTTTGTTATAGGCCTGCGCCAAAGTGGCGATTCGCTTTGCCTCTGTAAGCCCACCCGTTGCGCAGATATCAGGTTGAGCGATGTCTACACAATCGTTTTCAAATAGACGCTTAAAACCAAATTTAAGGTATTCGCACTCACCACCTGCAATGGGTATGGTCGTATTTTCTCGAAGCCTTCTATAGCCATCGTAGTCTTCAGGAGATACGGGTTCTTCAAACCAAGAAATATCATACTTTTCAACCTTTCGCGAAAGTTCCAGAGCTTCTTTGTAACTATAAGCGTGGTTAGAATCTATCATCAATCTCATACCTGGGCCTATCGCTTTTCTTATGGCAGCCACATATTTGATGTCTTCTTCGATACCCAGACCTACTTTCATTTTGGTGGCTTTAAAACCTTGCGATTTGTAGAGCAGCGCTTCCTCGACCAAAAGTTCTTCAAGACTATCGACCCGGGTAAAATATAAACCTGTAGCATAGGGTTCTATAATTGGATTTTTTATACCGCCGAGTAAGACGGAAACAGGTTGATTAAGTAATTTTCCCTTAATATCCCAAAGGGCCACATCAATGGCGCTTAGCGCCGCCTGTAATGATCCGCTACGAGCATAGTCTAGAGACCGGCGGTACATTTCTTGCCATAACACTTCATGGCCCAGTGCATCTTTACCCAACAAAAAGGGGGTGAAAAACTCGATTCCGGCCTTGACTACACCGGCTGGGCCATAACCCTCGCCCCATCCGTAAGTACCATCTTCAAGAGTGACTTTAACGATGCATATTTTTCTTGTATCATATTGCCATTGTGAGAAATAGAAGGGGGTATCTAGCTTATGGAGGATAACATAAGCTTCAATTTTCGCTATTTTCATGTACTAGATTTTATAATTTTTTAAGCTGATTGAATTGCGCCGTTTTGTCACTAGTTATGCCTTTAGTACTGGGCGTATCCCAAGATGTAAATCGCAGAAAATGAGACATCTAAACCACTCAATAATACTTCAAAAGGGCTTTTGCATTTTTCCATTCGCCTGCCTGTACACCCATATATTTCATTCCCAAGCCAAAAGTTCCCTGAAAGAAACTTGTGAAAACAATTAAGGTGATTGCTAAAAAGTATGTGTTCATTTTCGAAGAAGGCTTAAAGTGCTATTATCCACTTTCTACAAAGGAAATCGAATATAGACCGCAATGATCATTACATTTTACCCGACGCTTACATTATTTTACCCTTTGTGGCGTGAAAGGTGATATTATACCAGTTTGACTATAAAATGACCCATTTAAACTCG
>CAZRIE010000078.1:15031-19504 GCA_964600075.1 uncultured Flavobacteriaceae bacterium
GGCGTGAAAGGTGATATTATACCAGTTTGACTATAAAATGACCCATTTAAACTCGTTCATGATTTCCGTAGCTCGGGCTATGCAATTCAATCACCGCGTCATAGAACAAAAAAGCAACTTCGTTTTCTGTGCCCTATTTTATGATCAAATTGGTATTAAGACCCTGAGAAAAGGTAAATGAGAATTAGTAGAAGACCACCCGCCAAAGCTGAAATTGCCGATAGAACACTGAAAGTCTTGAGCAGTTTGACTACCGGAAGGTCGTGAACTTCTTTAAATAACCAGAAAAAACTACTGTTTACATGAATAATTCCTAAAGACCCGGCACCTATTGCAGCAGCTGTAAAAGCTGGATCAAGAGTGCCATTGGAGACCATTGGGGCAATTATAGAGGTAGAAGTAATTAGTGATACGGTAATGGACCCAGTTACGGTCGTAAAAAGAAAACTTAGCAGAAACGGAATTACGATACCCATGGCCGCCAGATTGCCCACATCGGAGAACAGCGAATTGACAATTTCGGTATCCTTGATAACCTGGCCGAAGGCTCCGCCCGTGCCCGTTATTAAAATTACAATGGCACATTTTGAGCCCGAGGTCTGAAAATAGCGGTTGAGGTCCGCGGAGAAGTTTTTTGTGTCTAGCAAGGGTAATGCAAAGGCCACCCCGATCATCAATGCCCAAACCGGATTCTTTATAAAGTTGACTATTGGATTGTCTCCTGGAAATAAGGTACCGAGTGACATTAAAACCAAAGGCACTAAAAGTGCAGCAAATGGTAAGACCCTTTTGAATCCGTGTAATTTTTTCTTATCGGGAATTTCCGTATTGGCATCGGAAATCACTGTGGTTCCCCAATTTTTTCTATTCGATAGAATCCATATCAAGCCTCCGGTAATGGCAGCTATGGCCACCAAAACGTTTAAGGGAATGATGTCGCCGATATTGATTTCGAGTATGGCGGCCACGGCCAAAGGCCCCGGAGTTGGAGGAATCAGGGCATGGGCCACGGTCAAACTCATCGCCAAAGAAAGGCCTAGCACCAAAACAGAATGGCCAGATTTTTTTGATAGTGCCAAAATGGTCGGTAATAGGGTCAAGTAGGCGACATCCATAAAAACGGGAATACCGATTAAAAAACCAATTACGGTCATGCTCAAGGGTAGATACTTTGTGCCGAACAAATTGATAATACTGTCGGCAATGACGTCGGCACCTCCGGTCTCGGCAAGAATTTCGCCTAGGAGGGTTCCGAAGAGAATGATTAGACCTATCCACTTTAGCGTACCCCCAAAGCCGTTCAATAGGCTTTCCGTAACGGCCTCGACCGAGCTTCCGGTAGCCAGTCCTAGAATGAGACCGCTAATTAATAATGCCGGAATGGGATGTACCTTAAAAACCGTTATGCTTACAATAAGCAAAACGATACAAAAGACTAAAACGAGGAGACTGATCATTTCTTTTTCCCAGTATTGATAAAGTCAATGCGACGGTTTACCAAATCTCCTTCTTTGTCGTACCATTCTGAAGGGAAAATGGTTTTAGGGATGCTAATTTCAAAATCAGAATCAATTGTTTTTATAAGAGCAATGCTGTTCAAAATCAAATTCGTCTCGGTTTCCGATTTGGCATCTTTTACGATGTCTTGAAACAGTTGGACGGATACGGGTTGTTTGTTCAACGCCAAAAACTCTATCGCACGAAGCCGTACCAAGTTTTCATTGTCTTCTTTTGACATCTGCACGGCCATTTTGAAAAACGGATAGGACTCTTTTCCAAATGAACTACAGACCATTAACCCCCAGTATCTTTTCCAAGGGTTATCAGATTTCAAAGCTTCCGCTATTTCCTCTTTTGATTCTTCGAAAGACTGCAAGCTTAAATCAGCAATGTCAATTAATTCCGCGATTTCGGATTTGTTTTGTTGACCAAATGCAATCGGATTTGAAAGACCGGCCTCAAGGAAATATGACTCCGGATAAAAACTTAAATCAGGCATGGACTTTACCTGATTCTGCAAGTTTGACCGCAGTTCTTTTAAAGTTGATTCATAAGAGGGGTCAGTGGCCAAATTATGCAGTTCATGCGGGTCTTTTTCTATATCATATAGGGCCTCGGGAGCGCGTGCTTTGAAAAATTGTTCTTGTTCTTCGTTTAATTTTCCGTCTTCAAAGAACTGTTGCCACTCTTTATAGGCCAGCATTTTATAACGATAAAAATTAAAGAGGGCGTCGATATTAAAAGGTTGATAATTTCTAATGTACTTGTAATTATCTTTTCTGATAGATCGTACTAGGTCATATTTTTCATCGAAGCGATCGGCATAACCGAAAGTCGTATTCCTCTTGTTCAAGTTCTCATTGGTCACTGTTTTCCCGAGAAAAGGTTTACCATCAATTTGCTCCGGAATGTCTACTCCTGCTATATTCAATACTGTTGGGGCCAAATCAATGAACTGAACAAAAGCGTCTGTCCTACTTCCCATTTTTGTTGGTGCCAAATGCTTCCACTTTTCTGGAACATAAACGACCATGGGTACATTAAGACCGCTTTCATAAATATACCCCTTACTTCTCGGTAGCACCCCTCCATGATCTCCGTAATAAAAAACAATCGTATTTTCCATAAGGCCCTCTTCCTCCAATTGTTTTATGAAATCCCCTATTTGCGCATCTACTTTCTGATGCAGATCGCGATAATAGGCATTGGTAAAACGATATAAAGGGGTGTCGGGGTGATAAGGAAAGACAGCGACGTTCTCTTGAGGAGTTTTTGTCTCGATACTGTCCATTTGAGCCTTTGTAAAATGCAATTGGCCCTCATGGGTGTCACCAAAATTCTGCACATGAAAAAACGGCTGATTCGACTTTCGGTTTTGGTAGGATGCATTTTGTGAAGATTCGTCCCAAACATTCTCTGACTTTATGAAATTATAATCCTCTTTGGAATTGTTCGTCGTGTAATATCCTGCCTCCCGAAGATATTCAGGAAACATTTTCAAACCCTCTGGCATCGGTGCCAATTCCATTCTACGATGATATTGTGCGCCAACTCTTGGGGCATAACAACCTGAAATTATCGTACTACGGGCAACGGAACAGACAGGAGCGTTGGAAAATGCATTATTGAAGACGATTCCTTTTTCCGCAAGGGCCTCAACATTAGGCATGGAAGCGCCGCCTTCGTCATATAATTTCAAAAAGTGTTTTGAATTGTCCTCGCTAACCAACCATACGATATTGGGGGATTCTTTTTTTTCTTCTTTTTCCTCACAGGAAAAAAGAAAAACCGTTATCAGTAACAAGGTAACTATCTTTTTAAGGAACATAATTGGTTTTATCTAAAATTGAATTGTATGATTTCCATTTTCAAGGACAAAATACGGATTTGCTTTTATACCTTGATTTAGTGTTACGCCATCGATTGAAATTGGGGCAAATTAGGTAGAACAAGGCTTCAGATGTACGCTAAAATTAGCCGTGATTGGCATTATTTTATCAAATCGGCAGAAAGAATATAACCATAATGAGGTGTAATGTCGCAGCTTTTTATTGAAAAGATAGTGTCTTCTATCAGTATGTTTTCAAACAGCTTCTGCCTTGCTTAGATATCTATTCATATACTCGGAAGGCGTAACATTCATAAGTGCCTTAAACTGCCGATTGAAATTGGTCAGGGTATTAAATCCTGATTGATAACATACCGTAGCGATTTGAACCTCTCCTTCGATTAAAAGTTTGCAGGCATGTCTTAAGCGAATCTCGTTGAGGTATTGTGTAAATGATTTGTGCGTGCGTTTTTTAAAATAACGGCAAAAAGCATTCGGTGTCATGCAAGCGACAGAAGCGACCTGTTCCAGTTCAATTTTCGTATCGAAATTCTCTGTCAGAAATGAAATTACTCGGGCCATTCGGTCTTTCTCATTTTTATTGTAGACATTGGTAATCACTTCAGAACATAGTGACGTATAATTCTCACTTGCAGATAGTATATCAAGTATTTTCAGCAGACCGGCAATGCGCGAAAGGCCTTGACTGCCTACCAAGCCTAAAACATGGTTGTGTACTAAATAGGTAGCGGCTTTTGAAAACTGTAGCCCTCTGTTCGCTTTTTGAAAAAGAAGTTGTAGCGTCCTGGCCTCCGGTAGCTCCAAAAAGTTCAACCCCAAAAAGTCGGGCTCAAACTTGACAACGACAAGGTCAACGGCTTCACCTTCTATTTCATTCGCATAATACTCGCGATGGTTTCTAAAGAGGTGGGGTAGATCGCTACCTATCATATACAGTTCGCCCGGCTCAAAATTTCCAATAGAGTTTCCGACATAACGGGTGCCCGTGCTCTTAATAAAGTAAATCAGTTCTATTTCTTTGTGAAAATGCCAATCTTGCGCTATACATGGCATTCGATCTTGCCTTGCAAGAAAGGAGTTTTCAGGGCGTTTATCGGTTTGTTTATAGGTAAGTTTCATAGCCG
>CAZRIE010000079.1:0-19361 GCA_964600075.1 uncultured Flavobacteriaceae bacterium
TCGGTGGTCACTTTCGCCTCCCTGCTGATATTGTTGACAAAGATGTACTGTAGGGATCGTGGCGAGAAGAAAATTGGCAAAGCTCTTGTTCTTTTTTGAAAACATATAGAGCAAGGCCAATAAGAGGCCTTGTAACAATGCTGCCCAAAGAATGAAATTAACAATAGTTAGCATAATAAAATATCCACTGGATACTCAAATATATCAAATCCTCATTAAGGATATAAGTTGTTTTACACCTTTGTGGAACTATATACAAGGCACTTATTTGAATTTCCATTACATTTAAACCAAGATGAAGATTTCTAACAATCAAAAAAAGAAATTTAAACCGTTCTATGGATTACTGTTTCATGGACAATCATTTCGATGGTTCAGTTGTTATATGAAGTTGCTATTTTAAGTGAATACGGCTTTGAATACAGATGGAGTACATCTGGGAATTTCATGACGTATTTCGTAATCAACTCATTGGCCTTTGTGCTCAATGGATTTATTGGGGGTTTAGTGGTTGTCTTTTTTTTCCAAAATTGGATTAGAAATCGCTCTTATTCCCGTGGCCTTTTATACGGTATGGTGATTTATGGACTTACTATATTTAACCGGACATAAAGTTAAGAGCGTGTTTGCTTTTAAAATTAACTTTGAAGAATGTCAAGAGAAAAAAGGAATTACACCATATCTTTGTGGCGTCGCGCCAACATGTCAAGGACAGGTGCTACCACGTACAGCACGTGAATTCGCTGGACAACCGATACGAGAGATGGGTCAAGGGATTTTACGGGGTGTCGACCAAGTTCCTGGCGGGCTATCTGAACTGGTTCGTGTTCCTGCAAAAGGTAAGGGAATCCGCCGTGAAGGCCAGCGAACTGGCAAAGTGTGCGGTAGGGAATGTCCTTGCGATCAGGGCATATAGCTCGATAGAGAAAAATTACCAAGAATTAATGATTCCACAACTTTCTAAAACATAACCTAATAGAACAATTATTGTTACGATTTGTGGTTTTCTAATGAATGATGTTTTCATAATGTTTGCTTTTTTCAATGGTTTGTTTGTTGTGATAAATGACGTTGTGCTCCCTACTTTGCAAAATTGTTTTTTCATGATTGAAATTTTTTAAATTGATGTTTATACTTCGTATTGTTTGTATTCAGCTACGGGGTATTTATAATTTCTATAGTTAGAAAATGGTATTCTTTTGGGATTTTTAGTTTAATTGTCATTAACTACCTGTCCCGAACCTGAAATGGAGACATTAACCGTGGGGTCGCCCTTATAGAATACAATTCCGCTTCCCGAAATTGTGGCATCTAAGTTTTCGTCACAGAAAACCTCAATAGACCCTGAACCGCTATTGTTTGCTGTTACAGCATCGACAATGAAATCAAAGCCGAGAAAACTCCCACTGCCTTCATTAAATACCGATAAGCTTTCTGCACTACCAGATATGGTTATTTTGGCTGTTCCAGAATTTAATACAGTTATACTATTTGCTACATCAATATTCTGAGCATTGATATTTCCAATTCCTGAATTATTGAGGCCATTCAGCTGAGGTACCGTAATTTTCGCACCAATTGAGATATTGCTGAAGCTATCGCCATCTAAATAAAGCCTTAACTCATTGTTTACGACTTTTGTCTTTACCCGCCTCATGACATTGTCGTCGGCCGTTACTTCAACAGATTGTGTCTCGCCCTGAACGATGTTGACTTCAAAAACACCTTCACTACTGACTTTGGTGAAATTTGGCACATCTCTTAATTCAGAAGTTGGATTGCCAGACCCAATAATCCGATCATTGTCATCATCCGTGCAGGAAGATATAAGCGTTAGCCCGAACAGAAGAATTACAAGTACAGTTTTACTCATTTTGTTTAATTCATTGCTTAGCCGTACTACCGGAATCCATTGAAAGTTTATGGGACACCAATCCCCTTTTTGGCTATTACAATTTTCTTTTACAAACACTTTATCATCTCTTGAAAATACGTATTTGGTTTTTTCAACACTTTTACACTTTGTTTTCATTTTACTTGGTTTTTATAGAATTATTATTATTTATTACAACTAAGTTTTTCTCAATTATGCTCAGGAGATATTTTTGTATGGTCTTGTAACCCTAGCACTGACTATTTTTATCTAGAACTCTATTTTGTAACTCAAATTTGGTATCATTATTTGACTATATTTCTGTTCAACTGTATTGGTTTTTAGGTTGTAGAAGTCTGTGTCAAACTCTTCTGCCCCGTTAGAATTTAGAACCTGTAATGACCAAATTGATGAATGCTTTGGTTTGTTTTTTCTATATGAAATGGTAAATGAAAATATGGGTGTATCCGGATGCTTTTCTGCAAATGACAGATTGCCATTTGTTTCACCATAAATAACCTCTTGTTGAATTAGGGAGTTGGGTTGGTCAATAGACTCTTTTCTGCTTCCGCCAAGATAATTAAGTCTGAAATTTGCACTAAAAAGATTGTTGTTGTTCTTACCCATTTGCCACTCTTTACCAATAAGGGCATTTAAAACATAGTTTTTATTATACCGCGTATTTCGTTCGATACCATCATTTGCGGTGTATTTTGAATCGAAAATAGAGGCAGTCAGTAAATAGTATAATCCTTGGTTTAAGTAACGTTCTAAGGTGAAATCGATGCCCACATTTCTTCCAGTGCCTTTACTTACCAATGGAGAATTGAAGAATAAATTATCCTGAATGTTAAGCGTTGAAATATAACTATCTGGTGCTACCGGAACATTGTTTAAATATTGATAATATGGTTCAATGCTAATTTTTAGATTTTCGGTTAATAGTGTATTGAATGACACGACAAAATGATTTGATTTCATCAATTCTAAATTTTTATTTAGTTGATTCCCAAAATCATCTTTGACAAAGTATATAGGTAGTGATTCTATTTTACTATGTAACCCGTAAGCCAGCGCCATACTACTTTTCTCATTTAGATTGTAGTTTAAAGCAATGCGTGGTTCAAATGAAAACTTGTTATTTAATTTAAAGTATTGGCTGTGAAACCCTGCATTCAATGTAAGTTGAGGCGTTAACTTTATTTTTGATTGACTATAAAACTGAAATAGGTCAGATGCTCCTTTCTCATTGATGAGTGTTTCTGGCAATGCCGCTGTTGTAAGTGATTCTTCGGTATCCAAATTGTATTCTAAATGGTTGATATAAAACCCTGTTCGATTGGTATGTTTGTCCCCGAAATGTTGATTAATACTTGACTGCAGTGTGTATTTATAGAAGTTATTAAAAGCCCTGGATTGTGGTTGGGGTTCCAAATTATCATCAAGTCGTTGCTGTTCGAATTTCAATCCGTTTCCCGATACGGACAGCGCAGTTTTGAGAAAAGCATTTGAGTTTAAACGTATTTTATGGTTTATCCCTGTTGCGAACATATACAATGAGGTTTGAGAATTTTCTCTATCAGATTCAGACTCCCATTCCGTAGCGTCCAATGCTTCCATATCAACGCCGTCGTAAGCGGCTAAACTCCATAGTGAGAAATTGCCTGAATTTTTTGTGGGAAGGTTAATTTTGTAGGACAGATCCTGATACCTAAGAACTCCGCTATTGCTTGGTAACAAGGAACTGATCAGTGCCATGGTTGAGTACCGGTAATTGAACAAGTAGGATGCATCTTTGCCTTTTTTAATAGGGCCTTCAGTCGCGAATTCAATCCCAAGTACCCCTGCTTGGGCGGTATATTCTCTTTCGTCGGCGTTGCCAGTTCTTAGATTTATATCGAATACTCCAGATGTTGCATTGCCGTACTCCGCAGGAAATGCACCTGTATAAAAATCACTATTGCCCATCATCTGGCTACTCAATACCGTAAGAAGTCCTGCCCCGGCAATAGTAAGATCGGCAAAGTGATTGGGGCTTGGCACTTCAACACCCTCTATTCTCCACAAAAGACCGGATGGGCTATTACCTCGTACTGAAATCCCATTACTACTAATAGACGGTGTTGCGACACCTGCAAATGATGAAACCAATCGTGCAGGGTCGTTTAAACCACCAGCATAACGTTGTGTTTCTTCAACAGTAAACTGCCTACTGCTCACTGATGCCATCGTGTTGATAGGTTTTTCTTTAATTCTTTTAGGTTTTAGTACCACTTCATTCAACGCCGTCACTTTTTTTAGCAAACCGACATTAAGTATAATTTGTTTTCCTGAGCTTATTAATAGTTCACTTGTGATATAACTTTCATAGCCCATCATACTTATTTCTATGCTTTGCCTTCCAATAGCAACATTTTTTAAATTGAATTCGCCATCTAAATCTGTCGTTGTTCCAACAAGGGGATCGGAGTTGACCAAGATAATAGTAGCTCCAATAAGAGTTTCTTGAGTCGTTTTGTCAAAGACTTTACCTTTAACTGTTTGGGTAATCGTTTGTGAAAAAGATAGCCCGCAAAAACTAATGATGCTGAGTGCTGTAAATAGTATTTTTTTCATTTTAAATGTTGTTTTTCAGGTTAAAAAAGAATTCTTTATCATTTAGTATTATATAGACAGAAAGAAGCAGTAGCAATACGGTTTGAATCACCTTGCTCATTGGGTGTGTGGCAAACACTTCATTAAAATATCCTGCCGATATGTGAAAAATAATGGGCAGAATAATATTACGGTCGGCTTTATAGTACAGCCAGTTCATGATTAGTACAAAAGGGAAAAGGCTTACCAAAAAATTCACTGAATAAATCCAACCCTGTTCAACTAAATTGCTGTGGTAATAATCTTTAATGCTCGATAGTGGAAGGTGCCAGATGCCCCAATACAATGCAAATAGCAGTGATGTTGTAAAAAGATTGAATCGGGCACGAAGAGCGTCGGTGCCATAAGAATGCCATGCCAATTCTTCCAACAGAGGAGCGATAATAAGCATAAACCACACCGGGAAAATCCCGGATGTAAAAGAAAATGATTCAGCCAAATAGAACTGTGTAATGCTGTAGCCAAATAGAAGTGAAACTGCTTGAGCAAGCAAAATACTTATGGGCATTAGCACAAAAGTGAGCACGATATACGTTGAACCGACGCCTTTAAGGTTGAAAATACGTCTGCTTAAATCGCGTACTACTTGTTTATCATTTTTGGCTAGAAAAATGGTAATCATGATTGGGGATAGCAGCCCAAGAAAGGCAATAATACTAGCCAAATTTCCTAGTGCCGTACTTTCAGTTTCAAGATTGCCAATATACCCTGCAAAAAACCAAAATGACCAAGGAATAACTGCTGACAAACCAAAGAACAATCTTGCTTTTTTGTAAATGAAAACATTCACGATTTCTGTTTTTAAATATTTATAGTGCAAATATTCAACAGAGATCAAGACCAATCGCCCGAGCGTGAAAGACCATACCTTTTTGAAGTGCAGACGTACAGGGCTACACATCTAAATATCAAGATAACAAGGGTTTACGGGGGTATTCTAAAAAAACGGTGTTATGGCAAAAAATACTTTACTTATTTGTTTTAGCCAAATATTGAGAAGGGGTTTCTGATTTCAACTTTTTAAAAATACCATTAAAGGAAGACTTTGAATTAAAACCCGAATCAAGTGCATGCGCAAGCAGACTAAAATTTTTATTGTTTTGGGCTCTGGCTATAAATTCTTCAACTCGGTATTTATTCACAAAATCATAAAAGTTCACCTTTTCGTACTGATTTATTAATTGTGACATATTATTCGACGACATTTCTAATTGCTGCGAAAGCTCATTTAAAGCAAGTCTAGGGTTCAAATAAGGTTTTTCAACCTCCATTAGATTTAGCAACTCTTTATGTTTAGTAATGGCGATATCCGCTTTTAAACCTGATTTTTTATACTCACTTTCGGTACTTACCAGTTCTTTTTCATTGTTAACTGTATTTGAAAACAAATCTTGCTGACGAATACCTGAGTAACCAACGAAAACAACAAAAGCAACAATAATAGAATAAAATAAGATATCGGCATTAAACGGAAATTCAAAACCAATAAGCTCGCGAAAAATGATAACAATAGCCCCAGTACTAAAAACAAGGCCCATACCCAAAATAGAAAATTTAAGCCAACTTAGACTAATGCGATTGTCGTATGAAAAATTATCGAATACTAATTTTTTTCGCTGAAGTAATTTGCGATATGAAATAAGAGGATAAGCCAGTCCGGAAACAATAAAACCAATAAGTAGCAACGTTGAAAACACACTAAAATCGTCAATTAGCCCTTTGTCAACCTTTACCTTTTCATCGACAGAATAGAAAAAATAAAACGGAACCATGTACAAATAACTGAATACTACTGGGACAAAATGAAAGTAATCTATGCGTTTTAAACGGTTGCTTTTTTTAATGGAATAAATTAAATACAGGTACAAAAAAGGTCCATAAAACAATGGAAAAGGAGCTGTAATACCAATTAAATGGGGATAAAGCTCCCAATATCCATTATAGTACAGGAAGGATCCAGTCAAATGAATTCCTATTGCGACCAACCAAAATGATAAGATATTGTCGGTAAGTGCCTTATCTTTTTTTGAGAATAATAGAATCGCCAAAAAAAAAGACAAAACAATACCAATATTTAAAACAATTGACATGGTTGGCTATTTAAAAAACTAAGTTAAAGTTATTTGCAATTGGTATCAAACTTTTTAATTGACACAGCACCTATGGTAAGTAGGCTATTTCCGGGAAATTCGCTGTTAGATTACAAGGAAAATGAGGCAGGCTATTACTCTTGAATTAACAATAATCTCAACTATTGTTCCATGTTATTAGTTACAGTTTTTTATGTCGATTATTGTTTCTTCGTACTTTTCCAGTAGTTGACTTCTTAATTCTCGAGAAATATGTAAAGTTCTATAGAATTGATTGTATTTTTCATCTGCATAAAATCCTAAAAGTTTATATTCTTCAGCCGCCAATAAGTCCTGAAGTTCATATATGTCAATAATCGTTGATAGGCATTCAAATTCATTGGTAATATCGGCAATTTGGTCAGCTTCCCAAGCAACATTGGGTAATGAAGACATGGCAAATTCCAGATTATTATAATTAACAAAATTATTAACAACACCTTGCTCTAAACTTAATGAGTCAATAAATTCCGCAACATTTAATTGATCCATAATGTAATCAATTTTTTGCGATGAAGTAATTATTTCACCTTTGAGAAATACATCATATTTCCTAATTTTATCAAAAAAAATAATTGTAGAGTCATTTTTTTTTAAATTCCCTAAAACTAATTTTTTATTTGTTTCTAACTCTGTGATAATGTTGGAATATGCTTTGTTAACCTTCATTTTTTTGCTACTAGATTCAGACAATCCATTTAGATAAAATGCCAATAGAACACCAAGTGCCGTCGCAAATAAGGTTATGAAAGCAGTGTTATTCATAATCTTTACAAATAATTATCTTAATTGGTGTATTTTCTTTTTCATCAATTGATAGTTTTATTAAGTATTGATCTTAAATCATTATCTAAACCAGTATTGGAATTGTAACTAACGGTATGAATAAATGTCTGTTTTAATACCGTTTATTTTGGGTTAGTAAATGGTCTCGGATTCTTCTCAGTATTATATTATTCATGTTTTGGCATCACAATTTCCCTAAGCTTTATTGATTCTTTTGAAGCTTTATTATCGAACTCAAATACATTTTTATCATATTTGGCATATAGGTTTTCAGTAATTTTGAAGGCCTCCCCATTTCTGACTATATCCAAATGATATTCATCACCAATCTTCATTTTTTTGATGCTCTCAAATACTTCCAGATAAGTCGATTGTTTCAATTCAGTATCATTTATGTGGGTAATAATATCTCCAATTTTGACTTGCGTACCCCCATATTCTGAGGAGAAAGATCCTACTATACGGTTGTCGTTTTTATCAGGCTCGATGCTGAACCCCATGGTGGGAAGGTTATCAGGATTGAGCCTATTATTATAGTACTTAATTCCTACTAATTTCATTTCTTTTTCAAAACTGAATGGTGTGTTTTTTTTGATATGATTTTCTATAAAAACAGCTATTTCAGGATAGGTCATATCAACCAAAGTGTCAAAAAAAGTGGCATTGTCAAATGGTGTTTCTTTTCCGAACTTTTTAATTAATTCAAGATATACTTCACGCAACCCTTTTCTGCCATTTGAAAGCTGCAATAATTTGATATCCAACATAGCGGCCGTAAGTGCCCCTAACTGATAAATATTATTATATTGCTTGTAACCCTCATCTGCTGACCATTCTAGGCTTATTCTGGTAAGACTATATGCAGAATCATAATTTTCACTATTGTTAATTTTTTCTGATAGATAATTCAAATAGTCTTGCGTACTTACAGTACCGTTTTTCACCTGCATGATATAGGAAACCCATTCCGTCACGCCTTCATAGAGCCAAACATGTTGATCTTCTGAAACAGGATTGGAGTAGTCAAAATTTGCTAGTACTTCACTATGCAAATGAAGAGGACTTAAAATATGCATGAACTCATGAGCAATTATATTTTTAAGAAAAGGGTAATACTCAGGTATGTCCGGCAAGGCATAGGTTGAGCTAAATGAATGCTCCAATGCCCCGCCATTGTTGAACACTGGCATTTCTTCAACATCTTCTTCTGAAGCTAGGTACAACAAAAGCGTATATCTATCTACAGGCGAATAACCAATGAAATCTTTGGCCGCATTTAGTATTGGCAGGGCTTGATCTAAGACCATTTGAGCTGTTAATTTGCCCGAGGGTGAGTGAACATAAGCTTCAACTTGAATCTTATCAATTATTGTAAAAGCATAGGATAAATTAGCTCCAATTAATATGGGAGAATCTGTTAACTGGTAATAAGAATCTACGTCGTAAAACCCTTCATCATTTTTACTTAGAGCTGTACCAATTTTGGGCGTTCCTTCAAGCATCATTTTCAACTGAATGGGCTTGTTCTTAAGATTTTGAAAATACCCGATCACACCATGTGGATTAAAAACGGTATAGTCTTTATTAATTCCCGTTCCACTCATGGGGTAGATAGGGTGATAACCCATACTCATGTCAAAAGAATCGTCAATTTCATATATGATTTTTGCAACTTTGGTAGGCTTAAGAATTTTAAAATCATTTATGGATATTTTGTTTGTCAAAAGCTCCTTTCCATCTTTATCATACACTTTAAACATTTTGACAAATCGTCCAAAATCTAGTGGTTGATGTACTCCGGGAGCGTAGGAAACAAAACTATACACGTTATCATCTGCTTTTAATGATGGTACTGTCAATGTTACATTAAAAGCGTCATTCTTATTGGTGAAGTCCACTTCATATAAAAATGGGCTTTCTTGCGCATAACTTTGCAAAGACATGAATAATGCGATTAAGCATTTTAGTGTTGTTTTAAGGTTTAGTGTTTTATTTTTTGTGGCTAACATTGGAGTATGATTATTTATCATCTATCCCTTATAAGAACAACCCCAATTTAACATGTCTTGATTAATACATTGTACACTAGGGATTTGGATAAATGTTATTTGTACTTTTTATGCAATGTACTGATATCAACAAAACGTAAATATGATATTTATCAGGCCCGTATAAAGGCAGTTTGAAAAGAAGATGAAACTTTGACCCTTATATTCAAGGTGTCGTTTTCATCAAATGTGCTTCAACAATCGGATACATATATTACGTTTATTCTCCTTATGGTCGTTAGGCCAAATTCCCTTATCCATTTGGAAAGCATTCAATTAAAAACAATAGCATTGCAAAATATTTTGGAGGTAAATAAGTGTTAGTCAAATAAATTGCTGTTTTTCTATTACTTTTGACACGATAACGAAATATACATTTTTAATAAGGGATAATTATGAAAAATATGTTTGTAAAAGGAATAGTATTAGGTTGTCTATTTTTATTGATGGCTTCGTGTAATACGAATGAGGAAAATTCAACTTCGGTAGTGATTGATAAAGAACTAGTAAAAAAAGATATTCAAGCTAGGGAAAACCAATTTGCTGAAATATATAATGGTGGAGAGCTTAAGAAGATAGGTTATTATGCTGATGACGCCGTTACTTTTTATCAAAACATGACTCCTATAAGGAGCAAAGAAGAAAGGTTAGAATTTTTAAAAATAGATTTGGCCTCAAACAGCAACAAAATTTCATTTACGACTACCGAAGTATTTCCATCCAAAGATGGTGTTCAAGTGGTGGAGATAGGGTATTATACAGTGGTTGATTCTACTAATACTGCTGTTAATACAGGAAATTATATGAGTCTGTTTGAAAAAAGAGACGGCCAATATGTGTGTCTTCGAGATATGAGCGCCTCTGATATGACCATTGAATAGAGGTAAAGAGCATTTTTAAAAAAAGAGGCCATTTCAAATGAAATGGCCTCTTTTTTTTGTCAGTTATGGTAGAATAACATTTTATCGTCTTCGACCTCCACCACCTGCACGACCGCCATATGAACGACCTGCACTTGACCCCATCGATCTGGACGCAGACGACCTATTTGATGAACTGGGAGATGTTGACCTTTTTGCTGAACTCGGAGATGATGACCTATTTGATGAACTCGGAGATGTTGACCTATTTGATGTTGATGGGCTCTTTGACGCTCTATTGGCTGTAGACGCTCCATTTGAGGTTCGCCCAGCTTGTGATTTCGATGGGCTTGTAGAAGCTCGATTAGAAGCTGACAATCCATTTGAAACCCGTCCGGCCTGGGAAGTTGAAGGGCGTGATCCTCCTTGGCCCGCAGTTTTAAAATTCCCGTTTTTAACATTATTATTTACAGTACGAGAGGTATTTCTTGTGTTCCTATTGTAATTGTTGTAGGTGTTATGATTATGAACATGGACAGATGTATGCCCACGACCACCATAATAACCATGATGATGGTGGTAATGGTTATGTCTATAAATACCAATACTTATTACAGCAATACCTCTCCAATAGGGAGGGTAGTATCCATAATAATAAGGTGGGTAATACGGTGCGTACGCAGGTGAATATACATATTGAACTACTGGTGCCGATTGAACTACCACAACTTCTGTCGTTGCCTGAACATTTACTGTAACCGGGTCATCGCCAACATATGCCGGATTCGACGTAACTGATTCTGTAGGTTCTGTAACGGGTTCAACAACATAATCTTTTCCATATAATTCTTCATCTCCAATAATCTGCATGAAAACTTTACCTTCAGCATCTTTTGAGACTGTCATAACGGCAACGTCCTGAGTTTCTTTTTCACTTATTGGGTCCTGAAGAATAAACAAGAAATCATCTCCGTCCTTTTCGGTTACAACTTTAATGAAATCAACCTTTCCATCATTATTAAGATCTAAATTGACAATTCCTGCTTTTTCGTCATTTAACGACTTTTCAAAATCTTCAATGGTCTTTGACTTTTGAAAAATGTTCAATACCGCATAAAGATCTAGGTCATCTCCCGGCAAGCCCAACAGTGGTTCGTCATTCGCTGTTTGAGAAAAAGAAGAAAAGCTAATTAAGCCTATCGTTAATAGTACAATTGATAAATATCTAGTTTTCATAACATGATTTTTTAAGTTTCCCCTAATGGAAATAGGAGAGTGAAATTTTGTTAGCGTATGAATGATAGTGGGTCATATATATGGCTGACATTCAAACGAACAAAAATTCAAAATGATGATTCTATTTTCACAAAGATATGAGAACTCACATTATATCTCGTTTATTTGGAGATATAATTGGATGAACCTCTATTTCTGATCGGGCCACTTTGATGTAAAATTATTATGTATTTGTGGTTTGCTTTTTTCTACGCGCTATGTTTGGCCATCGCTCATAAAAAGGAAATTTTAAAAGGTCATTGTAGCACATTTCTTTTGGGGAAATAATTGGTGTAGTACAAGAAACTGCTTTGGCCTAAAGGCCATTCTCATACCTGCGCCACAGCTGTTCTATCGGTAAAAGTTTTCCCAGCCTACACAAGCGTTATTATCCGAGATCAATTCAAAGGACTACTTAAAACGGGTAACGGTACTATCTTGTGGTAACACGGCAAGCTAAACAAGAAAAAGCTAAAGGTAGCTGTAACCGAATTCACCATGAAGAACCTATGAAAACACTTCATAAAATAAATATCGGCTTAAAGATACATTATTAGGTAAAATTACTACTCACGATATTCTTTAGGTTGTAACGCAACAGCCCTTTCCGGTAATCCCAAACATATTGCATAAACGCCAGGGCTTTAATTGATTTTGATTTTTTAACACAGCGGTTTTTTTCAATTAAATAATCTATTTTTGGGCAAAGCCAAGGTTTGGATTCATTTGAAGAAGAAACAGGGTTATTCCTCTGAAACTAAGAAGTGTTCTTCGGTGACATCTTTAGCCAGAAATAAATAAAATTATGCGAAAGGTATCTTCATGTATTCTGTCCCTTATCTGTTCTTTCCTACTTTTCTTAGCATTCCCAGCTACAATAGGGGCCCAGAATTTACTGCCTGGCACACAAAAAGGATCCGAAGAAGGAGTATCCGAAGTACAGGAAGATAGTGTGCAAGCTCCTGAATTACGTCTCTCTGAAATCATCAAACAATCCAATACCGATGCCAAAACCCTAGAAACCCTTAGAAGTGGTCTTAACGATACCACACAGTACAGAAAACTACAGCGGCAATATGCAGATTATCTGAAGGCCTATGAAGCCTTTAAGGTTGATAAGCTAAACAAGAATTTGCCTGCCTTAACCTATCGTGAACTGAACAGCTTAATTACCGTATTGAGATATAAGGGAAAAGACATTGAAGCTACGACAGAAGACTACGAAAAGGTAATTGACCAATTTGACGAAGAAAGACTTCTGATATCGGAAATGGCATTGTACTGGGAGGACTACACAGAGAATAATAACGGCGTTCCCCCATTTAAAAATGAAATCCAAATTTCTCGAATTGGCGAAATTCTAGAAGATAGCCGAAGCTTAAGCGGATTGTACGAATCCCGCATCGAAGAAATGCTTATAAACCTAACGCAGTTGACCAAAATCCAATCGGAAATTGACGATGAAATCACAATAGATACCGCTCTGCTTAGTGAACTGAACAGCGTTTTCGACAAAAACCGGGAATCCTATATACAGGGTTTTCGAAATTTCAGTTTCCCCAAGATTATCTCAGAAATTCTCCTTTATGGAGATATGGTTTCATACGATTTGGAGAATGCCTACACCAACCTGGTCAGCAAACACCTATTTGTGTTCTGCATTTTTCTGCTTATCCTATTCATGTGCATGAGAACTCGGAAACAGCTCAAGACCCAAGAACCAGATCTGAACTCCACCTTTCCGAACGTAAAAAAGGTATTTGAGATGCCATTTACTACGGCTATATTTCTAACCTTTTTATTTTCCAGCCTTACATATCTTCAGGCACCCCCAATCATTAATAATATCTCGGGTCTGGTTATCGTGGGAATACTTTACCTGATTTCCAGGAAAATCTTTGAGGAATCGTTCCTAAAGGTAATTCGGGTCTTTATCTATTGTTGGTTGGCAATCAAAGTTGTGGAGGTTCTTTCGTTTGAATCCCTACCTGGCCGAAGCCTCCTGCTACTACTTAATATCTTTTTCGTGTATCTGATAGTTCAGATCAACCGCAAACAAAGCATCCTAATAAATTTCCAGAAAAATGCCCTGTCAAAGATTTTCTTCCGCTACTATGTGCTGGTGGTTGTCCTTGTAATGGGGATTAGCTTGATTTCCAATATTTTGGGATATCTGAATATTTCCATGTCCATCACTTCGCTGACCATTAAGCTATCTTTATTGGCGTTGTACCTCTATTTATGGAATCCTATCTTCAAGGCTTTCATTGCCCTGGGACTTCAAGGAAATTATCTCAGCTCGAAGCTTTCGGTTTCTCAGAATAAAGTGAGTATTCAGAAATTTCTGTATCGGGTTATCGATCTTAGCACCTATGTCGTATTTGCTTACAGTGCACTGAGTATATTAACTTTTATTGCCCCGCTGCTCAGTGGAATATGGGAGGTCTTAAACAGCCCCATAAGCTTGGGGTCCATAGAATTCACCTTATGGAACCTTATTCTTTTCGTCATAATCCTATGGGCTTCCAGTCTGATTTCGCGAATTGTACAGTCACTGCTCAGGCATGAGGTATTGGCCCGTGCCGATCTCGACCGGGGCCTTCCCGCAACAATTTCCATGCTGGTTCGGTACGCCATCATTACCATTGGCTTCTTTATTGCGGTCACCTCATTAGGGTTTGAAATGAATCAATTAACGATCATATTCGGGGCCTTCAGCGTTGGGATCGGCTTTGGACTACAAAATATTTTCAACAACCTTGTTTCGGGTATCATCCTGATTTTTGAACGCCCGATTCATATAGACGATACCATTGAAGTAAATAACATGATTGGAAATGTGAGCAATATTGGAATTCGATCCAGCAATATTCGAACCGTGGACGGGGCAGAAGTCATAGTTCCCAACGGACAATTAATCTCTAAGGAGGTGATCAACTGGACCCTTTCCGATCAAAATAGAAGAATAGAAGTACTTGTCGGGGTAGCCTATGGCTCTGATGTTCATAAGGTAGCAGAATTGCTCAATGGTATTTTGCTCTCGAGCCCCAGGGTATTAAAACAGCCTGAACCAGGCGTTTTTTTTCAAGAATTTGCGGATAGTTCTTTAAACTTTAGATTGTTGTTTTGGACCGATAGCAATAAAGACTGGATCCGTATTAAGAGTGACATACTGTTTGAGATCAATGATGTTTTTGCCCGGGAAGGGATTGAAATTCCATTCCCTCAGCGTGATATTCATCTTAGAACATGGAACAAGAAAGAGGAATGATTTTCTTAAATGCTTGGGTGTTTAGCTATTTTTCCTTTACATGATGATTTCTAATGTATTAGCGCTCTTTTTGATCTCTTCCGACCGCTTTAATTTACAAACCACTTTCAAGACCGTAGGCCATACATCCCAAAAAGACTGTTGGGTCGATTTGATCCTGATAGCCCCTGGATCTAATGCTGCATTATGGGCGACAGCAACTCATGATAGGGTTGCTTTGCGCCTCTGGTGATAGCTTAAAAAGCTTCTCCGATTCTGAAATAAAGACCCCAATCATCTTTGCCCACGGCGGCATCCAATCCGACGTTAAAATTGTTGCTCTTAAAAGCGGTATATCTGATACCCGTACCAATACCCGGATATAGTTTTCCATTAAAATCTTCGTTAATTGAACCACTCAAGGTTGCGAGCCCGGCGAATCCCACTAAACCCCAGTTTTCGCTAAAGTTGTAACGGTATTCGCCTTGTACAGCAAAAACACCATCACCTCTCAATTTTGCTTCAGAATACCCTCGAATATCTGTACCTCCGATAACCACTTGACGTTCAAAATTTACACTTCCGAAACTATACTTAACATACCCCCTAAAGGCCAATACATCCTGAACATCACGCATTCCAATATACTTATTGAAAAAGAAGGTAGCTGTGCTAAGGCTTTCTTCATTTCCAAACCACGTGGGATTTGAGTTCCATTTGACTTTTGTATGATACCCCTTTTTTGGATAATAAATTCCATCTCGCTTGTCTATCGCTGTCAATAGGGTAATTCCATAGTTGTTATTATTGGTTGTTGCATCAGACTCCTCAAAAGCAGTTGATGATGTACTATAGGAAAGTCCAAGTCCGCCATACCATTTCTTAAGAATTCTTCTTTCAGCATTAAAACTGATTGCAGTGGCGTCTGTATTAAAATCAACAAAACCTGGTATTTCAATGTCGTCTACATAGGTTTGTGAATTAAGATTTCCAGTCCCAAAAAAAAACGTAAATCGCCAAGTATCTTCCTTCAAGAACCATCGGTTAAATGAAGCAATGAGGTAAGACTTATTTGTAGAATAGATGCCAATTACGCCAGTAATTGATTTCGGGGAAATAGTGTCGTTAGGATTTAGTCGATACATAAGCATGCCAACCACCCCTGCTTGAAAGTCAAGTGTTCTGCTGTAGTTAATATAGGGTAATACACGGAGTTTGACAGGTTTGTCTTTTTTAGACTCTTTTGATTTCTGGGCGTGTAGTGTTCCCAGAAATGTGGAAAATAATATAATGACCATTTTTTGAAGAAATGAAACTTTCCTGCAAACAGACATATCTATATGGTATGTAGCCTTTTTTAAAAAGACGTGCAATTGGTATAAACTCGATTACTATGAGAAATTAAAAAGAACGCACTATCATCGAGTCCCTTCAAAGGTGGTTTCTTGGTCTTTATTCTCTTTTCTAAGATAGCCTTACCTAGGGATACAAAACTATTGAATCGAGACAGATTTTAGTTAACTAGTTTTTTTAGCTGCTGCTTTACCGCATTCCATTCGGTACTAGATAAATTTTCTGAACCTGATTTGTATAATTTTGTAAAAGAAGCTATCACTTCTTTTCTGAACAAATTATCTTTTGCTAAAAGCTGTTCCAAATCTTCCCTAGTGGCATTATGGTCTCTCACGGTAGGGTTATCAAGAAAGGTATGCTTCCTGAGAATTTCCAAATAATCAAAAACATCCTTTTCCAGCACGATGATTTGCTCGGTAATAAGTGCTTCCTTATCAGGATTTTCTATTTCTGCCTCAAGCACTTCCCTCATTTTGCTAAATTTTTTACGAATCAATTTATCTTCCTTCACTCTAGATTTTTGGGATTTTCGTAATTTCTTTTTTGAAGGATATGCCGCTGAGTTTATAATGTTGTTCCATTCGTCATCAGCGGTTAACTTCTGCATTTCTAATCTCGTAGTTACAAGAAACGACTGATGGCTTAGTGTTCTCTTTATTGACAATTCATAATGTTTATCAATCTCAACAATGGAATTTGTTTCGTTAACCACAACTTTTCGTAGTTTTTTGCGGGCTTTTTTCTCTTCTTTTTGGAACTTTTTAATTCTCTTCTTTCCTTCTTTTGTTAAGTCAAGTAATCTTGATTTTTCTTCCTCTCCAGAGACATTTTCTCGAATTTCAGCAGGTAATTTGTCAACAGAAAATACGGGTTCTGATAAAGTAGCGATGAGGAGTATTATTAATGCAGTAGTCATATTTTTTATTTTTCTATATAAACTGTTTTACGTCTAGGTTACTCGTTAATACGATACCCCATTCCTTTGAGTTCCGCTTTTGATTTGAATCAACCTATATCAATTTCCCAAGGAAAAAAAAGATTTCCTCCAAAACTGTTTAGGGGTTTATACTGTTTTCTACTAAAGTCTTAATCCATTACCAAGCATACTTTTGAATTGTAATTTAATCTTTTTTAGCGCTATTTTCCTTTTTGTTACGTTTCCCAAAAGGTGCTAAAGAATTTACTATTCCTGATTGAACGGATTTCCATAAATAATTACCAAAACCTTTATACTTAATCCGTTCGAAATCAATTTTCGCTTCTATGATTTTACCGTTCTTATTGGGATTGGACCTTTTAATAAATGTATTTGCTATCCAGGATGTTGTTTTGTTTTCGGATTCATTTTTCTTGAATAGTTCCACTTCCAAATCTTCGTATAACATAATCAGCTCCCCTTTGGATCTATTGGGGTTACCTTGCAATTTGAAATTAATTCCATTTAATTTGCCGTTTTCAAATTTCATCCCAACGGCTGGAAAAACCGTAGGATTGAGTTTTTCAAAATCTGCGGTACCTTTTGAATAACCTGATGCATGAAACGAATTATCCGTTGTATTGTATGGCATTGTGATATGAACATAAAATGGAAGGGTATTTAATAAGTCAGTGTTTAGGGTAACCTCTAGACTCCTTCCGCTATTAAGACTGTCACGAATGGAAGTAACATAGGTTATTTCACCTTGTATATTATCCAAATTCACATTGACAAGGTCGTCTGTATGGTCTAATTTCTCGGAATATATAAAACTCGAATTTTTTATTTTTATAGTGCTGATATGTAAGGGTTGCCGCATATTTTCTAAAGCCATTTGGGGCAAATTTGTAATTTTTTTAATATCCCAGGGCTTGGTCTTATCCTTGAAAGTACTGGCTTTTAAACCATTAACATCAATTTGTTGAATGCTAATAACCCCAGATTGAAATAAGGGGTACGGATCTATTCCACTAACAAGCAGCGTATCAACAGAAGCTGCATTGATATCGTAAGTCTGGTCAAATTTGGAAGAAAATTCTTCAGGGCTTGCTATTGGTTTCAATTCAAAATTGATCAGCTCGATTTCCTGCTCATCATATTTGTAGTGAAGATCATCGAATGAAATAGCATAAAGTCCGCCGTCAAGACCAAACTCTTGTTGCTTTAATTCGAGTTCTAATTCTGAATTATCAAACGTAAAATACCCCTGACCTCCCTCAAGGGCGTTCATATCCAATCCGCTAAACAAAAATTCTTTTCCTTGATAAGAAGAAATGGTGTCCATATTGGAGGCATCGATTACAAAAACCCCATAGTCCGCTATCACCATTTCAGCTAGGTCAATTTTATCAATCCCTGATAGATGAATTGAATCTAAAGAAAACGCTGGTTTTTTTTCTTCAGTTACCGCATTAATCTGATATTCCCTTTTTGGTCGGTAAAAATTAAAATTTAACTCATCTATTTCAATCTTATCAAGATAAAGCTTTCTATTAATAATCAGATCAAAAAGTCCCAATCCAGATAAGGAGAGCTTAGAAACAAATAGTTGTTTTAGTGCATCTTCCTTTGTTTCTCCCTTGGCAAATGATGCAAAAAGCAATTCTTTGGGTTTGGCATGAAAATTAGAAATGGAAATATTTCCTAGAAAGATATTAATATCGACATCTGTTATTCCAAGCACGTATTCGTTTTGGGCACTAATTAAATCCAATTCTTTGGAGATGTACTTTTTTAGAATTGATTCTAAGATGATGTTAAGAAGAAGAACACAGGCAATTGCGACGGTTAATGCTGCAATGATTATGCGAACTTTTTTCTTTTTTAACATGTCACTTTCGTTTTACGTTTCGTCTTTTCAAATAGATCAGAAAACTATTTTGAATTTATCAGATCTTCCGTTCCTAATCCTAAGCTTTGTATATTTTTTACGGCTTCCGTAACACTAGCATTAATAGGCTTTACGCGGTCTTTATCAACATAAAGAACAGTTCCGGACCAAGGGTTGGGAGCCCTGGGGAGATAAACAACTATTTTCTCATCTGATGTTCGCTCTATTTCAAAACAAAGCATTTGGTGATCATCAAAAGTAACTAGTACGGGAACAAAATTTTCTGAAGCTTTTTCAGTGGTATTGATCCCGTCTATAAATCCCT
>CAZRIE010000080.1:0-19071 GCA_964600075.1 uncultured Flavobacteriaceae bacterium
GGAACCGCGTACGCTAAATGCCGTAGCAAAGTAATAATCGGCGTCATGGGCGACATATCAATTCCTGCTACTCCCGCGCCCAATAAGGGAAGCATGAACAACCATACTAAGGCTATCATTTCGCCTGTTACAAAAATGATTGGTCTAAACCATTTTGGTCCCCAAAGAGATGGTGCTATCCCTGCAAAAAGTATAGCCAATAAAACTCCATTGCCATAATGTCCTGCTACTCCGTAGGCCAGTCCCAGTCCGGTTTTGGCTCCCAATATTGCGGGGATATCCCACCAAGTTCCTGTAATCAATAATCCAACGACATCAAATAATAGGGTTCCTATAAAACCTGCTGCTATTGCGTTTTTCCAATTAATTGTTTTCATATTTCCTTGTTTTTAAGATTATAAGATCCTTACTCTTGTCGATGAAAACGAATGGCGTCTTCTGTTCGTCCAATAGTTATGTCGCAGTGCACTTGTACTTTCATGTTCTGCACTTTTCGTTCTGCTGTTTTTTATAATTGTTGTTTTCATGATTTTAATTTTTATTTACTTGACTTTCATTATTTGATTTTATTTTTATCCAAAAAATTTAAAATGTACTCGGCAATCTCACCTCCCTTTTCTTCGAGCGCAAAATGGCCTGTGTCCAAAAGATGGAATTCTAAATTTTTCAAATCCTTTTTATAAGGATGTGCTCCCTCAGCAGGAAAGATATAATCGTTCTTTCCCCAAACAAGTAGGGTAGGAGGTTGGTGTTCCCTAAAATATGCTTGCCATTCTGGATACAATGGCACATTGGTCCTATAATCATAGAACATTGCCAATTGAATTTCTGCATTTTCATCTCTTGACAAGTGTTGTAGGTCAAGAGTCCAATTGTCAGGGCTGATTTTAGTCGAATCTTGGACCCCATGAGTGTATTGCCATTTCAAACCATCCGGGGAGTGGAACCCTTCAAGGGCCTTTCCGTTTTCCATGGTATAATCGTTCCAATACTTCTTGATGGGAACCCAAAAGTCACGCAGGCCTTCTTCATAGGCATTGCCATTTTGGATAATCAATGATTCTACTCGTTCCGGATATTTTGCAGCAATTCGAAAGCCGATTGGTGCTCCATAGTCCATAAGGTAAATGCTATAGGTATTTATATGTAATTCATCTAAAAAGCCTTCGACAGTAGTTGCCATATTATCGAACGTATACTCAAAGTCCTTCATGGATGGCTGTTCGCTTCTACCGTATCCCGGATAGTCAGGGGCAAGCACATGGTACTTGCTGGATAGGTCCTTGATTAGATTTCGAAACATATGTGATGATGTTGGGTAGCCATGTAATAGTAAAATAGTGGGCTTGTCCCTCGTACCGGCTTCGCGATAGAAAATTTCTACACCATTCACAATGGCGGTTCTGTGAAACGTGGGCTGTTCTTCACTTACTGTTGTGATGGCGCCCATTGCTGCATCTACATTTTTAAAGGAAGATGCTGTAAGAATCATAACCAAAATAAAGGTCATTCCTAAAACTGATTTGATTGTTCTTGCTTTCATGATTGTTGTTTTTTTACCCTGAATTCATTTCAGGGAAAGATTAAAGTTGTTATGAGATTAATATGATGTTGTTAAAAGATTTTCAATTCCTTGTGCTTTGGGAAAGTCAATTTCAAAGCCTCCGTTATGAAAGACATAATTAGTAATCGTAGTCAAGGCAACGGCTCCAATAAGTTCTGCGAATGCGGCCTTAGTATAACCTGCATCAAAGAAGTTCTGAACAGTGTTCTCGGCAGGATGTCCTTTACTTTCGACAAGCTCGCTCACTAAAGAAACCAAGGCATTCAGTTTTTGATCTGCTATGGAGTTACTTCTAAGTTCGAGTGTTTCTTCTTCTGTAAAACCGTTCATTTTCCCAAGTGCAGTATGTGCCGATAAACAATAGGCACAGCCATTAGTTTGCGAAGTGGCCAAAGAGATGGCCTCATATTCTTTATTATTGAACGCTCCGCTTTTCAGGGTTTCCGTAAAGTTTAGAAATCCACCCAAAAGTTTGTCCGATACGCCCATTGTGGCGTATAGGTTGGGTACCATTCCGATTTTGCTTTTTACATTGGTAAAAATTGCTTGTGAATCTACATTTGCTTCTTCGAAGCTTAAAGGTTGTAACGTTTTCATTTGTAATTATTTATTTGATTACTACTGGATTAAAATTTCCGTTCTGATATTTTGATTTTAACATCGTTGGCACTCATGTCGCGAATCTGCATCAGGCCTTCTGAATTGAATTCCCAATGCTCGTTACCATGTGTCCTGTACCATTGCCCCGTTATCGCATCTTGCCATTCGTACTCGAACCGTACCGATATTCTGTTATCGGTAAAGGACCAAAGATGCTTTCTAAGTATGTAGTGCAGTTCCTTATTCCATTTATCGGATAGAAAAGCAACTATGGCGTCTCGACCAACAAAGAATTGGTCTCTGTTTCTCCATTGGGAGTCTATGGCATAAGCCATGGACACTTTTTCTGGGTTCTTGCTATTCCACGCATCTTCTGCTGCTTGAACCTTTTGTTCTGCTGTTTCCTTGGTAAAGGGAGGGACTAATTTTTTCATTGTTTTTAATTTAATGACCTGCCTATATGACGTATGATTAGTACTGTTCTATTTTGATTGATAAATCATACAGACAAGTCTGTTTATTGATTTTGCAATTTTGTATTTGCTTCTTCTTTAAGCCTTGAGTTTGATATTTTGAACAGACAAGTCTGTTCTTATAAAATTAAAAAAATCATATCAGTAATTTTTTGCAAGCACTTTTGGCCGATTTGATTGGCCATGGGTCTTTTTGAATTTGCGAAAGGATAATTGCCCCTTCAATCAAAACTATAACTTGATCACCTAAACCTTTTGCTTCTTTGGCGCCGAATGCCTTTTCTTCCATAAGCTGTTCCTGTACCCAGGTTCTTAATTCATTCTTATGAAAAATGGCTTGGTCCTTAATTTTGTCGTGATCTTGAGGAAGGTCGGTAATAATATTTTGCCATCCACAACCTCTAAAGTTTACATCTGTCAACCACTCCATTAGGTAATTAAAAACCCCAATAACCTTAGCTTTAGGATTCTTCTCTTTTGAAACACGCGCCTCCAATTTCCCCATCCACATCGCATGCCTACCAATTAAATACGCTACGGCAATATCTTCTTTCGACCTAAAATGCTGATACATGCTAGCTTTTGCAACGCCTGCTTCGTCTATAATCTGGTTAATCCCAGTTTGGTTATACCCTTGGTTATAGAACAAATCCGAAGCTGTTTCAATAATGCGCTCTTTTACACCTACCTTTTTCATAGGGCAAATATAAGATAGAATTTTAGTAAACAGACAAGTCTGTATGTTTTTAACAATTGTTTAACAAATAGATAATTGCAGTACTATCAATTTTCAAGTTCTCTTTGCCCTTTTTTGGGTAGTTCATCACAGATTTTTTGAAATCGATTTTTCATTAAGAGATGTGCTAAAATATCATAAAGGCCGTACAAAAGCGATTGGGTAAGAGCATACTTCCCCGATCTGTTAATTTTACATTTCCGTCTAATCGAGAACATCTAGGTGAGTATCGCCGTATTTTTCCGACCGGGTTACATTTTAATCGAGCTAAAAATACTTTGGTTTACAAGCTAAAAGCTTTGGAAACGCCCATTGTAGGATCTAATCGAGACTTATTTTAATTGTTGAATACACAAGCACTGCAAATCTTTGAAGAATTTTCAAATGAGGAATCGTTTGCCAAGAAAGTAAGAAGGGTTATTACCCAAGAGTTCAATCATCAGTTTCCGATTCTTGATTTGGTGGCGGATGAAATGAGCCTGAGTGTCCGTTCCCTAGAATGTAGATTGAGCGCCGAAAACAAGACTTTTCACGATATTTTGGACGGAATCAGAAAAGAATTTGCCATACGATATCTTAAGAACATGGAATTAAGCATTTCAGAAGTTGGGTATCTATTGGGCTTTTCCGAACCTAGTGTTTTCAGCCGATCATTTAAACGGTGGGGCATAGCCCAAAGGAATTTATCTTATCAATTTGGCATAGATCTTTAAGCGTAATCGTTGTACTGTGCAGATAGTGTATAAATGATCATATTTGCTTTCCTAAGCGGGAATCCTTTAAATCGTTTATCTTTTGGTCAGGGCAGGTAATTTCCTCCATAGGTAACGCAAGAATTCGTCCATTGCATTCTCATTCGGAGTGTAACGAATAATACATTAGACAGTTAGCAAAACACAAATATCAATAAAAACATGAAACATTTTACGCATCTTATTATCGGAACCGGCCAAGCCACTGGGGTTTTACTCGGAAAGTTAATTCCCACCAAGACAGCTATTGGAGTTATTGAAGCTGATAAAGTTGGAGGCACCTGTTTGAACTATGGATGTACTCCGACAAAAACACTAGTGGCCTCTGCAAAAGCGTTCCATCAGGCCAAAAGAGGAGATTTTTATGGCTTTCACGCTGAGAATTTGAATCTTGATTATGATAAGGTACGAGAGCGTATGAATAGCATAAGAAATAATGGCAGCGCTGGTTTGACATCTTGGATGACCAACACCCCCAATGTAGACTTAATACTGGGCAAGGCCAAATTTACAGGCGAAAAACAAGTGGAAGTGAATGGTCAAGTTTGTACTGCAGATAACATTTACATAAATGTAGGAACCAGACCTTCTGCTCCACCAATTTCAGGCTTAGATGATATAAACTGGCTTGATAGTGCCGGGCTGCTAGACCTTGAAAATATCCCTGAGCACCTGTTAATTATAGGGGGAGGATATATTGGTGTCGAATTTGCGCAAGTGTTTAGGAGATTTGGGGCCAAAGTTAGTATTATCCAGCGCGGGCCCCAGTTGGTACCTAGAGAAGACGAAGATGTTGCCGATGCGCTACAAGAAATTTTGGAAGAAGAGGGAATCGACATCCACTTCAATGCAAACACAATAAAGGTTACTAAAAAGGGCGCTCAAAAGGAAGTCGAGATTGACGTAAATGGGGAAGCTAAGCTATTGTCCGGAGATCAGGTCTTAATAGCAGCGGGAAGGATTCCAAACAGTGATACCCTGGGTCTTCAAAATACAGGAATAAAAACCAATGCCCGTGGATATATTGAAGTAGATAACTATTGTGAAACTGCCGTTGAAGGTGTCTACGCAGTTGGAGACGTTAATGGTCATGGCGGGTTTACCCATACGGCAGTGAATGATGCCGAGGTTGTATTGGACAAGCTCTTCGGAGGAGACAGGACACTGGATAGCCGGAATTTGATTTATGGATTGTTTACCGATCCCCCACTTGGTAGAGTCGGTATCACGGAAAAAGAAGCTATAAAAAGTGGGAGGAAGGTATTAAAAGCTACCCGACCGATGAGCAAGATAAGCCGGGCCAAAGAGATGGGTGAAACCAAAGGATTTGCCAAACTATTGGTGGATGCAGAAACGGATTTGATATTGGGCGCCTCTATTTTAGGGGTTGGCGGAGATGAAATCATCAACATGTTTGCAACCATTATGCATTCAAATATTCCGTGTCGACACTATAGAAAGGTAGTATTGGTTCACCCTACAGTTTCAGAGTTGATGCCCTGGATTTTGGACGGGATTCAAGAAGTAAAGAAAAAAAACGATTGCTAATATTATTTATAAAACATAGTCAGGTTGGTTAAACAAGCTTTTTCCCAATACTTTTAATTCACCACTTTCTATCTGAAATTGAAGAAAAATAAAACATGGCTAAGTTTCATACACAAGAGGTACGGTTTTTATAAGAGCCATCGACCATCGCCAATATTTTCATTTTATTAACCCAATGGGAAATCTATTTTGTGCGCGGGCCCTCTTCAATTATTGGTGGCCCGACTCCATATAATTGAATTGATTTTTTTCTGCCTCTCAGGGTAAACTCACCTACATTTTCAAAGGAATACTCGGGTAAATATTTTAGTCGTTTAAAGGCCTCTTCCGAAATGAGTAGTGTACGGTCAAATGCATTACATTGCTCCTGAATTCTTGATGCAACATTGATCGTATCGCCATGATACGCTATTTCACGCTTTAAATTACCTACTTCCACAACAGTCACAGGGCCTAGATGTAACCCTGCCTTGAAGACAGGCTGTACGCCATATTCCTGTTGGTAATAATCAGCTCTTGCCTTTAACCGATTTTCATAAGCGAAAAAAGCATAAATACAATCTTCCAAGGTATCTTCCTGGTGTATTTTCCAAGTAAGTACTACCTCATCACCCACGTATTGATAAATAGAGGCTCGATATTGGTCTACAACAGAGATATCATGAAAGCAATCTTGAATAAACCTACTATACTTTATGTGTCCCAATTGTTCAGCGATGGTTGTCGAAGCCTTTAAATCAAGAAAAATGAACACCCGTAACTCTTCTCTTGGTGTATGAAACTTCCCAGTAACCAACTTGGCCAAGTTTCCTTTTCCCAGTAGACGGTTAATTTGAATAAGTAATATAATAGCACTATTGACCAGAATGGAATAGAACAAATTCACCAACAACAATGGATTGGATACAAATTCCAGAAAGGGTACATCCTGATAAACCCCGGTAGCATTGATAACCAAGTATACCGAAAAATAAATGCCCAGCATTAATACCAAATGGACAAGTAAAGCTCTTACTAAGAATCCTTTAAACGAAACACTTGTAGTAAAATATTTTTCGTACATATACTGCATGCTCCCAAATATTAAACCGGTTATAACAGAAATGCAGAGTATCGAAATCAGTACAGTAAGCCGTGAAACCGGTATATTGAATATTTCGAGATGGACATTAACGCCAAACCTTCTTATAATGCGCCACAAAACAAGGGCTACAAGCCAGCCTATGCCAAAGGCCAAAACTTTTCTAAACCATTGATTCTTCATTTTTACTGAATTGCTTTAATTTTTAAAATCTGATCGGGAGAAACCTCAAATATGCGCTTCACCACAAGCCAATTTACATTTTCGGTAAAGCGTGATGTTGTATGCGCTTGTTTATAATTATAAAATCCCTGAAGATCTATGTTCATCTTCTCTTGAAACAATTTGGCTCCCAATATTAGTTGTAAATGAATGCTATTTGCGCTTGCTTCCATAACAGGGCCTTGTTCAATAAATTCGCCTAAAAACCTATTTCCATCTCCCCTTTCGAAAAGTATAGCTATGACCAAATACTCAGAGGGTTCACCTTTTTTTGTTGAGCTTACCACATGCATTTCCAAAGGAAAGGGTACTCCATCGATACTATGTTCACTGGGAGAATGAAAATGTAACTGGTTAAACTCAAAAGTCAAACTATCCAGCCCTAGAGTGTTATCAGGCTGAATATTTAATTGCGTGATATGAGCCAATTTTTCTATTTCTTCACCCACCCGAGAATAGTTTAAAGTTACCTTGTGTGCTCCTTCAGGAGTTTCTTCGGATAAAATATTAGTTGGGGATTGTAAAAGTCGGCAAGCAAGTTCTGGAACTTTATCAACACTAGGTATTTTCTTATCAGTGAAATTACAGGCGAATAGTAAAAGGACCGCTGTAGCCAAGCCAATAGCGAATTTTAAGCGATACAATTTTCTAGTATTTTCACCCATTTTTATAGAAAAATATGCAACATAAAACTAATTATTACACGTGCCATTTATAAAAACCTGAACATATTTCGCTGGTAAAAACAAAACCCAAATCGCTACCCTTTATGGCTGGTTGATGGTCATAGTTGAACGAGAACCCAATTTAACACAAAAATCAATTGAAAGTTCATTTTTAAGAGTAAGTTCATAATCCGTTCTAATGCTACCTTTTTCAAAGAAGCTGGGATAGAACTTTACTCCGGACCGTCGTTCACTTTTAGACTATAGATTTGATAGGTTTTATACTTTGAGAAATCGACATCCCCAATTTGTTTTTGGGAACTTAGCACTTGAGCGTATCCATAAACGGTAAATAACGAAACTACTAAAAGACACATGAATGGAACACCCTATGTAAAGGATTCGAGTTTTCGTATAATGCGTTAGATTAGCACAACTTAGCATAGAGATTTTCCGATTGATCAATTTCCCGCTTGTCGGATTCCGCTACGAAATCTTATCAAGCTCGGTGTTGATGAATTCGATTTCTTACTGACTCAGGACTAATTCTACAGACTTAGCGTTGGCAACGGACTGTTTGGAATTCCGGGCTCCTGCCAAGGCAATCGTAATACCAGGCCTTTCCAAAGTCCATTTAAGGACCAATTGCGCTAGGCTTGCGTACTTTTTTTCGTTAGAGGTCTTATGTTCTCAAGAAAAGAGTTGGTTTGCGAAATGCTTTCATTCGTAAAGGAAGGATTCTTGGCCCTATGATCACCTTTTTCAAATTTTTGACCAGGTTTCATTTTTCCGGTCAGTAATCCTCTTTGCACGGGGCTGTATGCTACAATGGATTTGTTATTATCCAAACAGTATGGAACCAACTCATCTTCGATATTCCTATTTACCATGCTAAAAGGTACTTGGTTAGAGGCCAGCTGCCCAAGCACCAAAAGCAATTGCAGAAATTACTAAATCGGTTTTCCCTAATGTTCGATATTCCATATTAAATGTTATTAATTCTCATCGATGGCTTTTCGTTATCCATTTTTGTTCTCCCTATAAGCAGCAACCTCTTCTTCCATAATCGCTTCGGCACTATTGCCAAAGCTTTTCCTGATATAAGAGGCAATATTCGCAATTTCCGAATCGCTTAAGGTGCCAAAAGCGGGCATAGCATTCGAATAGGTCGAACCCTTGACAACAAGGCCCACATTAGATCCATCTATAATAATTTTCAGAAGTCGAACCTTGTCCCCAGTAACATACTCCGTATTGTCCATGGGCGGGTTTAGACCTGAAACCCCTTTTCCATTAGATTGATGGCAGGTCAAACAATGTTGCGTATATAATTTTTCACCCTCTACCATATAGACTGGTAAATCGACTTTTTTCTCGGAAACAGTCTGGGCTTGGGTACTTTTCACTACTTCTGAGGACCCACTTGTATCGTCTTTTTTTGACGTATTACAGCTACTTAAATAAATCGTTATTATGACCGCAAAAAAATAACGAACCGAACTTCTAGAAATAAAGAATTGCGCGTACATTGCTTTTACTTCTTCTGGTAAACGATTCTGAACAAAGTGCCACCGGCATCATCCGATACATATAAGGAACCATCGGGCCCTTGTGCCAAACCTGTAGGTCTATGGTTCGCCGCATCGGGCGAAAGAATTTTCTCGGACCCGGCAAAACCATCTGCAAATACTTCCCATTTGCCACTAGGCTGACCGTTGGTAAAAGGAACGAATGCGACCATATACCCTTTTTGTTCTTCGGGTGCCCGGTTCCAAGATCCATGAAAGGCTATAAAAGCTCCGTTTTTATACTTTTCGGGAAACATTTCTCCCGTATAGAACAATAAGTCATTAGGCGCCATATGGGCTGGAAAGGCGAGAATAGGGTCTATCGCATCCTCCCCACCTGTTTTCTTACCGTCACCACCATATTCCGGTGCCATTATCTTTTTATTTTGGATGTGGTCGTAATAAATATACGGCCAGCCAGCATCATCGCCTTCTTCTATCGCATATAAGGTCTCCGAAGGAAGCATCGCGGATGTTTTCGTATCGTATATCTCAGGAAACAAGGTATTAAGCATATCTCTACCATGCTGGGTGACGAACAACTTGTTGATCTCGTGGTTCCAATCCAAACCAACAACGTTTCGCAAACCAGTAGCGAATCGTTTACCATTGTGATAGGATTGTTTCAGTTCATCGGCCCTAAATTGCCAAATGCCCCCCGCAGAATCGAGAATCGGACATGGCATCATTGCCGGCGAACCTTTAGTTCTATCCTTTTCTTGACAGGCGTTGGAATACGCGCCAATATTGACATAAATATTACCTTTATCATCAAGGGTAAATGATTTTGTGGCATGAGACCTTCGGTTGATCAAACCCGTTACTACGGTATCCGGAGCGTTTGGGTTTGTCACTTTTCCACTTGAATCAAGACGATACCTAAAAATTGTCTCGTCAGAGGAGGCATACAAGTAATCTTTGTCTAAATTCATTCCCGTTCCCTTATAGTCGCCAAAACCCTCTTTTGATTCGGCAACTCCATCACCATCGTTATCGGTAAGATATAAAATACCGTTACCGTTTAACGGTTCTCGCAGTTTAACATAAATACCTCCAGAAGGGGTAACTGCAAAATGGCGCGGTTTACCGAGCGAATCGGCAACCTTTATTACGCCAAATCCTTCAGGAACCTTTACCCCGGCATTATCAGTAGCAATAGCCAACATAGGTTCGGAGCTCGTTTCTTTCTCATTTTCCCCACAAGAAATAAAAAGAAGTGAGGCCAAAACGGTCAGAACGAAGTTTTTTATAACCCTCAAGCGTACTTTTGAAAATATGTTCATTATAATCTTTTTTAGAGTTATCACAAAAGTATTAAAAAGGCTTTAGGATTTGAAACATGATTAAGGTATTCTATTTCATAATCTTTACGGCCGCAATGCCTATCAAGGTGTGTTTTGAAGTTGCAATTCTCATCTCAGCGGTGAATATCCTCTATATCTCCCGTACAATAGTTGCATGCCCAAGGGGGGCATTTCACTAAAAAATTCTTCTTAAAACCCTTCTGTCTTTTGAATTTAAGAAACTAAACCAAGGTATACCGTTTCCTTGTTCAAACTTTCAAATGCATAGATTCGAGCCCTTTAGAAAGAAAAACTAAAGGAAAAAAGCAAAAGCTTCGGTACTTACAAAATAGACTCGAAACAACAAATACAATTTCAAAACCCGTTCAGTCGCATAAAGCCTCCATCTATCGGAAAATTGGTTACTGTTTTAAATGAGGCCTAGTCCTAAGAGCCATAAGGGGCCAAATCATCCACTCCTCTAAGTGCTCCCATTCGCCCTATTGGCTATGTTTGTAAAAATCCCTAGAACTTTTATTCTTTATTTTCAGAAAAATTATTTTTCAAATAAACAGCTACAAAAGGTTTTGTACGCGAACTGGAGAAATAGGATAGCAATGAATATTTTGTGCCAAAGAATCTTTTGCAAGCGAATACATCATTGTCAAAGCTGCACCTTTTGACATTTTTCTTAGTACTCCTTTAAAATAAAGACTTTATGAAAATACCTGTTTGGAATGGAAATTAGGGTTTCCAAGTTGAGCATAGATCAAGAGCTTACCCACATCTTAAATTCGGTAGCTTTGGCTTTACTAACTATGATGCGTTCATCACAAACGGGATTTACGACCACGATAAGTTTGCCGTCAAAGTATTGTTTGATGTTCATAATGGCATTCCGACTTAAGATAAATTGCCTGTTGATCCTGTAAAATTGTTCAGGATCCAGTTCTTCCTCAAGATCTTCCAGCTTGTAGTCGATAACGTATGATTTGTTATCAGAAATAATCCCCTTTACGATTCCGGTGTCTATTCTGAAATAGGCAATATTTTCGGTTTTTATGGGAATCAATTGGTCGCGGTGGCCGACCAAAAAAGTTGATTTATAGGTCTTGGCCTTCCCACTTACCAAATCGATTAGACCTTTGATTTGATGGTCCGCAATGCCTTTTTGCTTGGTCTGTACCTTAAATTGTTCTAGGGCATCGGCCAATTCATCCTTGTCAATAGGTTTTAGCAAATAATCGATACTGTTGAACTTGAACGCCTTTAGCGCGTACTGATTATAGGCTGTTGTGAATATGACGGGAATGTTTATAGTTACGTTATCAAAAATCTCGAAAGAAATACCGTCGGCAAGATGAATGTCCATAAACACCAGTTCCGCCTCATGGGGTTTGGAGAAATAGGCAACCGATGCTTTTACCGAATCGATTACTTTCAGTACTTCTATAGTATTGTCGATGGAATGCAACAAATAGGTAAGATTTTCGCTTGCCGCCAGTTCATCCTCTACGATTACGACCTTCATGCTACCTTGTTTAAGGGGAGTTCAACGCTAAAGATATTGTTTTCGGTACGAACCGTGAGTTCTTGTTTACGTAACAGTATATATCGTTTCTTCAGGTTTAGGAGTCCGTTTTTCGTGCCTTCGGCGAGCGTTCTCCTCGGTCTCAACCGATTTTCTACAAAAATCGAATCTTGTTTGGAGTAAATGTAAACCTTTAGCGGATTCCTTTCCGAAATTTCATTGTGCTTTACCGCATTTTCTACTAATAATTGTAAGGCCAATGGCGGTAATTTTTCTTGAAGAAATCGACTATCGATTTGAATATCGATGGAGAAACGGTCGCGGTATCTAGTACATATCAAGTAGGTATAACTCTCCAAAAATTTTAGTTCCTCCTTTACACAGACCAGGTCGCTATCGCCACTTTGCAGAATGTATCGGTACATATAGGAAAGCTTTTTGACGAACTGCGTGGCCTTTTCGTTATCACGAACAAGGGAAGTCAATGAATTTAAGGAGTTGAACAAAAAATGCGGATCGACCTGGTTCTTCAACGCCATTAGCTCGTTCCGTAAACTCTCTTGTTTGAGATGTTCGTTCTCTATTCGGCTTTCTTGCCTGTCGGTCTGCAGTCGTAGAAATGTTCCGATAAAGAACAGTACCATCAGCAGATTGATATAGGTAAAGTTTAAAAAACCTTTATCGCGCGGCATCATTTCGGTATCCACTACAGCGGGATATAAAAACTTAAATACTGTCAGGGTCACCAATAAGACCGCAATATTTATCAAGACCAAGACCGTCATTCGTACCGGTGTAGACCATTCGAATTTCGAATAGCTGGTATTGGCATTTAGCTCCAATATCGACCATGAGAACAAAAAGGAGAAAACAAGTCTGTAGAGCAAGTCGCTGACCCACAATACTGATAAGTCAAGATTGCCATGGCTAAACAGATCATACAGGAAAATGGTCGTGGGAAGGGATGCCAAAATCGCTAGCAACAGGGCTATCTTGATTATGGCTGATTGTTTAACTTGTTTTAAGGCCATGGAAGGGTTTTTTAGACGGACTGTTTCAAATTTACAGTAATTTTAGTTGGTAGGTTTTGGAGCACTTTGTGGACTATAGGAATTAAAAAGGCCTTCAACATGTATTGAAGGCCTTGTATAAATTTAATTGTATTTCCAGCCTTATTTAGAAAGTGCATTAAAACTTGCAGGAAGATAAGCCTGAACATCAAAATCCAAGATGATTTCCTCTTCCTCTTCAATGTATTCGATTTCATTCAGGTCGAGCGCCATGCCTTCATGGGCATTAAAGCCCTCGGGCAAATATTGAGCGGTTTCAAACCCCAAATCGATTTCCTCTTCTGTTTCGATAAAGATGATTTCTTCCAGATTTGGCCCCATACCGCTATAGGGATTAAAACCTTCGGGCAGATAGTGCGCAGTGTCAAACCCTAGGTCGATTTCCTCTTCTATTTCGATAAAGGTAATGTCATTGATTTGTACATTTTTACACTCAGTTTCGCATTGCGGCGTTCCTGTAAAAGACATGAATATGGATCCCAATACTGCAATACCTAAAATTGTTGTTGCTTTTTTCATAATTATTAATTGTTATGTTTTTCTAAAATTTCATTCTTATTTCTTGAACAAATATAGGGTGGTAAGCCTCCTGCTAATGTGGTTTTCTAAGTGAAACGTCTAAATTGGAAAGTGAACTGACTTTTAGGGCAAGTGAAGTAGGTGGTAGTTTATTATAAAAAATAAAAACGGGATTACTTTAGGGTTCTTTGGTAAGTCTGCTCGTTTTTTGGGATGTGCTTTTGCCGAGATAAGCGTAATAGATCGAATACGTAGTATAATGAGTAATTGATCCTACTCAACCATGAGGTGAGTAAAAAAAGGAAATGAAATCAAAACCCATATTGTTTTTATTTGCGTCGGCCCCTGGCCCCTATTCTAATTATTGAAGCCGATAAGGTCATTAGAAAGACCATGTGAGAAAAACCCCTTGCCCTTTTTTCTCCATCCCCATTATAATGCGAGCTGTATTATTCTAAGCCATTTTATATGGTCGCTCAGTAGTTTCTAAATGTTCGGTCTTCACAGCTTTAAAATTGCTTTACATTATTAAACTTTTTTTAAGGTTTATTGTCTTCAGGATTAATATGGAAAATTATGGTATTATCTATTAAAGGGAATACCTATACTAAGAAAAAATCGCAAATTTTTACTATCATTTATCCAAGAGGTATTGAATTCAATTGGGCCTAAAATAGATTTATAGGCTAGTGTTACACCGGCCGACATCAATAGACTGGTTTCATCCCCAGATTGCCAGCTCCCTTTTGCAGCGAAGATGTTATTCGTATATTCCTCCAAATCGTTGAACCCTACACTAGCTATGTTGAATTCTGGTGTAATATAAAATTTGTTGATAGGGCTGACCTGAACTCCCAAATTGAGCATCAAAAACTGACTTACCGCCAATTCATCTTCGTTAAGACCCTGAAATGCAAAGCTGCCAGCGTTTTGAATCGGTAGATTTCCACCAAAAAAGTACAAATCAGGATAACCAAATTCAAAAAAAGAAACTTCGCCATTTTGAAGCTTGTCGTCAAAAGTGACACCTGCAGCGGCTTTCAAAATACCAGTAACAGTACTTTTAAAAGGAAACCTCTTTTGATACCCGACCTGTAATTTCGTAAATCCATTAGTTCTTCCCGAAACGAACGCATCAGTATAAATCAAATCGATATCTTGTTTGATCGATCGAGTCAAAATCGTTCTTAAAATAGTGCCTTCTGTGGCATAAAACACCTCATTCATTGTGTTGAATACATAGCGGGCGTCAAGACTTGAACTGCTGGAATCATAGTTGATTAAGTCAAGAACATTATCGCTCAAATCAGGCGAAATCGATGGTTCTATTTGAGTTCTCCCATAATTTATACCCATGCCAATATAGCTGTTCAATGAATTTATGTTTTTATTAATGCGCCCAGTAATTCCATAGCCATCCACTTTTAAATTTTCCGCCAACACCCCATCAATGAATAACTTTTGTTTTAATTTCGAACCCTTGGCCTCCGCTTGCCACCACCAGTGTCTTCTTTTACCAAAGTTTTTTTGATACTGCAGCATCACTTTAGGCTGTTCTGCAATATCGATATTAAATAGAAGACGAGAAGCTGAGCCAAGCACATTTCGTCCAGTATAGTTTACAACAACTCCCACACCACGATAGCTATCATGATGCAAAGAAGTTCCAAATCGATGCGCTGATTTTTCAAATCCAGATAATAGCAATACTCTTTTATCAGCTATAGTGAATTCCTCTAGAATTATCTTTCTGAAGATATTAGTGCCTACAAGCCTTTTTACTGCTTGGGTCATATCTTCTCTGGTGTATTCTTTATCCGTTTTGATATGGCTCCTTTCTTTTACCAATGCCAAGTTAACCGAACTAATACCTTTAAAAACTATGGAATCAAAAACAATCTTATCTTCTAAAAAGGGTAAAGACCGAGGTCTTTGCTGGAATGGTTTTAAGGTTTCTGCTAGACGGGCAAGTTGGCCTACATTTTCGAACAGCGCTATTTTACCTTCTTCATAGATTTCTTTACTATGCTCAAAATCGGCTGTGGAATACGTTAAATGCGGTACATGGTCCACTAAAATGGTAGCCAATTTTCGGTTTTCGGGGTAAACGCCATAATTGACCATCATCGTCGTTTGAAACACCACGTTTGCGAAATTGTCAAGTTCTTCAATGGGTTTGCCATAACCAGAAACGTCACTGCCTATAATAATATCGGCCCCCATGCTCTTTGCTACGTCAGAAGGAAAATTATTAACTATTCCACCATCGACCAATAAGGTATTCATATAGTTCGTAGGTTCGAAAGCACCGGGTATTGACATACTAGCACGCATGGCCAAACTCAGCGAACCGGTAGCAATTATTTGCTGTTTCGAATTTACGATATCGGTTGCAACCGCTCTAAAAGGAATCGAAAGCTTGTCAAAATCGGTAATATTATTAACGGGAAAAGTTAGGGTGTTGAGCAAACCTCTAAGATACTGATCGCTCAATAGATAAGAATTTGTACCTAGCTTTCCTTTGACCAAATCAATTTTTAAAAGATATTTTTCGTACTCACCCTTCTCTTCAACACCAACATTGTTCAAGGATATTTTTCCTCCAATCAATTTTTCCCATTTCAAGGTTCTAGTCAAACTCGCAATACTATCTCCAGAATAGCCCATAGCATATAATCCTCCAACAACACTTCCCATGCTGGTTCCTATAATCAAATCTGGAACAATATTCAAAGAGTCTAGCTTTTGTAGTAAGGGAATATGTGCTATACCCTTGGCTCCACCACCACTTAAAACAAGAGCGACTTTTGGTTTTGTTTCTTGTGCCGAAATAGCAAGGGGCAGTAGTAATAATAAAATTGCAGAAACTAAAAAATTCAGTACCCTTCTACAGAATAAAAATCTAGACATTGAACTAAAACTTGGATTATTTGAGTTAAATCATTTTTGCACTGCAATATACTCCGCTACATTTTTGGATTCTAGTGATAACCCTCATTATTTTTCAATCTTATGAGCATATTTTCATTTTAATCATAAAGCCATTCCATATGGGATAGAAATTAGTTCAATAATTGTAGTAACTCGTCGATTAGTGGTCTTTTTGTTTAGCATTACGCTTAGCGTTCAATGCTGTTGTCAGATCCGTAGTTCAGATTGTTGAGGGAACGCTCTTAATGGATTAAAAGAAGGAAGCGCCTTAGTGTAGACAAGTACCAGAATCAAAAAAGTTTTCGGAAACGCTTGTGGTCCTTTAAAATATTCTAACTTTAAGAGATGAAGTTTTAGCTCTAATGAGCTACAAACAATTCATTGTATTTACGTTGGCGTAAATGTATTTATTGAAATCAGGAACTCGTGCTGGAACTATGCGAAAGATGCACTTACTAAGAAAAACACTTTTTTACCTTGCTCTGATTTCTGTAGGGGTTCTTTTGGTTTCCTTTTTTTTCATCAACCCTATCCTTGAAAAAGTAACTGATAGCTACTTAAAGAACACTATCAAAGATTTTTCGGAACAAAAACAGTATGAACTCGGTTATGATGCGATTGAAATCAATATTCTTAAGGGACAACTACGGGTTATAAATCTACAAGGTAGCCCTATAGAAGAACGTTGGGAACAATTCAGGAATGGAAACACGAAGGTATCCGTTCTAAAAGAAATAAGTGTTTCGAATGCAGAACTACGTGGTCTTCAATTGTGGCATTTTCTTTGGGACGGTGAATTGGAACTCCATTCCATTACCGTAGATGAATTACAACTAAATCTGTATCGGAATAACTCGTCACCTCCAAAATCGAAAGTTTCGATAGCTGAACAAAAGAAAAAATTTTCTTTGGATTCGTTGCGCCTACCTGGTTTGGAGTATGTGAAGTTGGGCAAAATTCAGTTTGAGAATTATGGTCTGCATATTTTGGATATGGATACAAAAGATACAATAAGCTCGTATGCGGGAACCGAGTTACGAATTGATAAAGTTTCGCTGCATAAATCACCTCAAAATAAATCACCTTTTTTAGTGTACGACCTTTCTGAACTAAAGTTGCTATTAGAGCAGCAAAATATTACCCCAAAAGGAGGAACGTATGCTATTGCCTTTCAGAAGTTGACCTATACGCTTTCAGATAACAGTATCTCAATTCAAGATTTTTCATTCAAGCCGCGTATATCGAAAGAGGGTTTCAAGGAAAAGGAGCGGTATAGTTTTGAGATTTACGATTGCGCATTTGATTCCCTTAAAATCACAGGATTTAAGATTATGAGCCTGTTCGACCATGCCGGTCTGGTACTTGACAAAATTGAAATCAATGGGTTGAACGCAAGTGTTTATCGCGATAAGACAAAACCAATGAATACCGGTAAAAAGGTGGCCCTTCCTTTAGCTGCATTAGCCAAAATTAAGTATCCCTTGCAAATCGATACGATTCTTATCGTTAATTCTTTTTTTCAATATTCAGAATTACTTCCTAAAAATCAAAAACTGTTAAAAGTAGATTTTGCTAAATTGAATTTAGAAGCATACCATATCAATTCGGTAGGACATGCCGATGAATCTTATCCTCCGCTAAAAATACTACTAAGCACAGATATACTTAATAATATACCACTTTCCGTAGAGGTCAAAATGCCTTACCACAGCCCGAACAGTACCTTTTACTATAGCGGTAAAACCCAAGGGGACATGAGCTTCGTCAAATTGACACCTGTTTTATATCCTGCAACAGGAATCAGTTTTAGTGACGGAACACTGAAAAGCATAGCGTTTAACGGAATTGGAAATGGCTATAACTCACAAGGCGAGCTTATCATGCTTTATGATAACCTAGAAATAGAACTATTTGATAAAGAGAACTCTGAAAACGATGCTATCCACTGGGTAGCAAACGGTCTTGTCAAAAGTTCTAATCCAAATAAAAGGGGTAAAATCATTGTGGGTCGTATCTCAACAGACCGTGTTCTATACAAGGGACTTGGAAATTATCTTTGGAAGTCGCTCGAATCTGGTATGATAAACACCTTTAACCCATTGGCAAAGCATGGTAAAAAGCGGTAAGATTTGGTCTTCCGGTTCTTAAAAGTTATCATAGCCACAATCACAATTTTTCCGCCGCACTCTTCAAGTTTACTTTGGCGATCAGTTTTTCGATTGTCAAACCTTGTACCACTATCGAGAAGATGACCACGATATAGGTCACCACCAAAAAGAGATCTCGTTCCATAGTCTGGGTAAGGCCGAGGGCCAAGGCTATGGAAATCGCACCACGAAGACCGCCCCAGGTCATAATCAGTGTAGTTCTTGGAACAAATTCCAGTTTCTTCTTAAAAATATTTACGGGCAGAACAAGAGATAAATACCGACATATCAAAGCAATAGGCACTACCAAAATGCCCGCTAAGATATAGATCGGTTCTAAATCGAGTACGAGTATTTCCATTCCGATGAGTACAAAGAGTA
>CAZRIE010000081.1:0-18838 GCA_964600075.1 uncultured Flavobacteriaceae bacterium
CTTTTGCCTCTTCATTGCCCCGCCTTTCTCCTTGAACTACTCTTTTGGCCTCGACGACTTTTGCGGCCTTAAATTCATAATTATGTCCTGAAAGGCGATTTTTTTTCACGACTCTTTTCTGCGCCGCAACTGCTTCTCCTAGTCTTTTTTCTCGTTCGGTCTCTCTTTCGAATTTTTTTATTTCGACGCGTCTTTTCACCTCTACTGCCATTTGAGCTTTTGCTTCTTCGTTAACCCGCTTTTCTTCTAGAGCAATTCTTTTGGTCTTGGCATCTTCTTCGATTTTATTATCTTCTTTCGCTTTTTCTTTAAGCCTTTTCTCTTTTTTAATTCTTTTTTGAATTTCCACTTTGTTCCTTTGCCTCGTCTCCCTTTTAATCACTTTTTTGGGTTCAGTCTCTTCTCTAGGTTTACTCTTTTCTTCGACCTTGGTTTTGGCTTCAGCTTCTTCTTTTTGGTTTTTCTTTTCGACTATAGAATTCACCTTTCTTTCTTCAAAAAAATCAATCGCAATCTGTTCTCCCTTTTTAGTACTCATCGTTTTCACTTCATTTTTTTTACTAGGTTCTTCTTGATCAATTTTTTCTGTAAACGAAGTAATCTCTCTCTTAACATGCCCTATGACCTGCTTAAATGCCAGATCAGCTGTATTCCAATCACTTATTGGCTTTCCATCCTCGGGGAAAAAATGTAATTCATTAAGATTAAAATTGTAATCGTCAAATTTAAAATCAGTATCCCATGGACAATCATCAAGTAGTATAGGTATGACTAAAGACTTGCTCTCTTTATATCGGTCAATGACCATTTTGAATTCATCTTGCTTGATAAATTCAGAATGCATGAAGTCATTACTTACCAGAAGAAGGAATATATCGGCTCTATTTAATGGTGATGCAATTTGCGGTTTCCATTGCTGCCCAGAGTAAATGGCGTCATTTTGCCAAATAGATATTTTGAAGTCCTTTTCCAGTGGTTTCAAATGAAGCAAAAGATAAAGCATAACATCCCTATCTTGCATGTTATAAACTGTGAATATATTTATCTTCCGGTCCATCATTTTGACGAATTTTTCATTGACAATCTATTGATGGCATGTTTCTGATTAACGATTGTTTGAAGTTTTCCGTTGCTTTTTTTTTATTCACTCTAAAATAGAGAATAATGTTGTTATAGCTGAACATACAATTAAATTATTTCAAGTTTTTAATAGGTCTCTAATCATAGTAGTACTTCATTGGGAATTTTGTAAGAAATTGATTCTACAAGGATTAATAATCGCATAAATCGGAATTATTTGCCTCTTTTGCGAATTCCCCAACCCGTACATCTTTCCGCTAGTATAGAGCATTATTACTTGGGCACAGGTAACGAAACTTTTTTACAATAAATATGGGTCGGATATCCAGCATGAGACTCGCCAGTTAGATAACTACAAAATCGAAAAAAAGACTCCAATAAAGAATAAATACAGAGAATGTTTTCTCAAAATTTATTAAAAATCAATCACTAAATGCGCTTTCAAAAATGGCAGCACAGTACAGGATAATTACAGGTAGCTACTCTAATACTTTTGGAGACTTATGGAGATTATCCTTTAATCAAGAGAAACAGCTCATACGAAAAACAAAATAAGTATCAGCATCCTAATGCGGATTAAATTCTAATTCACCCTTCTTTTTTCTTCTTCGGCTCCGGTCTCCCTTTCACGCGCAGATTTAAGCTTACGGTTTCCAAAATTCCTGGAATAAGTGACCACGAAAGTTCGATTAAAGAAATCAACTGTATTTACGAAATTTAGATTTTGCTGAGGAAGATCGGCTGCAAAGGTCCATTTTAAGGAATCTAATAGATCATTTAATTTGAATCCCAGAGTGCCCCCTCCCCCACGAAATTTCTTTTGAATTCCCAAATTTATGCTATAAAATTCATCCAGAACAGCGGTGCCTACGATACTTGTAATGGATGGGCTATTGTAGTTTACGTTGATTTCGGCGCTAATATTTTTTGGTAAGGTAAACGCCTGCGTGCTGTTGATATTGAATGTATTCTGTTCTAAGGTAAATAAATTCCCTTCCGTAGTGTTGGCAACTTTTGTGTTCAAATAAATAAAATTATTTTGCATTTTCCACCAGTTGGTAATTGTAATAGGCAAACCCAGGGTAAGCGAAAATATTTTTGTTTGATCTAAATTTGCCGCTCCATAAATCAATCTTTCATTTTCCTCATCAAATGTTGTTTGAAACCTTGAAATGGTTCCATCCTCCACCGAATACTGTGCTGAAAGTATGGTCGACAGGTAATTGAAGTCTAATTTAACCGAGTTAGAAATGGCGGGTTGGACGGCCGGATTCCCGGCAAAAAAAGTATTTGGGTCAATAAAAATAACAAAAGGTGCCATATCATTAAAGGTAGGTCTTGTAATACGCCTTGAATAGGAAAAATTGAACCCCAAGCTATCGTTGAATTTATGGGATATATAAGCTGTGGGGAACAATTCACCAAAAACCCGATCAACCACCTTTCCCTCTTTTTCGGAATTCAGCTGGGAATCGGTATGTTCATACCGCAACCCTACCTGCAGGCTGGTCTTATCGGTCAACGAATACTCCATACTTCCATAACCAGCAAGTATTTGTTCTTTTAGGTCACTTTTATCGGTAAGGGTAGGGTCTTCAACAAAATCTTCCCCTTGAAAAGTACCTACGACAACGTCATTTTCAAAATTGTTGACCGAAACTTTAAGTCCTGCACCTAACTTTATCTTATCGTTTAGACGCGTACTATAATCGGTTTTTCCGACGATGATGTTGATAGGTGTTATTTTATCACTGGTAGTCCGTTCTTCGCGCAAAAAGTTGTTGCTCCCATCAAAAAAACTGTTGATATAATTCGTTGGGTTTTCGATATTATAACTTAGATAGTCAAGGTCAAAACTTAAAAACTGGTCATCTTTAAAATTGTGTTTGAAGTTAAAATTGGACCCAAAATTTTGTAATTGGTTCCGCTCCGCAGTGAGCAGTTCGACAAAAGATTCTGCCATGCCGTCTATCGTCTCTTGGCTATCGCTCACGGCTTCCATGGTCCACTTATTGTCGTTATACCAAAAAAGCAATCCGACCACCGTTTTATCGGACACTTGATAATCCAGTCCTGAGCGAATATTATGATTACGCCGAATAGGCGCCCTGTCAGAAACGGTTGACACCCTATTGGCGTTTCCGTTTTCATTGACAAAAGTTCTATCGAACTCAAAAGTTTGCCCTTGCTCGTTTCTCAAAAAGGAGTAATTACCAAAAAGATTTAATCTGTTTTTTCTATAGTTAAAGCTGATATTATCTGAAGTAGTATTGCCGTTACCTACTCCGACAGACAAGGAATAGGAGCCATTAAATCCCGCATCAGTTTGTTCTTTCAACACTATGTTTATAAAACCCGCATTTCCTTCGGCATCAAAATTAGCGGGTGGTGTTGTAATAAGTTCTATAGTTTCAATATTATTGGCACTCATACCCTCCAGCATCTGTACTAAACTTGATATGGGCATATAGCTTTGTTTACCATTGATCATTACAAAGACACCACTTTTCCCCACTAGGGAAATGGAATTATTCTGCCTGTCAACGATAACTCCCGGAGATCGTTCAAGAATCTCCAGTGCGGAGGATCCGGCAGAAAGTATACTGCTCGCTACGTTGATGACCATACGGTCGATTTTTTGAACATATAGATTTTTCTTTGATACGACCACAACTTCATCTAGCTCAACGCCTTCAGAGAGAAAAATCGGAGGTAATATCAATTTTGAATTTTCATTAATATTCAATTGCTCGCTGAAGCTGGGCTTAAACCCAACCATGCTTACTGATATGATATACTTTCCCTGTGAAATACCCTCAAACGAAAACCGTCCACTATCTTCTGTAATAGTTCCTTTGAACAATATGGAATCATTGGCTTTAAGCAATAAGACATTTGCAAACGATATTGGCACACCCGAATCATCTTGAATAAGTCCGTTAATACTGTTTTGGGAAAAGGCAAATTGTGCTATAAATACCAAGAAGGTAAGCAAGTATAATCGTCTATTAAAACAAGTAGTCAATTGGCACATAACTTGTATTGGCACATTTTACTTTTTCAGGTTTTTACTTTCTGCTATACATTCAGGGAAAAGCAGTACTTCCCCAAATTTATAGATATGAAGTTAGCCAAATTAAGCGCTATACAAGGGGAAGGAAACGACCAATACAAGCAATAGTTATCCGAATGGCATGAATTTTTGTCCCAATACTATTGGTTTCTTATCAAAGTTTTTTAAAGCAAGGTAATTAGCGTATAAGTATGTCCTTTAGTGAGTTACAATTGTCGGGTTGAAAATGACTGTTTTTCTTGGAAAGTGTGTATTTAAATGCCGCGATATCTTATCTACCTATAGCCAGATTCACCGGAAATCTGAAATTTGCGTGGTTGAGTACACCAGTCTTAGATATCCTCCCAAAAGCATAGAAACTTAAGATGGGTACTCAAAAAAACATCGGCCTTTCAAGCTATTGTAATAGTATTCAATTCAGTTTCCAATCATTTTAGCCTTAAGCTATTTAAGATAATTCAGTACCTTGTAAGAGTAGCCGCCAACGGATACATCAGACAAACGTAATATTCAAAACGACCACTGCAATTGGTTTTTAATACACACTAGATTATATGAAAATTAAAAGAATTATTTTGACTTGTAGCGTATTCATATTATTTGCCTGTAAGTCTAGAATTACAGGCATCGAAGATATTAAAGTAGCTAAAAATGTTATCCTTCTAATCAGCGACGGAACGGGATTATCACAAATATCTTCTGCATTTTACTTCAAAGAATCTTCTCCAAACTATGCGCGATTTAAGCATATAGGACTAATAAAAACTTCATCCTCCAGAGAAGATGTCACTGATTCTGCCGCTGGAGCAACCGCTTTTGCATGTGGTGTTAAAACCTACAACGGCGCAATTGGAGTTTCGGATGATTCAACAGCGGTAGAAAATTTGGTGGAGATAGCTTCGTTGAAAAATATTAATACGGGAATGGTCGCCACTTCTTCAATAACCCATGCTACGCCAGCGAGTTTCTATGCACATACGCTTAATAGAGGGAACGCGGAGAAAATTGCCTCACACTTGGCAGAATCCGAAATAGATTTTTTCGCTGGTGGAGGGCTGGAGTTTTTTAACAAACGAAAAGATGGGCGAAATTTGTTACATACATTAAATGAAAAACAATTCACTATTGATACTACTTCATTAAATGATTTTTCTACCATCAAGTCTAGCGAAAAGGCGGCATATTTATTGGCGAAAGATGCTATGCCTCCAGCTTCCGAGGGTAGAGGAGACTTTCTTTCTAAAGCAACAGAACTGGCTATACAATTTTTAAGCAAAGACAATTCAGCGTTTTTTATAATGGCCGAAGGCTCTCAAATAGATTGGGGAGGCCATGAAAACAATGCACCCTATCTAGTGTCTGAACTAATCGATTTTGATGATGCGGTGGGCAAAGCATTGGATTATGCCGAGAAAGAGGGCAATACATTGGTAATCGTCACATCTGATCATGAAACAGGCGGCTTTACTTTGGCTGCAAAAAAGAAGAAAAATGAAGATGGCGAAGTGTATAGTGATTATAGTGAGATTGGTATGACCTTTTCTACTACTGGTCATTCTGCTACTTTGATTCCTGTATTTGCTTATGGCCCTGGTTCCGAAGAGTTTATGGGGATTTACGAGAATACCAGTATTTTTGAAAAAATATTGAAAGCAACAAAATGGGGAGGGCCAAACGAAGTTCTCGTAAAATAAAAGTACCCTCAACAAAGTTACCAGTTATCTCTTTTTCTTTCTAGCCTTATTCAATATTAAGAAAGACCGATAAAAACTGAATGATGATACGCAATTCTTCAAATGCACCCGATGTATCACAGGTGAAAAGTTTTGGTAATCAATAGAATAATGTTAAACTTATTATGAACACTTGCTAGCGTAAACTATATATATGAAACTTGATTTACAATTTGTACGTTCACAATTTCCTGCTTTTTCGGAACCTTCTTTGAAGGGGTGGGCTTTTTTTGAAAATGCCGGGGGTTCCTATCCTTGTACCCAGTTTATCGATCGACTGACGGACTTTTATATGAAGAACAAGGTGCAACCCTATTATCCATATCCCGCTTCCCTGCTGGCCGGGGAAATCATGGATGCCTCCTATAAGCGAATGTCGGAATACCTGAACGTAGATGCTTCTGAAATTCATTTTGGTCCGTCTACCACCCTGAACGTTTATGTACTGGCAAATGCCATGCGACCTATGTGGAAGGACGGCGACGAGATCATCGTTTCATGTCAGGATCATGAAGCCAATGCGGGGGCATGGAGAAAATTAGCGGATCGCGGAATTAAAATTGTAGAGTGGCATGTAGATTCAGAAACTGGCCTATTGCATGTGAAGGATTTGGTAGGGTTGATTTCCGACCGAACCAAAATGGTAGCGTTTCCCCATTGTTCGAATGTGATCGGCCACATCAATCCTGTTAAGGAAATAAGCCGAATCGCACACGAACATGGGGCACTCTGTATCGTAGACGGCGTGGCGTATGCCCCACATGGCTTTCCAGATCTAAGGGATTTGGGTGCAGATATTTATCTTTTTTCATTGTACAAGACCTTCGGCCCACATTTGGGATTCATGTTCGTGGGTAAAGAGCTGATAGGAAAGATGGAAAATCAATCCCATTTTTTCAAGGAGGGAATTACCAGAAACATTCTGACACCCTCAGGGCCAGATCACGCACAGATTGGGGCTGTACAAGGAATACTGGATTATTTTGATGCAGTCTATGAACATCATTTTGATGGTGACGCTACACCGGCCCAAAGAAATCGAGCCTTGAATGGCTTGTTTCAGGAGCATGAACGCCTACTTTTAGAACGATTGCTAGATGTTCTGAGATCTCGTGACGATGTGCAAATTGTAGGGCCCGATACCTCGGAAGATAGGGCGCCAACAGTTTCGATCATTCCAAAGAACAAAACCATTGATGAGGTGTATGCAACACTTACCGAACACAAATTGATGTTAGGTAAGGGCGATTTTTATGCAGTGCGTCCTCTGATGGATATGGGCATCCCTAGACCTCCCGGGGTGTTGCGGATTTCTTTTTTGCATTACACCAGTATGAAGGAAGTCGATCAGTTAATTACGGGCTTAAGAGCTGCATTGTAATATAAATAAGTTTGCTATACTACCGAATTCAAAAACTACCGATTTCCTATTGTAGCCTTACCCTTTTTATAGCCTTCCCTATAACTAGTACAGCTTAAAATTAGAATTTTCTAAATTCAATGTAGTACGAGACACTTGAAGCGTATGTAAACGACTGTTTTTCTTTTATTCATTCTCATTTGATGACACTTTAATTATCTTAGAGGATAAACTCCCTTACAATGCCTAAATATATTCTGAACATCAATAAGGCTCAAAATATTGTAGAGACAGACCCTGACACGCCTTTGTTGTATGTTTTAAGGGATTACCTCGAACTGAATGGGCCTAAGTTTGGGTGTGGGCTTTCGCAGTGCGGTTCTTGTACGGTATTGATAAATGGAAGTGCTAAAACTAGCTGTATGCTGCCGGTTTCGAGTATTGGGCAATCCGAAATCACGACCTTGGAGGGTCTGGAAGGAACTACCGGAAAACTACATGCGGTACAGGAAGCTTTTGTAAAGGAACAAGCCGCACAGTGCGGTTATTGCTTGAATGGCATGGTGATGGCAGCAGTAGGTTTGCTGAACAAAAACCCAAATCCGGACGAACTTGAGATAAAAAGCGCCCTGGAGATGAACTTATGCCGTTGTGGCGCCCACACCAGAATTGTGCGTGCCATTAAAATCGCTGCCAAAACCTATGAACTGCAACAACCATGATTAAAACGCCAAGTCCTTCAAGAAGAAGGTTTATAAAAGACCTAGGCTATATAAGTATTGGCTTCTCACTGTTCAGCTCCTGTCTGAGCGAAGAAGACCAAATGATAGCTGAAAGAATAGCATACAACGGAAGCCTTCCGCGTAGTATGAGACGGGAAAAAAATGTGAATGGCTGGTTACAGGTATTGGAAGATGGCAGGATTCGCGTATTATCGGGGAAAGTAGAATTAGGCCAGGGAATCAGCATAGCCATCCGTCAGGTCGCTGCAGAAGAACTGGATATGGATCTAGATAAGGTCGAAGTTCACCTAGCGGAGACCGGGGTTACACCGAACGAAGGTTATACGGGTGCCAGTGCGTCGATTCAAAACAGCGCCATGTCCGTCCGCTATGCGGCGGCCACTGCTCGAATGGAACTGCTTGAACTTGCAAGTAAAAAATTGGGCATAGTTAACGAAGAACTAGTGTTGTACGACGGCCGAGTAAGTGTAAAGGCTAGCAATAGGTTCCTTACATTTCCTGAAATTCTTGAGGGTATTCAACTCGAAAAAGAAGTGACAACACCGGTCCAAATTAAAACTAAGAACGAATACCGTTATGTTGGAAAAGCTATTCCAAGAACGGACATTGAAGAAATGGTTCAGGGAAAGGTCACGTATATTCATGACTTACGTTTTCCCGGTATGGTACATGCAAGGGTAGTTCGGCCTCCCGGATATGAATCCGAACTGTTGCAAATTGATGATTCGGGATTAAAAGGGGAAGTATCAGGTGTGCTAAAAATAGTCGTTAAAGGAAATTTTGTCGGCATAATTACACAACGAGAATATCAAGCAGTAAAAGCCGAACGGCACCTTAAAAGTCACACAAAATGGACCGCCTCTGCGCCGCTTCCGGAAACAGAAAATCTATTTAAGCATATAAAGAAGATAGCCAAGAAACCAGAGACGATTAAAAATGAGGGCGATTTTGAAGCTGTTACGCCAGGTATGCAAACCATTAAATCAAGGTATACAAAACCTTACCTAATGCATGGTTCCATGGGTCCGGCATGTGGCATAGCCATGTATGATGGCGAGGTATTGCACGTATGGTCGCACAGTCAAGGAATATATCCTTTAAGGGAAGCTTTGGCATCAATGTTCAAAATGGATTCGGACAAGATTCATATTATTAGTGTTCCCGGTGCTGGTTGTTATGGCCATAGCACGGCCGATGATGCAGCGACCGATGCAACACTTTTGGCGATAGAATATCCCAACAAGCATGTCCGTGTGCAATGGTCTAGGCATGATGAACAAGCCTGGGATCCTTATGGGCCGGCAATGATTACTGAATTAGAAGCGAGTCTGGATGATACCGGAAGAATAAATTCGTGGAAATCCGAGGTATGGACAGACTCGCACAGCACTCGACCCAATAGTGATGCTGGGACCCTATTGGGGGCCCGTTATTTGGAAAAACCATTTAGAATGAAGTCAAGGGGATATTTGGCCGGTGGGCATAGAAACGCTGACCCGTATTACCGCATTGCCAATATACAATTGAATGCGCATTATTATGAGGGTCCGCTGCGGGTTTCATCCTTACGTAGCTTGGGGTCATTTGCGAATATCTTTGCCATTGAGTCTTTTATGGACGAATTAGCCGAGAAGGCGGAAAAAGATCCATTAGAGTTCCGTTTGGAGCATACAGATGACCAAAGGGCCATCGCCGTTATTAAGAAAATGGTGCAACTGACGGCTTCTCAAAAAATGAATGAAGGCGAGGGAATCGGCTATGCTTTTATGCGATACAAAAATACGGATGCTTATATCACAGTGGCGGCCAAAGTGTCCGTGGATAAAGAAAAAGGCAAAGTTCAAATTTTGAAACTATGGGCAGTTGTAGATGTGGGTGAAGTAATCAATCTGGATGGAATCATTAATCAAACGGAAGGCGGCATAATCCAGGCGGCTAGCTGGACGTTAAAAGAGCAAGTAACTTTCAATACTAATGAGGTGACCAGTACGGATTGGATAACATATCCTATTTTACGCTTTTCTGAAACCCCAGAAGTCGAAGTGGCCATAATTGACCGTCCCAACGAGCCCGTATCAGGTGGAGGGGAAGTTCCTATGCCACCAACCGGAGCTGCAATTGCCAATGCAGTATATAGGGCTTGTGGCACGCGAGTGTATGAATTGCCGATACGAATAAAGAAAAAATAGATATATAAATTACAATGTATATTTTGAAACCCGTAATATTATATTTTTATATGTGAACCATTAATGAAATTTTCATTTGCCGTTTGTCAGTATTGAGAAAGGGTTTTATTGCTACAAGTAAGGGAGTTCATTAAACTGTCTTTAGTTGCAACAAGAAAATAAATTAATCAATGATCAATAAGCAAACAATTTCAGAAACCAACCTAATTTCAAACAAATGAGACCTATAAGTTTTGGATTACTAGTATACATGTTAGTCACCGTATCGTGTGCCGAAAATTTTACAACGCTTCAAAAAGAAGACAACGTATACCATTTAAGTACAGAAGAGCAATTGAAGGACGAAAAATATATTGATGTAATCGAAAACTTCTACAAGAACGGAGAAGAGGGCTTCTTTGCAGGGAAAGACAGTATTCAAATTTATTATAAAGTATTTAAACAGGCTAAATTAGAAAACCCAGCTATTCTTATTTCTTCAGGTCGAACAGAAGCAGCAATAAAGTATAAAGAGTTAATTTTTGATCTATATAACAATGGTTATTCTGTTTATATTCACGATCATAGAGGGCAGGGTATGTCTGGCAGAATGACTGAGGATCCAGATATGGGATATATTGACACTTTTCAGTTTTACATTGACGACATGAAATATTTTTATGACAACATCCTTAAAAAAGCAAATCATAAAAAGAAATATTTGTTGGCCCATTCCATGGGAGGTGCAATTGGCATGACTTATTTAGAACAAAACCCGAATGATTTTAATGCCGCAGCATTTTCTTCACCAATGTTAGGTTTTACTTCACCAACTTGTTTCGCAACTAAGATTTTGATTGGTAAAGAAACCAAATATGCTTTAGGACAAGGCAAATATCAAGATGGCGATCGATTATTTGAAAAGAATGAACTTACAGGGTCAGAAATTAGATACAATATAATGAATGCTGCCTTTGCAAAAGAGACCGAAGCAAGATTGGGTGGAGCTACCTACCAGTGGCTTTATAAATCGTGTGAACAGTTCGATTATTTGAATACTAATATGAACAATATTCAAACTCCTTTTATACTATTCTCGGCAGAAAATGAAACTATTGTTAATACCAGAGCACATCAAAAATTTATAAAAGAAGCACAGGAAGTAGGTAAAACATGTGAAGCTTTTCTTGTAGAAAACGCACAACATGAATTATTTATTGAAAAGGATGAACAAAGGATTAAAACTATTAACCACATCTTTAACTATTATAATAGGTATTAATCAAAAATTGGCATTGAAATGAAAGAGATGAATAATAGACGTGATTTTCTAAATCAAATGGGAATGCTCACAGGTAGTTTGATGCTTCCCATTTCTAGCTTTGCTGGTTCTAACAAAGATAAATGGGGAGAAATACTACCATTACGTACCCTGGGCAAAACCGGTAAAAAAGTAACAATGCTCGGTCTAGGGGGTTACCATGTTGGGTGGACTTCCGAAAAAGATGCCCAGGAAGTGATTGAAAAAGCAATGGAAGGAGGTGTCCGTTTTTTCGATACGGCAGAATCTTATGACAACGGCGGAAGCGAAATACGATATGGTAAATATCTTGTACCCAAATATCGCGATGATGTCTTTATTATGAGCAAATCAACAGCTAAAGATGGTATCACTGCAAAAGAACATTTAGAGGGTTCGTTGAAAAGGCTAAAATGTGATTACATTGATTTGTGGCAGGTTCATTCTTTACAAACTCCTGCTGATGTTGATAATCGGATGGAAAACCAAGTATTGGAGGTTTTTGAAAAAGCAAAAGCTGAAGGTAAGGTGAAACACATAGGTTTTACAGGACATCAAAATCCATTTGCACACAAGCAGATGTTAAATAAAACTGAGGATAATGACATTTTTGAGACTGTACAAATGCCCATCAATGCTATTGATTCACATTTCCACAGCTTCATTAATAATGTTCTGCCCCTTGCCATTGATAGGAATTTTGGCGTTCTGGCCATGAAAAGCCTTTCGGATGGCCGTTTTTTCAAAGAGAAAAAAGTGTTGGACGAAATTCAGTGGAAGTCAGATGATCCAATAGTGCCTAACTATATATCCATTAGAGAAGCGCTTTATTTTGTTTGGTCACTTCCAGTAAGTGTATTGATAACCGGTGCAGAAAACAAAAAATTCCTCCAAGAGAAGATAGAATTGGCCAACAATTTTGCTAAATTTTCCGAAAATGAAAAGCAGGAATTGATGAACAAAGTTTTTGAAAAGGCAGGAAATAATATTGAATATTATAAAAAGGTTTAAAAACCTTTTAAGTGGTCTAAAGATATTGGTGAATTTTGAGATATAGCATCTTCAAATATGCTATCTACCTAGTAGTCTTCCCCTTTTCTATTATAGTTTAAAGCTATGCGTGATACTTGAGAACCTTAGTGAAGTAACGTCGAACCACCTCCTTAGATATTCAAATTCTTCCAAAAAATCCGCTAACAACTCCTCTCCGAAAACAAAACAGCTAAATGCCTTAAACAAGCGGTTGGTGTGGCTATAATAGTTGCAATGGTGATTTTAATATCTCAGGTGTTGAGTCGCGTAAAGAACGTATGATATATTATTGCTATATTTAAGATGCAATTTTGACGCCTTTGTCAAGTATACCGTACTATCATTTTCTTTTTTATTAGCTATTTATGCATAGACGAAAATTCATTAAATCGAATGCTCTTGGAGCAGTAACATTAGGCAGCTCCTCTTTATTTCCAGATTTTCTTCAGGGTAAGAACTTAAAGGACGGGGTAAAATCTTATACGGAATATCTTAGAAATAGTACCGTTCCGAAAGAAGAGCTTGACATTTTTCTCCATAAGAATTCTTGGGCCCAGTTCGATTCCGAGGTCGGCTATATTTTGGGTAACTACATGCCCCATGATGGAATAGATAAGAGTTTTACGCTGTCTACCGTCATGGGTGATGGTAAAAGGACTAATGCGGTATATACTGATAAAACTTGCCGAATCAACACGTATGGTGATAGTTTTACCCAATGCCATCAGGTAAGTGACGCTGAAACCTGGCAAGAATATCTTGCAGGTCATTTGGGCGAACCAGTTCAAAATTTTGGCATGGGCGGGTTTGGTATTTACCAGGCGTATAGGAGGTTGATAAGAAGGGAAAAAGTTGATAAAGATTCTAAATATGTAATGCTCTATATGTGGGGCGATGATTATGTAAGAAGTGTATTTAGATGTCGTTATGCCACCTATTATACCCACTGGAACGATTATGGTGGCTATATGTTTCATGGCAATTTCTGGTCAAATATTGAAATGGACACGGATACCGGAAAACTGGTTGAAAAGGAAAACAGAATAGCTGTCAAGGAAGATGTATACAACATGTCTGATTCGGATTTTATGTATGAAAATCTAAAAGATGATCTGATGTTACAGCTTCACTTACTAAGTGCTGACATGGTTAATTCAGATGTCGATACGAAAGGATTAAACAAACTGGCCCATATATTAGAACTGCCAGAAATGGATTTTTCCAATCCTGAAAAAATGATAAAGACAGCTACTGCATTAAAAAACAAATATGCTTTTGAAGCTACAAAGTACATATTAAAAAAAACGAATGCATTTTGTAAGAAACATGGAAAAGAGCTCCTACTCATCCATTTTGACCCTTATGGAGTGTTTAAATCAATGGTAAAGGGGGAACCTCGATATGATCAAGAGATTGTTGATTTTATCCAATCCAATAAGTATCGGTTTTTTGATATGAACGCGGTACATCTCGAAGATTTCAAAAATTTTAATCTCACATTGGATGACTATATGAAGCGTTATTTTAATGGTCATTATACCGCTTCAGGAAATCACTTTTTCGCTTATGCTCTAAAAGATATGGTAGTCGACTGGTTAAATCCCAAGCCTATAACCTATCAACAAGACGATAGCAAATTAATCAGGTTTGAGGGCTACTTACCCAATCACTAAATTGTTCTTAATAAGAGGGTTAAAACTGCTTTTTCAAAGGCATTTAATGAAAACCGGCTGCGCAAAGTTTCCCGACTTTGAGCTTCTCATTAAGCAACACTTGGAATGAACCCCGTGAAATAATTTCACCAACACCTCTAAAGCCCCCTCAAGGGGACAATATTTTTTTTCAAAACCCGTATTTCTAAATTCGTAACCCGAACTACATCAACCATCCCCCTTTTTTCAAAGAACGGGATTGGGTGGTTTCTGTCATGTGATTCCCTAAACGCTAAATTGTTTTCCAAATCGGCAATGGTGCAGGCCTTAATCACACGATTTAATTAAAAGTAGAATCGTTATTGTTACACTATAGTTAAAGCGAAGTGAATACATTTATACGCTATACAACACTGGCATATTATAGCTTTGCCCAAGCTTTTATTTTTTCTTCATTTTCTTCAACCTCATGAAGAAGATTATACTTTTTAGATATGAGGATTGCTTCTTCTGCATAGTGAATAGCCTTTTTGTATTTTTCTTGATAGGCCAAAATCTGTGATTTCAACATCCAAGGCGCAGGGTTTGGTGCTTCCAAAGCTATTGCGACATCAATGAGTTCCAATGCTTTTTCTGCTTCCTTTCGCTCATAAAAATGATACTGTGCTGCTGCCGAGAAATTGTACCAATTTTCTTTTGCTTTATTGGTGATTGTTGCAATATCTTTTAATGTTTGGTCATGCGTAGCGGTTGCTATAGGGATATCAATTTTAAAATTTTCCCACTGCAATCGTAAAACACCCTTTGTTTTATTAACGTCCACAAAAGAATAGGTACATATTTCTGTAAAGTCACTCTGTACTTGATCTACTTCAAAACGGACAACATCGTCTTTTTCATTATAGTTATAGGCACCCCATTGTTCAGTGTCTTTATTAAAAATGACGACCCAATTATTTTTTTGGGGAATCATAAACAGTCCATATTTACCAGCGGGGATGTTAGTACCTTCAATAGTTATGGAATGGTTGAATGAAATCGTGGTCGCCTCATTGGCTCCGGCCCTCCAAACCCTATCATAGGGCACCAAGTCACCTAAAATTTTTCTGTTCCTAACACTAGGTCTACCATAATCAACAATTACATTACAAACTCCTATAAATTGACTAATGGAAGCTTTTGGGCTTCCCCTCGGAATTACAAGATTCTGTGCGACTAAGACTTCTGAAGAAAGCGCTATCATAAGTGTAAAAAAGCCTACGGATACGATGTTTTTATATTTCATTTTTCTATTGGTTTACCACAGTTATCAGTTTCAAATCCTTTCTAAAAAGCGAAACTATGGAATTTTATAACTAAAATTTACATCTCATATTTTAATACTTCATTTATCCCTACCACCCTTCTCGATTCAAACTTCGATATTGAATAGCTCGGTAGATTCTCCCGAATTTGTAACTCAGCAATATACAGAAAAATGGAAGTTACTTGAACACCTTACAAATCCTTTGTATAAAATCAAACATAGTTTTAGATATCATGAAAGTTGCGAATTAAATATTTCCGTACCTTGGTATTCCAACCGCCAACCACTACTTCAGATGATTAAAATCTTTAGAAAAATCCACCAAAGGCTCCTAATGGAAAGCAATTGCATTGCATTCCATTACTTTTTAATAGTGATAAAGAACTAGGAAGGTTAAAAAAAGATACCCCCACTATCAAAATGGTCTAGGCCTTCAAAATTAAGACAGCAATCAAAGTAGATTTCAATATAAATAGAACTCGAAGTAGTAATTAATAATGGAAAAAAAATTGAACGTTTGGCATGTCGGAAACTGGTGTATACACACAGGAAATGAATTTATTGAATCGCCTTTTCTATCTGCTAAAAAAAATGTCGAAGTTCTTAACTATGCGCTTCCCTTAGTAAATGCAATAAAAAAAATAGAAGGAGCAACGGTTATTTCCCAACCATCATGGGAATTGTACAATATGTCACCTGAAGCATTCGATGAACGTTTAAAATGGGCTACTACCATTATTTTTGGAGATGTAGAAACAAAATGTATGATGTTGCATCCCGATTTCTTTAATCGACACCTATGGAAAGATAAGTTTATTACGTTCCCGGATCGTTTCCAAATCCTAATCGATTGGATTAAAGATGGAGGGCATTTTCATATGAATGGTGGTTGGTACAGTTTTAGTGGTCAAGGTGGTAAAGGAGGTTGGGGACGAAGTCTGTTCCGTGACGTACTTCCAGTAAAATGTCTAGAAACAGATGATCTTTTAGAATCTACAGCAAGTTTCGAGATTCGTAGCACTGTAGATAACCACCCGATACTTGAAGGTATTGATTTTTCGGGGTTTCCTCCTATTCTTGGTTTCAACCAAACCGAAAAAAGAAACGAAAGTGAAACACTATTGGAGATTAAGTACTGGGATGAATGGTTTCCATTACTATCTCAAAATTCACTTGGTAAAGGAAGAGTTTCTGCTTGGACAACAGGTGCTAGCCCGCACTGGGGCATTAATCTTATCAAATGGAGCCAATATGACCAATTCTGGCGTCAATTGTTTACTTCTTCTAGTTACTTTTGAACTTGTTCAAACGATTTCAGTGTATAGTTAATATTAAGTTGAACAGCTAAAAATCAAATAAAGTAGCGTATGGAGTTAAAGCCAATAGATTGGAGTATAATAGGCGCTTTTTTCGTCATTTCATTGCTAATTGGCATTGTCGTATCCAAAAAAGCGGGGAAGAATACCTCGGAATTCTTTTTGTCGGGGCGTACCATGCCCTGGTGGTTATTGGGGATATCGATGGTCGCCACTACCTTTTCGGCCGATACGCCCAATCTGGTAGCCGATATTGTGCGTACCAACGGGGTATCGGGCAATTGGGTGTGGTGGTCCTTTTTATTGACTGGGATGCTGACCGTGTTCTTATACGCCAAGTTATGGCGACGCTCCAAGGCACTGACCGATCTTGAATTCTACGAACTTCGGTACAGTGGAAAGGAAGCCGCATTTTTAAGAGGTTTTAGAGCCGTCTATCTGGGTTTTTTCTTTAATATCGTTACCATGGCCGGGGTATGCTTGGCTGCTATAAAGATAGGGGGCGTCCTATTGGGGCTGTCTCCCGTTCAGTCCCTTTTGATAGCCTCGGTTGTAACCGTAATCTATAGTTCCCTTGGAGGCTTGAAAGGTGTATTAATCACCGATTTCTTTCAGTTTTTTATGGCCATTGTAGGTTCGATATGGGCTACCATAGTAATCGTGGACCTTCCTGAAATCGGCGGCCTAGACAATTTGCTCGCTCATGAAAACTTGGTGGGAAAACTAAGTATCTTGCCTGATTTCTCAAATACGGATCTGCTTGTTACAGTATTTATAATCCCCATAGCCGTACAATGGTGGAGCGTGTGGTATCCCGGTTCGGAGCCCGGCGGCGGCGGTTTTATCGCCCAGCGAATGCTTTCTGCCAAGGACGAGAAAAATGCGGTATGGGCCACCCTATTATTCAATATCGTACACTATGCCATACGGCCCTGGCCCTGGATATTGATAGCTTTGGCCTCATTGGTAATGTATCCTGAAATATCGGACTTGGTAACCGCTCTGCCCGATATGGATCCCTCCGTGGTCAAGGACGATATCTCCTACTCGGTCATGCTAAGACATTTGCCCGCGGGTCTATTGGGCCTGGTATTGGCATCGCTGATAGCGGCCTTCATGTCCACCATCTCAACGCTCCTCAACTGGGGATCTTCCTATATGGTCAATGATCTCTACCAACGTTTTATAGAACCAAAGGCATCATCTAAAAGATTGGTTTTCGTGGCGCGGTCGAGTACCGTGCTGCTCATGCTTTTTTCAGCTGTACTGGCCCTGTTCCTTAGCAATGCGCTACAAGCGTTCAACATCATATTGCAGATAGGGGCCGGTACCGGTCTTTTGTTCATATTAAGATGGTTCTGGTACCGAATCAATGCCTGGAGCGAAATAACGGCCATGGCAGTATCTCTTTTGATCGCGCTATACTTTGAAGCGGTACATCCGCATACCGACCTTCCGGCTTTGTCATCTTCGTTAAAGCTTGTACTTGGAACTTCGATTACTACGGTTGCCTGGGTAGCGGTTACTTTGTTGACCAAGCCCTCGGACGAGAAAACCCTGAAATCATTTTACCGATTGATACGGCCAGGGGGGCGGGGCTGGAAAAAGATACTGAACAAAATCAGGGAAGAAGATCCGGACGACTACGGGGTATCCGAAAAGTGGGACGTTCCCAACGCCATCCTCTGTATGGTAACGGGGAGCTTTATGGTCTTTTCGGCCCTGTTTGCCATAGGGTATCTTATTTATGGCAATTTGGGGCTGGGCATATTTATGTTGTTTTTGACAGCGCTGAGTGCCTGGATATTGCTCAAACTATGGAAGAAACTAAAAATGGATTGAAAGAATACCGTTGCGAATACGTTGTATAATTAATAGCTACATAGCTCCAACCCCATCCTTGGTTAATATAGACCAACCACATCTTTACGTAAATTCCAAAATAGAAGGTTTTTCCGAGAATTATTTGGAATTTGGTGTTTGGGATATGGTACTTGTGATCAACCCAACCACACTTCTCTAGGCACTTTCAGGAGTAAGCCTAGTTTTAAAAAAAAGATGTTAAAAAATGCCCT